>CAZLRO010000010.1:0-6886 GCA_964561865.1 uncultured Rhodothermaceae bacterium | reverse complement strand
AGGGCCTCGGCTTCGGGCAGCACCGGACGCACCTGCACGGTCGTCTCGCGCAACACCGTACTGACCATGAAAAAGATCAGCAGGATGAAGATGATGTCCGGCATGGAAGCCGTCGGGATGTCCGGACGGGTACGGGACCTGCGCCTGAAAGTGGGCATGGGCAAGGAAAGAGGCAAAAAGGCTACATCGACTCGACTGAAATATAGTCAATTTGACTATAATATAGTCAAATTGACTATATTTTCTATCCCCTGCACGCAGGAATGTGGCATCGTGGCGGGGCGGTGTTCCGTCCGCCCCCGCTATCGTCCTGTGGCTTCCGGCTCGGCGATGGAGATGCGGGGCTTGAGGGCTTCGCGGATGGCGTCGGGCTGGTCTGCGGGCAACTGTGCCCGATAGGACTGGTAATCGGGATACCCTTGTTGGTGTGCGAGGACATCCCATCGGTCAAAATATCCCATCCAGACCTCGTCCAGCACGGCGATATACGCCCGATAGGGGGTCTGGCGGTCGGTTTTGAGGGAAATGACGGCGGCGGCCCCCCGCCGTTCGAGGTGTGACCGGACGGCCGTGCGGACCTGGTCGAGGGTTGCCGCCTGCCCGGCGAGGACGAGGCTGCCGTCGGCTTCGACCTGCACGACGAGCAGGTCTTCGGCTGGCACAGGTGGCGGGGTCTGGTCCGCTCCCAGCTTCGGCGGCAGCACCATGCTGATCCCGCTGTCCACGTCCAGTGTGGTTGAGACGAGGAAGAAGACCATCAGCAGGAACGCGATGTCGGCCATCGTGGCCGTCGGGATGGCGGCTGCCGGGCGGGAACGCGGTCGGAAGTAGACCATTGCGGATCAGCGGTTTACCGGTCTGTCAGGTGCCGCACCCCAGAGGCTACCAGCACGAGCATCAGCACCAGCAGCAGCGCCAGCAGGGTCACGATCCCTGCCCGGATCCAGCTTCCCCCTATCAGCCCCAGCAGCCCGAACAGGAGCAGGCTCCCGCCGAAGACTGCCGCCGAGACCCGTTGCACCCGTCCATACGACAGGTTGCGCACGGCAAAGACCAGCGCCGCCAGAACCGTCCCGCCCAGCAGCAGGAACACCAGCCACAGCGCCGCCATGGGCAGCAGGTCGGGAAGGGAAGGGGACATGGGGATTTCGGGTTGTGGATTTCGGATCGCGAAAGCCACCGCCGTCCCTCTCGTGTCATTGCGAGGAGCATGGTCGATCTCATGAGATCGACCACGACGTGGCAATCTCAACGTTGGAACTGCTTCGATGCTGCTGCTTGGGTGGCAAGGGTGAGATCAAGCCCCCTCGTTCCTCGGGGCAGGCTCTGGCCTGGCGATCAAGATCGCCCGATGGCCTCCTCGTGATGACACGGGTGGGAAGGTTGCTGCTCTTTGCCCAAGTACCAGGCACTAAGCACCAAGGACCCCACTAGCCAATAGCTAACAGCCAACAGCTAACGGCTAACAGCCCTCAGCTATCTCCCGACGGGGTTGCCAGCAGGTCAACGAATTCAGCGGAGGCTTCTTCCATGTCCATCACGATGCGGTCGATGCGGGAGATAATGTAGTTGTAGAAGAACTGCAACACCATCGCCACGATGAGGCCGAAGACCGTGGTGAGCAGGGCCACTTTGATCCCCCCGGCCACGAGGGTGGGCGAGATGTCCCCGGCTTGCTGGATGGCATCGAAGGCTTCGACCATGCCCACGACGGTGCCGAGGAAACCGAGCATGGGGGCCAGCGAGATGAACAGGGAAATCCACACCAGCCCGCGTTCCAGATAGCCGGAAGCGATGGAGCCGGTAGCGACGATGGCCTTCTCGACGGCGGCAATTCCTTCGGGGTGGCGCATCAGCCCGGCCCGCAGCACCGTGGCGACCGGCCCCCGTGCCTTGCTGCACACGGCTTCGGCAGCCGTGGCTCCTCCTTGGTGCCAGGCCTGCCGGAGGGCATCGAGCAGCTTCCGGATGTTGACATCGGCAAGGTTCAGCATCACCACCCGTTCGAGTGAGAGGGCCAGGCCCAGGATGAAGCAGACCAGGATCGGCCACATCCAGGGCGGCCCCCCTTCGTTGAACCGCTGCACCAGCACGTTGACCATGCCTTCGTCGCGGGCCACCTCCTGGGGCAACCAGACCAGCAGACCTGTCCGGGTCATGGGGGATTCTCCGGATTCCTTACAAAAACAGCCGGAAGCGTGGGCAACTTATCCAATCCATCCGACCTTGTCAATGCACGGCGGCGTGCCGGGGTCCGGACCACAACAAAAGTGGGTCCCCGATTGCTCCGGGACCCACTGAAAGCTGAGAACGAGGGGGTACAGCCTACCGCCGGGCCTCGCTGTAGCGGGAGGCCAGCGTCTGGGCCGCCTCCCAGTGCTGGAGGGCTTCCTGGAAGACGCGGTCCTGGCCGTGGTAGATCGGATACCAGATGCTGCGGTCGTAGAGCCGCGTGCCGAGCCGGCCTTTCAGAAGGGCTTTCAGGCGGTTCATATCGGCGGCCACTTCCTCCTGGCTGAAGTACCGCACGGTTTCGGTATCAGCGGGCTTGGCGCCCTCGACCACCTGGACGCCCTGCTGCCCGGCATAGGCCAGGAACGCATCGAGCATCGCCTCGCTGACTTCGAAGGACTGGATGAAGTCGTCCTTCCGGCGGTCCCATTGGCGGTGGACGCTGGCCCCATGCTCGTCGAGCCAGAGGCGGACCCAGGTGTTTTCGAGGTTACGCCCCAGCACCGCCTGCAGGAAGGGCGAGAGGCTGTCTACCGGCACCACGTAGTCCGGCAGGATGCCGCCCCCGGCCAGCACGATCCGGCCATTGTCGGTGCGGTACTTGAGCGAGTCGGGCACCTGTTGCAGGATTTCCTCCGCACTCAGCGTCCGGTCCACGCTCTGCTGCTCGTACTTGCTGCGGTAGTATTCTTCCTGCTTGCCGTTCTCGTAAGGCGTCTGGATGAGGCGTCCGCTGGGGGTGTAATAGCGGGCGATGGTCACCCGCATGGCGCTTCCGTCGTTGAGCTGGAACTGTTTCTGGACGAGGCCCTTGCCGAAGGTACGCCGCCCGACGACGAGGGCGCGGTCGTGGTCCTGCAACGCGCCGGTGACGATCTCGCTGGCGGAGGCGGCATTTTCATCGACCAGCAGGATGACGGGCTGCCGCTCCCAGCTCCCACCCGAACGGGCATGGAACTGCTCATTGGCTTCGGGCAGGCGGCCTTTCTGGGAGACGATGAGCTGGCCCGCCGAGAGGAACTCGTCACTGATGCGGATGGCCTGGTCCATGTACCCTCCGGCGTTGCCGCGCAGGTCCAGCACCAGGCGCTGCATCCCCTGCCCTTTCAGGCGGTTGAGCGCTTCGAGGAACTCGGTGTAGGTGGTGCGGGCGAAGCGGTTGAGGCGGATGTAGCCGGTCTGGGTGTCCACCATGTAGTCCGCCTCGACGGTGTAGAGGGGAATCTTGTCGCGGGTGATGGTCATCTTCAGCAAGTCGCGGTGCCCCGGACGCTTGATCGTGACGGTCACTTTGGTACCGCGTGGCCCCTTGAGGTTGCGCTGCACGTCCTCACTCGTGAAGCCAATGGCGCTTGAGTCGTTGACCGCGAGGATGCGGTCGCCGGAGAGCAGCCCGGCGTCTTCGCTGGGGCCACCGGGAATCACACTGAGCACCATCAGCGTGTCTCGCCCCTCGGTCGTGCCGGTGATGAAGTCATATGAGATGCCGATGCCCTCGAACGAGGCGTTGAAGTCCTCGGCCACCTCCCGCATCTGGGCCGCGTCGATGTAGACGCTGTGCGGGTCGAGCTGGTCGAGCATCCCTTCGATGGCCTTCTCGGCAAGGGCACCGGAATCGACCGTCTCCACGTACTGCTGGTTGATGAGGATGAACGCATCCTCAAGTTTCTTGAGCGACTGGGCCGTGTCATCCCCGAAGAACACCTTGCCGAGTTGCAGGCCGAGCAACATGCCCGTGCCCAGCAACACGACACCAAACGTGACGAGCCTGCGTGTCATGCGATACGTGTGCTTGAAGTCCATACCCAATGTTTGTGTCTCCCCCTGCACGGTTCTTACGCGCAAAACGCGGTTTGTTACGGAAGCGTGGCGGGAATGATCCCGCCAACGCTGCCAGTGGTTGGTCTGCCGTTGCCAGTTGTCGGCCACCCAGTGGAAACCGGACGGCCTGCTGGCCTCGACTCAGTCCGCCCGTTCCTGATTCTTTCGGAGAACCGTCTTGCCTGTGCTCGACCGGCACTGGGGTTCCGCCGGGTGTACTATTCCAATAAAGCAGGTGGTTGCGTGATACTTCATGGCCTGCATCGTATCCCACACCTGTTCCCGACAGCCCGGAACGTCGTATTATCCCGGCAACCTGCTGACCCGCCGCTACGGCCCTTGCCATGACCAACAAAGCCATCGCCCGCCTGCTGCATGAGACGGCGCTGCTCATCGAGCTGACCGGCGGCAACCCGTTTCGGGCGAAGGCGTTTGCCCAAGCTGCCCGGACGCTGGAACGCCTCGATGTGTCGGTGGTGGACCGGCTGCACGGAGGCACGCTGACCGATATCCCCGGCATCGGAGAGGGGTTGGAGGCCCAGATCCGCGAACTCGTCGGGCGCGGGTCTTTCGGCCTGCGCGACGACCTGCTCAACGCCATCCCGACCGGACTGCTGGAGGTGCTGCGCGTCAAGGGGCTGGGGGCGAAGAAGGTACGGATGCTCTGGCAGGACCTGGGGGTGACGACGCTCGAAGACCTGGAGACGGCGGCCCACCTCGGACGGGTGGCGGCCCTGGAAGGCTTTGGCCTCAAGACGCAGACGGCTATCCTCGACAACATCCGGCTCCTGCGGGCCTACAGCACCCGCCGCCGGTATGCCGAGGCGTTCCTCCAGGCCGAGCCGATCCTGCACACCCTGCGCCGCTGTGCCCCCCAGGCCGACCTGGCGGGCGAGATGCGCCGTGCCCTGCCCACCGTCGGGGCCGTAGCGTTCGTGGTGGCCGGGGCGGGTCTCGGTGCGGTGCAACAGACCCTTGCCCCCTGGCTGACGCCGGAAGCTCCCGTCGCGGAAGACGATGCCTGGCGATTGGTGGGCACGCTGCCCGACGGGTTCGGTTTCACGGTGGCCCTGGTGTCCCCGGCAGCCTACGGCACTGCGCTCTGGCGGGCGACGGGTCCCCCCGACCATGTGGCGGACTTTGAGGCCCGCTACGGCTTGGTGCCAGACCTGCCCGACGAGGCCGCCGTCTATGCCCGCGTGGGCCTGCCGGTGGTCCCGCCAGAGCTGCGCGACGCTGCCGGGGTGCTAGACGAGGCGGCGGCGGGTACCCTGCCCCTCCTGCTGACGGTAGACGACCTGCGGGGCACCCTGCACAACCATACCACCTACAGCGACGGGGCGCATACGCTGGTCCAGATGGCCGAGGCCGCCCGTGCGATGGGCCTCGCCTACTATGGCACCGGCGACCACAGCCGCTCCCTGGCCGTCGCCAACGGCATGCCTATCCCCCGCGTCTACGAGCAGCAGGCGGAGGTCCGGCGGCTCAACGAACGCTTTGCCCAGGACGGTGGCCCGGCGTTCCGGCTCTTCAACGGCATCGAGAGCGACATCCTGGCCGACGGGTCGCTCGATTATCCGGACGAGGTACTCTCTACCTTCGACTACCTTGTGGCAAGTGTCCACACCGGTTTCAACATGACCGAGGCCGAGGCCACGGCGCGCGTCCTCCGGGCCGTCGAGAACCCGTACACTACGATCCTCGGCCATCCGACGGGGAGGCTGCTGCTGGCCCGCGAGGGCTATCCGCTCGACCATGCTGCTGTGATCGCCGCCTGTGCCCGGTACGGCGTTGCCATAGAGGTCAATGCCAACCCTTACCGGCTGGACCTGGACTGGACCTGGATCCGCGAGGCGACACGACAAGGGGTGATGATCGCCATCAACCCGGATGCCCATGCCACCGACCAACTGGCCTACCTCCGCTGGGGCGTGGCCGTCGCCCGCAAGGGCGGCCTCACCGCCTCCCAGTGCCTCAATGCCTTGCCTGTGGACGCCTTCGCCCGCTGGCTGGCCGCACGGCGGAACAGAGCGTAACAGGGGAAGCTGGGGGTGCACAGGGCAACCGAGCCTGGCTGCCTCCGGAATCCACCTGCTGCGTGTTCTTCCCTCCCATCTGCAATCAACCCGAAGTCTCCGCTGTGCCTCGCCTGCTTGCTTTCCTGACTGCGGTTCTGCTGGTGTTCCTGGTGGGGGGAGGGCTACTCTGGTATCTGGCCTACGGGGTGCGCCTGGACCCCCCCGCCGAGCAGGCGATCCCGCACCTGGTGGCCCCGGTGGAGATTGGCTGGCACGCCGAGGACGGGGTTAGCATCACCGCCACAACAGAGGCCGATGGCTACGCGGCCCTCGGCTACGTGCATGCCACACGGCGTACCTGGCCGCTCCTGTTGATGCGACAGGCAGCCCTGGGGCAGTTGAGTGCATGGTTCGGCCCCCGGATGCAAGCCCTGGACGCGGTGACCTTGCAGCTTGCACTGGCCGAGACGGCCCGGCAGGTCTATGCCGCCCTGCCCGAAGTCGACCAGGCGCTCCTGCGGGCCTATACCGTCGGCCTCAACGCGGCCCTGGCACGCCCGGAGGTCCAGCGCCACGATGCCCTGGTTCTGCTCAACCAGACCCCCACCCCCTGGGAACCCTGGCATCCGCTGGCGGTAGAGCGGCTGCTGGCCTGGATCGCCACCCCGCCCCCGTCTACCGACACGCTGCGGGCAGCCGGGGCCGACGCCGCCGCGTTCTTTGCCGCCAGCCGCCGGCTCCGGGACTGGCTGCACCTGCACAGCTTCTCGCAAAGTGTGGCCTGGGCCATCCGCGACACGACAGGGACGTTCTTC
>CAZLRO010000009.1:0-30508 GCA_964561865.1 uncultured Rhodothermaceae bacterium | reverse complement strand
CGCCGAAAGCGGCATGGGCGCGGCCATTCTATCCGGCCCCCGGCAGGCGTTGCGCAGCCGGGGGCCGGGCACCTCCCCCAACGTTTCAAATCAGGACCCGTGCGCCGGGCATCGCCGTTCCCTAACTTCCCGTGCTTCCCTCCACGACCTCGCTTCCCTCATGTCCACGCTGGTCCTCCGGAACATCCGCCATGCCTACAACGGGCACCTGGTGCTGCAACTGCCAGAACTGACGCTGCATCCGGGGGAACATTGCCTGGTGCTGGGGCAGTCGGGCAGCGGCAAGACGACGCTGCTGCACATCATGGCCGGGTTGCTCGCGCCCACCCAGGGCACGGTGGCAGTCGCGGGGAAGGACCTGGGGGCCATGAAAGCCTCGGAACGCGACCGTTTCCGGGGGCGGCACATCGGCATCGTGTTCCAGCAGATGCACCTGCTCGACACGCTGACGGTGGCCGAAAACCTGATGATAGCCCCCTATCTGGCCGGGATGCCGCAGGACAAAAGCCGCCTCAAGGAAGTGCTGCGGAGCCTCGACCTGGGCAGCAAGGAACGGGCGTATCCGCATGAACTCAGCGTAGGGCAGCAGCAGCGGGTGGTGCTGGCACGGGCAGTGATGAACGCCCCTGGCCTCATCCTGGCCGACGAGCCGACGTCGGCGCTGGACGACCTGCGGTGCCAGCAGGTGCTGGACCTGCTCTTCCGCCAGGCCGACGCCTACAACGCCACACTCGTCATCGCCACCCACGACCAGCGCATCAAGGACCGGTTCGACAAGCAACTGCTCCTCGATCCGCAGTAAACGGCGGGTGCTCCTCGTCTTGTCTTTTGCCTCCCCATGAACCTCTTCCACGTCACCTGGTCCTACATCCGCCGGCGCGGGCTGAACACGCTGCTGAACGTGCTGTTGCTGGCCCTGGGCATCGCTACCATCGTCGTCCTGCTGCTGGTCGGGAAGCAGGTCGAGCACAACCTGACGCGCAACGCGCAGGGCATTGACCTCGTGGTCGGGGCCAAGGGCAGTCCGCTGCAACTCATCCTGGCAACCATCTTCCACCTGGACGCGCCCACCGGGAACATCCCCCTCGCCGAGGCGGCGCAGCTCGTGCAGAACCCGGCGGTGAAGCAGGCCATCCCGCTGGCCCTGGGGGACAGCTACCAGGGCTACCGGATCGTGGGCAGCACGCCCGAATACCTGGCCCACTACGGGATGACCCCGCAGGAGGGGCGGCTCTGGGAAGGGGAGATGGAGACGGTCATCGGGGCGGCGGTGGCCCGGCAGGCGGGCCTGCAGGTGGGCGATACGTTCACCAGCAGCCACGGCCTCACCGAAGGCGGACAGGCACATGGCGAGCGGCCCATGCAGGTGGTGGGCATCCTGCAACCCGGCGGCGCAGTCCTCGACCGGCTCATCCTCACCAGCATTGAGACGGTCTGGGCCGTGCATGAACCGCACGAGGCTACCGGATCCGACGCCGAAACGCACGCGGATGAAGCCGTCGATTCCAGCGCGGTACCGGTTGTCCCCGCCGCGGGGATGGCCTCGCCCGTGCCCCAGGCAGACACTGCACCTCCGGCCCTGATGCCCCGGTTCCCGATACTGGGAGGCGGTGCCCCGGCACCCCTGCCGCCCCTGTACACCCGTCCGGATGCGGCCACGAAAGAGATCACCGCCTTGCTGGTGCAATACAGCTCTCCAATGGCCGTTGCCCTGTTTCCGCGCTTCGTCAACGGACAGACGAACCTGCAAGCCGCATCCCCCGCCTCCGAGACCACCCGGCTGTTCGAGTTGCTCGGGGTCGGGTTCAAAGCGTTGCAAGCGTTCGGGCTGATCCTCATGCTGGCAGCCGCCCTGGGGGTGTTCATCGCCCTCTACAACGCCCTGAAGGAACGGCGGTACGACCTGGCCCTGATGCGGACGATGGGTGCCTCCCGGATGAAGCTGCTGTGGCACGTCCTGCTCGAAGGGTTACTCATGGTCCTGATGGGTACGGTGCTGGGGCTGGTGCTGGGCCATGTGGCAACCGAGGTGCTCGGCTGGTTCCTGCGGGAGGCCCAGCAGGTGGAGATCACCGGGCTGGCCTGGACCATCGAGGAACTCTGGCTCCTGGCCCTGGCGGTAGGTCTGGGTCTGGTGGCCGCCCTGCTGCCCGCCTTCCAGGCCTACCGCATCGACATCGCCCGGACGCTGGCACAGGGATGAAGGAACGGCACACCCTCTGGCAGCACGCCGAACCGTCTCTGCCGTGTGAGGTCAGGTCCGACCTGGAACAAACTCCATCCTGCCTGCAACGTCCCGAAAACAAAACCGCCGGTACGTCGTAAAGAGCGTACTTCCAAGCCCCGTCAAGCCTTCATACGATCCCGATGACGATGCGTCGCCTCACTCCGTGGCTCTTTGGGCTCCTGTTCATGGCGGTTCCAGCCCAGGCCCAGATGGCCGTTTCCTGGGAGACCCTGGCCCAGGTGAAGCTGGTCAAGCAAAACACCAAGTTTGTCCCGCAGTTCGACGGCAACATCACCCGGCTCGGCGGCCAGACGGTGCGCCTGCAAGGGTTCATGCTGCCACTGGACCAGGCCCCGCGCCAGCAACATTTCATCCTGAGCGCCAACCCGGTGGCAAACTGCTTCTTCTGCATGCCGGGCGGCCCGGAGTCGCTCATTGAGATCAAGGCGGCGGCGGCGGTCGAGTTCAGCTACGACCCCATCACGGTCAGCGGCCGGCTGGAACTGCTGACCAACGACCCGATGGGGATGTACTACCGCATCACGGACGCCCAGGTGCGCAAGTAAGGGTTTCCGGCTGTCGGACACTGTTTCGGGGCTGCTTTTCACAAGAAGCCAGCCCCTTTTTTTGTGAGACAGGCCCGCGACGGGATCGCAGCAGGCTGACCTGCGTATCAGCGTGTGTACAAACTACACACCCTCGCAACACCCTGATGGATTCCCCCGTCCTCACGGCCCCGCCCGACGCGGTTCCGGCCCCCTCGCGCCATAAAGCCCACCAGCACGACCTTTGGGACCGCCTCGGCATTGGCCTCTCCGGCCTGTGTATGGTGCATTGCCTGTTGCTACCTGTCCTGCTGTCGCTGCTCCCGCTCTGGCCTGCGCTCGACGCTGCCCACAGGTGGCTGCATCCGATTTTTGCCGGGTTCATCGTCCCGACCACCCTCTTCGCCATGGTCAGCGGCTACCGCCGTCACGGGCGGCGGGATATCCCGGTGTGGCTGGGCGCGGGGCTGTGCATTGTGCTGGCTGGCTGGCTGGCCCATGAAGGGCTGGGCACGCTCGGCGAGACCGTCGTCACGATCATCGGGAGCCTCCTGCTGATCGTGGGACACGGCAAGAACTGGCAGGTGAACCGCCACTGCAAGGTGCATGTGCCAGCGTGATCCAGTGTTTCGTACCCTTTTCGCAGCGTGCCATGCAACGCCTCAACTTTACCCTCGACGCGCCCACCGTGCGGCTGCTGGAGAAGCTGGCCGAGACGTACTACCAGGGCAACAAGTCGCAGACCGTGCGGGCAGCGCTGGAGAGCCTGGCAGCCCACATCGGACATGAAGGATGGGTCATCGCCGGCTACACCGCGGTCGAAGTCACCGGCGACGTGGCGTGCCACACCTGCGGCGAGGCCCAGCATCCGGGGGCGGTGCTCTACCGCCCGGTGTTCGAGCGTGGAGACAGTCCGAAGGCCCTCTCCCGCATCCCCACCGAAGCGTGGCTCGACTGCCCTCGATGTGTCGAACAGCAGTTTATCGCCTGAGCTGTCCCTGCTGTGTGAAATGCCTGCACGCTGGCCCGGCCAGTTTGCCTTGCCGACAGGCCCCGCCTAAATTCGGGGTGCAGCGTAGCCGGGGGTGCATGGGCTTGCCCGGCTGCCTGTGGGTCGTCCTTCCGGTTCAACTCCGCTTTCTGATGCCGCCTTGTGCGCTCCTCCTGCGCCGTTTCGGACTGCTGCTGGCCGCGTGTCTGGTGCTCACTGCCGCGCAGGCCCAGCCGATGGGTACGCTGGCCGGGACAGTGCGCGGGTCGTCCGACGGGCAGCCCGTCGCTGGTGCCAGCCTGATCGTCAAGGGCACCACCATTGCCGCGACCACGAATGCCGAAGGGCAGTACCGGCTGGGGCCGATACCCACGGGCACCTACACGGTGCAGGTGCTGGCCCTCGGCTATGAGGTCTTCGAACAGCCGGTCCTCCTCGCGGCAGCAGACCAGTCCTTCGATGTGATGCTCGTCCTGCTGGTGCCGCCGCCCCAAGCCCGGCGGGCGATGGGTGAGGCGCTGGTTACCGGGCCGGTGCAGGTGCTCGACGTTGCCGGGCTGTCGACGGAAGACGCCGGGCAGTGGATGCAGGCGGTGCCGGGGCTGGGCGCGACGCGGCGGGGGGGATGGGGGCTGGACCCGGTCGTGCGGGGCATGGCCGAAGCGCAGCTTGCCACCTACCGCGATGGCATCCGGCTGCTGGCCGCCGGTCCGCTCCGCACCGAGTCGCCCCTGGCCTTGATCGACCCGGCGACCGTAGCCCGCATCCGTGTGGCCAAAGGCCCCCAGGCCCTCACCCTCGGCCCCGGCAGCATGACGGCCCTGCTGGTAGAGACCCGCGACCCGGCGCAGGCCACCCCCGGGGGCTTCGTGCAGACCGGCTTCGCCACCAACCGCGAGGCCGGGATGGTGGCCTTCGGCGTGCAGGGCCAGCAGCAAGGTACGGCCTACACCCTGACCGGGGCCGGGCGACGGGCAGGCGACTACACCGCAGGGGACGGCCGCACGGTGGCGGCCCACTACCAGTCGGGTGCCTTGCAGGGACGGGCGTATCGCCGCCTCAACCCCGACGCCCACCTCTCCCTGGGCGGTGGTGCCCATTACTTGCGGGCGGCGGCCTATCCCGGACGCACGCTGGATGTGGCGTACACCCTGGCGGGCAATGCCTCGGCCCGCTACCAACTTGCCAAACCCGCAGGGGTCTTCCGCGGGGTCGATGCCCTGCTCGCCTGGGAAGGACTGACCCAACGGCTCGACAACGACGACAAGCCCACCGCCCAGCCCGACACCAGCCGTGCCCTGCCCGACCCGCTGCGCATCCGTCTCGACGCCCGCATGCGCCATGTGAACGGACGGGTTGCCATGACCCTGGTGACCGACGACGGCGTACAGGGCGACATGGGCCTCGACTTCAACCGGGTGCACTACGAATCGACCCGCGACATTACCCGCCGGGATACCGACTCGCTCCTGTTCGAGGACAACGTCTGGCCCGATGTGGCCCTGCTCAATATCGGCTATTTCGTTCGGACTGAGGCCCCGCTCACCGCCCGCCTCCGCGCCGAGGCCTCACTGCGGCTCGACCTCGTCCACGCCACCATCGGGCGGGCCAGCGCCTTCTTCCTGCAACGCTCCCCCCGCGACTCGCTCACGGTAGACCAACTCACCCGCAATGAGTCGGCCATCAGCTTTCTCGGCCAGGTGTCCTATGCGTTCTCGAAAACCTGGACAGGGCAGCTCAGCCTGGGGTCTGTGTCCCGGCCCGCCGAGCCGCTCGAACGCTACGCCGACCGCTTCCCGGCCAGCCGCTCCCAGACCGAGGCCGAACTCGTCGGCGGGCGCTTCCCGGAGTCGGAACGCAACACCCAGACCGACCTCACCCTCGAAGGCCGCTACCCCCGGCTCACCATCCGGCTGACGGCCTTTAACCGGCTCATCGGCGACTATTTCACGTTCGAGCAGTTCCCGTTCTCCGTCCCCACACGCCTGCCCACCAGTCCGGATACCGTCTATTTCTACCGCAACGGTGAGGCTCGCTTCCGGGGGGCCGAGGCGGGCGTGACGGCGCAGGTCCACCCCCGCTGGCGCGTTCAACTCGACGGCAGCTACCTCTGGGGCAAGGACACGACCACCGAAGGGCCAGACGACGACGACCCGCAGGACAAGGGACCTGCCTTCGGGGTGCCGCCCGCCACCGGACGGGCCGGGGTGCGGTACATGCCGGGCGAACGGTTCTTCGCGGAGGCGCTGGTGCAGGCTGCCGCCCGGCAGGGGCGCGTTGCTACGCTGCGCGGGGAGCAGCCCATCGGCGGCTTCGTCACCGCCGACGTGCGGGTGGGAGTTGCGTTCACCCCCCGGCTGTCGGTGCAGGCCGGGGTCGAGAACCTGACAGATCGCTCCTACGCCTGGCATCTCAACGCCCTCAACCCCTTCACCGGCGTGCGCGTCCCGGAGCCAGGGCGGGTGTTCTCCGGGCACCTCCGGCTGCACTTCTGAGACTTGATCGGCCAGACGCCCGCCCCCGGCAAGGGCGCTCAGTCCGACGACAGGGGAGAGTGTTGAATAATTATAGTCAAATTGACGATAATATAGTCAAATTGACGATAATACCGGATCGAACTGTTGGGGTACACCGCCTCGCTTGCTGTGGGGGAGGAGCCTCTGGTCAGCGGATGGCCCCGGCCAGCCAGGCGGCGGTTTCGTGGAACGGTCGGGGGTTCCAGCCCAACTGTTCGCGGGCTTTCTGCGGGCTGTAGCGGTAGGTGCGGCTGGAAGTGCGGGCGGTTTCGCGGGTGAGGAGCGGGCGAGTGCGGGTCAGGAATGCCACGGCTTCGGAGAGGCAGGCCAATCCTAGGGCTGGTTCAGGCGGCAGGGTGAGCCGGGGCGGGGCCACGCCGAAAGCTGCGGCGAGCGTTGTCAGGATGTCCCGCCAGGACAGGTTTTCGCCGCCCAGGAAGTAGCGTTCCCCGGTCTGCCCCTGTTCCATGGCGCGCAGGTGTCCGTCGGCCACGTCGCGCACGTCCACCACGCACGTCCCGCCTGAAGGAAACGCCGGGAGCTTGCGATGGCGCACCTGGTCGATGATCTGCCGGGTGTTCTCGCCCGGCCGCCCGATGCCGAAGATCAGCGCCGGATTCACGATCACGGCGTCGAGCCCTTCGGCGATGCCGCGAAAAACCTCGCGTTCGGCTTCGTACTTGGAGCGGGCATAGCGGGTGTTATGGCGGGAACGTTGCCAGGGGGTGGCCTCGTCGATCACGGTGTCGGCCTGTTCCGGGCGCCCGAAGGCGGCCATGCTGGAGGTGTGGACGAGCCGCTGGATGCCCTGTGCGAGGGCGGCATTGACCACATGGGCGGTCCCTTCCACGTTCACTTCAAAGAGCCGGGCTTCGTCCTGCTGCCCGGCGAACCCCACGAAGGCCGCCGCGTGGTAGATGTGGGTGATGCCCGTCATGGCAGCACGGAGGTTCTCCGGGTCGTTCACGTCGCCGTATGCGTGTTCCACCTGGTGGGCCGTTTCGCCTAGTAAGTCCAGTCGGGAAGTCGGGCGGCACAGGATGCGCACCCGGTGCCCGTGGGCTACCAGGTGCTGCGTCAGCACCGAGCCGACCAATCCCGTAGCGCCCGTGACGAGGATGTGGGACATGTGAGGGGGCCTTACTCAAATTCGAGGAGCAAGGCGTTCTTTCCGACGGCATCGCCCGGGGCGACATGGACGTGCTTGACCACGGCGTCGATGGTGGCGCGGAGTTCATTTTCCATCTTCATCGCCTCCAGCACCAGCAGGCTGTCGCCAGCTTTGACCGCCTGGCCGGGTTGTACCTCTATTTTTCGGACCAGTCCTGGCATGGGCGCCTTCACCTGGCGGGCTGCGTCGCTGCTGCGGTGGCCGAAGCCGAACTTCTCACGCAGCAGGTCGGTCTCGTTCTGCACGCGCACCACCCGTTGCTGGGCACCGATGGTGATCCGAAGCAGCCCCTCGGGCAATGGCTCCACCACTAGGGGGACGTGCCGCCCGTCCAGCAGCAGGGACCAGGCCCCGGCGTGGACTGGCGCCAGGTTCGCGGTGACTGGAGCCTCGTTCAGCAGAAGGGTGCCTTCCTGCAGCCGGATGTCGTAGAAGCGTTCGCCCACCTGGGCGCGGAAAGTCTGGCTGGTCGGCATAGGACAGTCCTCAGTAAAAGGCGCGGAAAAGCAAATTACAACGGGGTGTTGGCCTTCGTATTTTATCCGGGCCTCGCTTTCTCGAATCGCGGATGAAGACTACGCTGACCCCGGAGGTGTTGTTGTATGCCTATCGGAAAGGGCTTTTCCCGATGGCGGACCCGGAGTCTGCGGATGCGATAGGCTGGTACGCCCCCGACCCGCGGGGCATCCTCCCGCTGGACGGGTTTCATGTCCCGAAGAACCTGGACAAGCTGATCCGTCGGCAGGTGTTCGAGGTGGTGAGTGACCGGGGCTTCGACGCGGTGATCCGGGCCTGTGCTGCGCGGGAGAGCACCTGGATATCCGAAGAGATCATTCAGGCGTATGGGGCGTTATACCGGCTCGGCTATGCCCACAGTGTCGAAGCCTGGCGGGCAGGAGAGCTGGTGGGCGGGCTGTACGGGGTGGCCCTCGGCGGCGCGTTCTTTGGCGAGTCGATGTTCCACCGGGAGCGGGATGCCTCGAAGGTGGCGCTCTGGTACCTGGTGGCGTGGCTGCGCCAGGGCGGCTTCGTGTTGCTCGACGTCCAGTATCTGACGACGCACCTGGCGCAGTTCGGGGCCGTGGAAATCCCGCGTGTGGCCTATGAACGACGCCTTCGCCAGGCGCTCCGGGTGTCGGCACAGTGGCCTGCGGAACCGGTATCGTTCCCCATCGCTTCCGGTGCCTGAAGCTTGACCCGTCCCTTGCGTTCTGTTCACCAACCTTCCTGCAAGCCTGTGCGTCTGTTGCTGTTGCTGATGTTGATGGGGCCACCGGGTTGTGGCTCCGGGCAAGTCTCGTCCGGGGAAGATGCCACCCGGATCATCGCTGTCGCCGAGGCGGACGTGCCGCCGGACATGGCGCAGACGGACGCGACGCCGGACCCGCGTTTCGTGGCGGTGATGGCCTGGGCGGCCGAGCAGCAACTGCACCTGCGCCCGCTGGGGCAGGTCATGCAGGACCTGGGCACCCGGTTCCTCCAGACGCCCTACGTGGCCGGGATGCTGGACGCACCCGCCGAAGAGACCCTCATCGCCCGGTTCGATGGCTTCGACTGTGTGCTGCTGGTGGAGACGCTGCTGGCGATGGCCCAGGGGGTGGTAGCCGAGGACTACACCTGGGAGACGTACCTGCATAACCTGGAGACCTTGCGGTATCGGGCGGGCACCCTCAACGGTTATTGCAGCCGCCTGCACTACTTCTCGGAATGGATCCTCGAAAACGAGCAGCACGGACGGGTACAGAACCTCACGCAGGAACTGGGGGGCATCCGCCTGGAGAAGACCCTCAACTTCATGAGTACCCATCGGTCCAGCTATCCCCGCTTTGCTACCAACGACAGCCTGTTTGCAGGTATCCAGGCGATGGAGGCGCAACTGGCCGGGGTGGAGCTGTACTACCTCCCCGAAGGCCGCATCCAGCAGGTCTATGACCGCCTCCAGGCGGGCGATATCATCGCCACGGCCACCGACATCGCCGGGCTGGATGTGACCCACACCGGCCTCGTCTTCGACAATGGAGATGGTACGCGCGGCTTTCTCCATGCCTCGACCACCGGAGGCGTCAAGGTGTCTCCGGACCTGCAGGCCTATCTCGAAGGCAACAAGGTGCAGATCGGGATCATCGTGGCCCGCCCGGTGGACCGGCGGTAGCCGCAGTCCCGCCGTCGATTCACGCCTAAACTTCAAAATTTCTTCGCACGTCCCGTCATAACTTCCGTTCAGCACGCGGAAACAGGAACGGCAGGCGCACGGCATGGACGAGATCAAGCGGATAGGGGTCTTTACGAGTGGGGGGGATGCCCCTGGCATGAATGCCTGTGTGCGGGCGGTCGTCCGGTCTGCCATTGCCCACGAACTGGAGGTAGTGGGCATCCGGCGGGGCTATGCGGGGATGATCGACGGGGACTTTGTGGACATGGACGCCCAGTCAGTCTCGAACATCCTCCAGAAAGGCGGGACCATCCTCAAGAGTGCCCGTTCGGAACTGTTCCGCACGGTGGAAGGCCGCGCCCAGGCCGCTGTGCAGTTGCGGCAGGCCCGGATCGACGGCCTCGTTGCCATTGGCGGAGACGGCACGTTGCACGGGGCGGCCCTGTTCTACGACGAACACCAGCTTCCGACGGTCGGCTGCCCCGGCACCATCGACAACGACCTCTCCGGCACCGACGAGACCATCGGCTACGATACGGCCCTCAACACGGCGCTGGAGAACATCGACCGCATCCGGGACACTGCCGATGCCCACGACCGGCTCTTCCTGGTGGAGGTGATGGGGCGCGATGCCGGGTTCATTGCCCTCAACGCCGGCATTGGCGGGGGGGCCGAGTTGGTGCTGGTGCCGGAGAAAGACCTGACGATGGCAGACATCAAGCGCCGCATCTATTCCCTGATGTCGGCCCAGTCGCGGTCCTCGGTGGTGGTGGTGGCCGAGGGTGAGGTATTGGGTGGAGCTGCTCAGATTGCCGAGGTGCTCCGGCAGGACGGGGCTTTCGATCATATCGACCTGCGGGTGTGCATCCTGGGCCATACCCAGCGGGGGGGCGCTCCCACTGCCCGCGACCGCGTCCTGGCAAGCCGCCTGGGTACGGCCGCCGTCGAAGCCCTCATGCGGGGGCACTACAACGTCATGGTAGGCATCATCAACAACGAGATCAAGCTCACCCCTACACGCAATGTCTGGAGCCGCAAAAAACCCATCAACTACGAACTGCTGCAACTGATTGAAACCCTGAGTTGAGCCTGCGGAAGTTCCTCATCCGGCTTCCGGATTGCCTGCGGGCAATGATGTGTCTGGTGCCGGTCATGCTGGCCTGCACCCCTATTCTACTATGAAAAACTACCCCCCTGTAGGAACTGTCAAGGGCAAGAAGCAGCGCATCGAAGCGATGTTCGATGCCATTGCCCCCCATTACGACCGTCTCAACCGCATCCTGAGCCTGGGGATCGACCAGCGGTGGCGGCGACAGGCCGTGGAGATGCTGCGTCCGTTCCAGCCTAAACGTATCCTTGATGTGGCAACCGGTACTGCCGACCTTGCCATTGAGGCCATGCAGCTGCGTCCGGAGAAGATTGTCGGCGTGGATATCGCCGAGGAGATGCTGGAGCGGGGGCGCACCAAGCTCGCAACGCTGGGGTACACCGACACCATCGCGCTGCGCCGGGGGGATGCCGAACGGCTCCCGTTCTCCGACGCCCAGTTCGATGCCGTGATGGTGGCTTTTGGAGTGCGCAACTTCGAGGACCTGGAAGGCGGGTTGCGGGAAATCCGGCGGGTGCTCAAACCGGGGGGGCAGATAATCGTCCTCGAATTCAGCCGTCCGAGGGTCTTCCCCATCCGGCAACTTTATGCGTTCTACAGCCGGTACGTGCTGCCTCGCCTGGGACAAGCCGTCTCGAAGGATGAGGGGGCCTATCAGTACCTGCCCGACTCGATTGCCGCGTTTCCGGATGGACCGGACTTCCAGGCGGTGCTGGAGAAGACGGGCTATAGCGATACCCGCTGGAAGCCGCTCACGTTCGGGATTGCCTCGCTCTACCAGGCCACTGCCTGAGGGAGGTGCTGCTTCAGGCCTGGATGCTGCCGTGCGTGCCTTCGCTCCCGGTGGTTGCAGGGTCGGCGGGCTTGATGCGGTACTTGACCAGGCAGCATTCGTTAATGTGGCCGCGCTTGCGGAACTCGACGTGGTCCATCACCCGGCGCATGATGAACACCCCTAGCCCACCCTGCTTGCGCGTACGGACGTACTCCTTCAGGTCTGGATGCTGGTAGGTGTTCGGATTGAAGCCTTCCCCCTCGTCCCGAATCCGCACCGTAAACCGGTCCGGCATGACGATCACGGCAATGTCGATGGGGTGCTCGCTCTCTCCCTTGTAGGCATGCTCGATCACGTTCGTGCAGGCTTCGTCGACCGCAATCTTGAGCTGGGCGACGGTCTCCTCCGTGAAGTTGGCCTCCAGGGCATGTACCTCTACGAAATGCCGCACGTCCTCGAGGTAGCGGGTGGAGCTGGGAATGGTGAGGGTGTAGATGGAGCGCGCCACGGCTTCTCTCGGTTGGTTGGAACCGCCTTGCCTGCAGAAAGGGGATCAGTGCTGGTTGCCGTTGGAAGGAAACCGGCTCAATGCCTCTTCTTCGGTGGAGACGATATCGAAGAGCATCGGGAAGCCCAGCAGGTCGAACACGTTGTAGACCTTCGGTTGCAGGGCCGCAATCTTGATGTCGCCCCCGGATTCGCGGATCTCCTCGATGTAGGCCATGAACACCCCCAGTCCTGCGCTGGAGATATACATCAGGTTGGTTCCATTGACGATGATCTGGACTTTCTTCTCCTCGTGGCATTTCTGGATGGCATATTCCAGATCGGAAGCCGTGTGGGCGTCCAGCTCGCCGTTCAGGTCAAGGATCTGGACCAGTCCTTGCGAACGAAATCCAACGGAAAAATTGCTCATCGGTGGTGGGTCGTTGGTGAGGGTGATGGGAAAGGCAACTGGAATGATGCCGGTGGGGTTTGGTTTCCGTCAATTGAGTGCTATTCAGAGGGCAGTTCAGGGGCCAGTTGCGCCAGGTGATGCCGGGGTTCGGTGGTACTGCGCAGGGCCGCCAGGTCGATGCCATGCCACTTGAGTACCACCAGCGTCAGGTCGTCGTCATATTCCGTGCTGCCGATGAATGTATTCAGGTCGTGGAGCAGGGCATCATGCAGGTCGCTGGCGTCTTCATGCCGTTGCATCTGGAGCAGGTCCAGCAGCCGTTCATAGCCGTACTCCTCGCCGAGCGGGTTCCGGCTTTCGACCACCCCGTCGGTGTAGAGGACGAACACGTCGCCCGGTTGCAGCCGGAGGGTTTCTTCGGAGAGGGTGTTCCGGAAAAACTCACCCCGGTCCAGCCCCAGGCCCAGTCCCTGGGAGCGCAGGTAGCACGCCTCGCCGTTGAAGGTGATGCGGGCCGCCGGGCAGTGGCCCGCCCGGGCCAGGGTGATCTCCTCCCTACGGGTATCGAGGACGCCATAGATCACAGAAATAAACACGTTCTTTTCCAGCGACCCGGCCAGTGCCAGGTTGGCATGGTGAAGGAAATCCTTCGGCGTGGTGGTCAGGTGGCTGAGCGAGCGGAAAATCCCCTGCATCGAGGCCATGTAGAACGCAGCCGAGGTGCCCTTGCCGGACACGTCGCCCACGATGAAGGCGAGGCGGTGGTCGTCCAGTTGCACGAAATCGTAATAGTCGCCACCCACCTCCTGTGCCGAGACGCTGGAGGCGGCCACGCTGAGGCCTTCGAGCAAGGGCAGGCGTTGGGGCAGCAACTTGCGCTGCATCTCGCGGGCGATGCTCAGCTCACGGGCCAGCCGTACCTTCTCGATCTTCTCCTCCAGCAGCAGGGCGTTGTCGAGGGCGAGGGCGGCCTGGGCAGCGAAGACGCTGATGGTATCGACATCGTCTTTCTCAAAGCCCTGCGACACCTCCTTGCAGGCGAAGAGCACCCCCAGCACCTCATCGCGTGCCACGAGCGGGAGTGCGAGCAGGCTGTCGAGGCCGTCGCCGGGGCGGGCATTCACCCGGTGGTCGGCGGGGGCGTGGTCCAGCAACAGGGGTTCGCGGCAGTTGGCAACGTCGGCGTAGAGTTCGTCGAGGTCTACCAGTTCCAGCACCCGCTGCGCGCTGACGTTGTGGGTGGCTACCAGGTGTGGGCGCAACGAGCCGGTGTTGAGGTTGACCACGGCCAGCCAGGCCGCCGAGGCTGATCCTGCCTCCACCGGCGAGGCACAGATCGTGGCATGGAGTCGCTCGGTTTCAAACACCTGCCCGACCAGGTGGGTGAGCGAATGCATGACGGCCCGCTCGTCCGCCTTCTGCCGGAAATCGCTGGTAGTGGGCAGGTGAAAGAGCAGTGATAGCAGCGCCGTTGTGCAGTAGAGGATGCCGAAGAGGACCGTCAGGATGAAAAAGACGTCCAGCGGGAAGCTGTAGTGCATCAGATAGGACGACAACCCCCGCATAGGGTTGAAGAAGGGCAGGGTGTCGAAGAGCAGGCCCGGCCCGATCCCCACCACCAGTAACAGCAGTAACAGCAGGCACAGCCCCATGCTGACCATCTTCTCCCGGAAGGAGAGGAACACGATCCACGAAAGCCGCAGGGAGTTGACGATCATCAGGACCACCGCCCCGGCCATCGGGATGAGTTGGAGGGGGTGTGGCTCCTCGTGGGGCGGGTTCAGGAACGTCAGCAGGGCGGCCAGGATCATGGCCCCAATCATCAGGTACCAGTTGCGCTGGCTGCTACGGCTGCGCTTGACCAGCACCAGGTCCCGAAACCGCAGCAGCAACAGGAAGGCAAACGACGAACCAAGCAGGGCCAGCAGGTTCATCTTCACCACCGTCGGCCAGGTCAGCGGCAGGCAGGTGTCGTGGCTGAACCCCAGCAGGAACGGGTCACAACTGCCCGGTTGGGGTGGGGTTGGCTTGGGGATACGCCCGAAATGGATCAGGAAGCCGCCTACCACCACCAGGCCAATCCCTCCCAGCAGGGTCGTCCAGAAAATCCGGTCGGGCGAGGTGCGGCGCGGACGCAGCAACTGGGACAACAACGCCCACAAGGCTCCGAAACCTGCCAGCACCAGCACGTTGAACACCACCTGTACGGTAGGGGTAGCCGGGGTCTGGGTGCTCCACACCAGCAGGTGATACCCCAGCCCCAGCACGAAACAGACCGCACTTGCCACAATGAGCAGCACCCGTTGCAGACGGCTGCCCATCAGCGGGGACGCTTGCTGCTTCCACAAACGGAATGGACTGCCTGGCATGGGCTGGAGCGGCTACAACATCGAACAGGAGGCCGGGAACAGGGGTCGCAACGGCGCTTTGCCTTCTACCGACGCGCCAGAGGGATTGTTACAAGCGTCCCGGCTTCCCAGATGAGGAGGAAAATACGGTTTTTTAGGGATGGCTGTTAGCCGTTGGCTGTTGGCTATTTGGTACTTGGTGCTTGCAGGGCGAAGAGAGCCTTCGCCCCTACGGGTGCTTGGTACAGCTTGTGGCCTTTGGTGCTATCTGTGGCCTTTGGGGTCGTAACTTCCCCACCGGTTTCCCGTAGGCGGGGTTCAGGTTCCAAAGCGTGGTTCAAGGCGGTTTTTGGCAATGAGAAGAAGCAAGCTGGTTCGGTTTCAAATGCTGGCGCTCTTTGCGCTGGTGGCCCTGGTCATCTGGCGGGTCACGAAAGGCCCGCCGACTCCGGAAGGCTTCCTGGTGATGAGCGACCTGGACGTGGGCCGGCTGCACCACGAGGTGCTGGAACTGACCGCACCCGTCACCCTGGCCGTGGAGGCCGCCGGGTCGCTGGAGGATGCCAACAACCCTACGGTGATGGCCGCCTACGGATGGGTGCTCCGGCGCAGCGACCGGCAAGTGGTCTGGCAGATGGACCCGGCCCGCGCCGAGCGTGACGGGGGCACACTCTTCAAACTTCACGACACCCTGCGGCTGGAACCGGGCACCTACGACGTCTTCTTTACCACCTTTGGCAACACCCTCGACGCCCGCGACCACAGTGAACTGGCGAGTTGGTTCACCGGACACTGGGTGCAGGATGAGAACAAGTGGCACCTGGTGATGCGGCTCGAAGGCACCGAAGGGCAGGGAATAGCCCAGGTGGTCGAGCACCAGGAAGATGCCACGCTGGCTCCACACCCGCAGGGACGCATCTGGACGAGCGCCCCGATGGGAGATGACGCCTCCGCTGGCTATCTCTTTGCCGTCGAAGAGCCACTGGCAGTCCAGGTCTATGCCCTGGGCGAGCAGTGTTCGGAACCGTGTGACTACGGCTGGATCGAAGAAGTCGGCACTGGGCGCAAGGTCTGGACGATGACCCTGGAGAACACAACGCCGGCTGGTGGTCGGGCCGAGAACCGCATGTTTAAGGGCACCGTCGAGCTTGCACCGGGCCTTTACCGTGCCTTCTTCGAGACCGACGCTACCCACGACTGGAATATCTGGCGGGCAAACCCACCGTTTGACCCGGCAGCCTGGGGATTGACCCTCAGCGCCGCCACCCCGGCCGCCGCTGCCCATGTCCGCGCCTATGACCCCTGGGCTAACGGGGCACCGCTCGTCCAGATCACCCGCATCCGCGACGACGAGACCCGCGCCGTACAGGTCCACATCCCGCACCCCACCCGGACAGTGGTCTATGCCACCGGTGAGGTGGGCGACCAGCTCTATGACTACGGCTGGATCGAAAACAACGACACCGGCGAGAAGGTCTGGGAGATGAGCAAGGAGAAGTCGATGCCTGCCGGGGGGTATGAGGGCAATCGGGCCGAGATCGCCTTTCTGGAACTCCAGCCCGGCACCTACACCGTCCACTACCAGTCTGACGGGTCGCATTCGTTTGAGGACTGGAGCAACGGCACGCCCGATCACCCGGAGCGCTGGGGCATTACGCTGTTTCCCTTCGCAGGAGACGCTGGGCCTGGGGTGGTCGAGATCATGAGGGTGGAGGGGATGCCTGAAATGCCGTTCATGCCGGAAGACCTCCAGATACCGGTGCCTCCCCTGCCGCCGGGTGTCCCGCCTGGAGCCGGTACGCCCATCGTGAACCTGACCCGGCTCGGCAAGGAGGAGCATATTCAGCGTGCCGTGCGGCTGGAACACCCCACCCGCCTCCATATCCGCGCCCTCGGC
Organism: uncultured Rhodothermaceae bacterium; assembly: GCA_964561865.1. GTDB lineage: Bacteria > Bacteroidota > Rhodothermia > Rhodothermales > CAZLRO01 > CAZLRO01. Next base: position 13,880 of record CAZLRO010000009.1, on the reverse strand, counting down.
GAGATCTCTTCGAGTGGCCGGTACGACTACGGCTGGATCGAACGCCGGGAAGATGGAACCGTCGTCTGGGAGATGAACCTTGAGAACACCCGCTTCGGCGGGGGCGATGACCGCAACCGCCTCTTCGACGGCATCGTCCCCCTGCCACCGGGCGAGTATTTTGTCCATTTCAAGACAGATTTCGGTCATAACTTCGAGGACTTCGAACCGGACGAGGCTCCTTCAAAGCCCGACTGGTGGGGTATCTACATCGAGAAGCTCGACCACTAGCGTTTCAGGGGCCGCGCTTCCAGAGCGCATCTGTGGGTGCCAGGTGCTAACTTGCCCCCTGAACCTGGAACCCCCGGCCCTGCCCATGACCACCCTTGAACTGACGCTGTCGGCCCCGGAACCGCATCAGGACCTGTGTATCGCCCTGCTCTCGGACCTACCCTTCGAGGGGTTCGTCCAGGAGGAGACGACGCTCAAAGCCTATCTCCGTGCGTCGGACTGGCGACCAGACATGGCGGCGCAGGTCGAAGAAATCCTGGGTGGCCTCGGTCTGCCGGTAGCGTTCGCACTGGTTGAGATCGCCCCGCAAAACTGGAACGCCGCATGGGAACGGACCATCCAGCCCCTTGCGGTAGGACGTTTCCTCATCACCCCCACCTGGGCCGCAGTGCCCGACGCCGCCGGTGACCACCTGCGCCTCATCATCGACCCAAAGATGAGCTTCGGGACGGGGTACCACGAGAGCACCCGGCTGGCGCTGCACCTGCTGCCTATAGTGGTACGACCGGGCGACCAGGTGCTCGATGCGGGCACCGGCACCGGCATCCTGGCCATCGCGGCGCTGAAGCTGGGGGCGACTACCGCCGTGGCCTTCGATATCGACGAATGGGCACAGGTCAACGCCCTCGAAAACTTCGCCCTGAACGGAGTTTCGATGCAGATTAAATTTCGCACGGGTGGCCTTGAGACCGTTTCAGAATCCGGTTTTGACCTTATCCTTGCCAACATCCAGCGGAACGTGCTCCTCGAGATGCTGCCCGTCTTCGCCGGAAAGACCCACCTGCACAGCCGGGTGATCCTGGCCGGGTTGCTCCAGACCGACCGGGAGGCGATGCTGGAGGCGGCTGCCCAGGCAGCTTTCCAGCCCATCCAGGAAGCCACCGAGGGCAACTGGTGGGCCGTCGCCCTGCAACGCCAGGATAAACCAGGATAATAAGGCACGCGAAGAGGGTCGTCGAACACCCTGGGTTCTTCGTGCGGTGCCCCTGTCACCAACAGCGAACCCGGCTGGTCGGATGCGTATTGCGACCATCGATGTCGGCACCAACACTGCGCTGCTGCTGATCGCCGAATGGCAGGACGGCCACCTCCTCCCACGCTACGACGAAGAGCAGTTCGTCCGCCTGGGCCAGGGGGTCGATGCCACCCGGCGCGTGGGCCAGGAGGCCCTGCTGCGCCTGCGTACCACCTTGCTCGACTACCGGGCCAAGGCCGAAGCCTGGCAGGTGGCGCATATCTTCGTCGGGGCCACCAGCGCCTCCCGCGATGCCCGCAACCAGGCAGAACTCCGGGCCTTCGTACAGAACGAAACCGGACTCGCCTACGACATTCTCTCTGGCAACGAGGAGGCCTTGTGGACGTTTCGCGGGGCCGTCTCGGCCTTCGATGACCTGGACAAGACCTGTGCCGTGGTGGACATCGGCGGGGGATCCACCGAGATCGTCGTCGGCCCTCCGAAAGGGGAGCTTCAGTACCGCCGCAGCTTCGCCGTTGGGGCCGTCCGTATGACCGAACGGTTCTTCCCGACCCAGCCCCCGCCCGCGCAGGCCGTGGCCGAGGCCCGCCGGACCATCGCCCTCCAACTCACCAGCGACCTCGTGCCTCTAGACGATACGGTGCCGCTGGTAGGGGCGGCGGGAACGCTGGTGATGCTGGGGCAGGTACAGCGCCGGACCACCACCGAAGCAGCACCGGACAACGTGGTGCTCACCCACGACGAAGTCCAGCACTGGTGCCAGCGGCTGCTCCAGATGACGCGGGACGAGGTGCTGGCCCTGCACCCGCGCATGGCGGGCCGCGCCGACGTGTTTCCGACCGGGGTGCTCATCCTGGAGGTGTTGATGCACCAGTATGGCCTTCGGCAAGTACGGGTCAGCCCCCGGGGACTGCGGCATGGGTTGGCGCTGCGTTTCTTCGAGCAACCTTAGCGGAACAGACGGCCCTTCGTTTCGGGTTCAACCGTCGGGTTCGGGGTTGCCTGCTCTTTTTGATCCTGAACCGGCAAACCTGAACAGGATACCACATGAACGTCGAACAGGTGGTGCAGGCCCTGCGCCAGGTCGTGGACCCGACATCGGGCCATGATATTGTCCGCCTCGGCATGGTCAAAGGGCTGGTGGTGGAGGGCCGGACGGTCCTCTTCACCCTGGTGCTGAAAGACCCGGCTGGGGCGTTGGCCCGCGAAGCCCAGGCCCGTTGTACCGCGATCCTGCGGCAGCACCTGGGCGAAGACCTTCAGGTCGAGGTCAGCCTCGACAACGAGATGATCGGCCTCGGCGGCGACCTCCTGATCCAGGGCGGTGGCAAGGCCCCGGCCCAGATCGACCTCGGTGTACACAACACCATCGCCGTCGCTTCCGGGAAGGGCGGTGTGGGCAAGAGCACGGTGGCCGTCAACCTCGCGGTGGCCCTGGCCCGGCAGGGGTACGACGTGGGCCTCGTCGATACCGACATCTACGGTCCGTCGATCCCGACGATGTTCGGGTTGCAGGACATGCGCCCCGAAGTCAATGCCCAGCGCAAGATCGTGCCCCTGCGCAAGCACGGCGTGAAGCTGCTGTCGATGGGGTTTCTGGTCGATCCGGAAAAGGCTGTCATCTGGCGGGGGCCGATGGTTTCCGGCGCCATCCGGCAGTTCCTCGGCGAGGCCGACTGGGGCGCGCTGGACTTTCTCATCCTCGACCTGCCGCCGGGCACGGGCGACATCCAGCTTACCATTGTGCAAAGCGTAGCCCTCTCCGGGGCCATCATCGTCTCCACCCCGCAGGAGGTAGCCTTGGCCGATGCCCGCAAGGGCGTGGCGATGTTCCAGCAGGTGAACGTCCCGATCCTGGGCATCGTCGAGAACATGGCGTATTTCACCCCGCCCGACCTGCCAGACCGTCGGTACTATCTGTTCGGCAAGGACGGGGCCTACCGGCTATCTAAGGAACTGAAGGTGCCCTTCCTGGGGGCGGTGCCCATCGAGCAAGCTGTCCGCGAAGGCAGCGACGACGGGCGGCCCATCGTCCTGGGACAGCCCGCAACAGCGTCAGCACAGGCGTTTTTCCAGATCGCCGAGACAGCAGCCCGGCAGGTATACCTGCGGAATGCCCTTCTTCCGCCCACACAGAAGGTGGAGATCCTGTATCGATGATGATCTTTTGGCACGTTCCCGCGTTGAAGCACTATCTTCCCGTCACCCCCGCCCCAACCCTGCACCCGACATGACGGCCGTTCCTGCCGACACGACCAGCCATCCCGGCGCCGACCCGGTGCTGCGCCAGAAGGTGGAAAGCGCCCTCGACCAGTTGCGCCCCTACCTCGAAGCCGACGGTGGCTCGGTGCGCTTGCTCGACATCACACAGGACCTGGTGGTGGAACTCGAACTCCTCGGTGCCTGTGGCTCCTGCCCCATGAGCACCATGACACTGCGGGCCGGGATCGAACAGGCCATCCGCCGCGCCGTGCCCGAAATCATCCGCGTCGAAGCTGCTGCGCTGTCGGTGTAGCAGGGTAGGGAATGTGCTTGCACAAAAGCCCTGGTGGTATTGGCTGCCGGGGCTTTTTTCGACCGGTGCGCCGTCCAGCAAGATCAGAAGATGATGCCCACCCGCAGCGGCAACACCAGGTTCACCTCCGTCTCCCCGATGATGAGCGCCGGGTTGACTTCGTAATAGACCGACGTCTCGCTCAGGGTCTGCACATAGCCGAGGCCGAAATGGAGGGTGGGGCCGCCGGTAGACCGGTCCTCGTTCGAGAGGGGGATGTACCCGCCCACGCCGCCGAGGAAGTACGGGGCCTTGGTGGTGCCGGGAAACGTGACAATCACCGACCCCTGCGGGGAGAAGACGTAGGAGGCATCGTCCCGCCCTTGCAGGATGAAGCCGGTCAACCCCAGGTCGAGGGCGAAGGAGAGGTCGCGGTTGAACGGGGCTGAGGCCCGGCCCTGAATGCCGAGGCCGAGGCCGTCCTCCGAACTCAGCAAGGCATTGAACCCCATCCCGAAGCGGGGAGGGATGGCAGCATTGGAGTGGGAAGCACGCTGGGCCAGCGAGGGCAAGGCCGTCAGCACCAGCAGCAGGGCCACACAGGAACCACGAAGCAGCAAGGCCATATCCGGGTAATCGGGTTTGAAAAGCAGGCAGGGGGTTTTGCGGATTCTTCGCGGGCGACCCCACAGGGTTTTTGTAAACTGACACGCGCCCGTATCCGAAAGGTTACAGACAGGCGCTTCGCGGCCCAAAATAGCGTTCAATTGTCACAATCCGAGCGATGAAATTTTGCGTTTGCATCAAACAGGTGCCGGATGTCACCGCGCCGATCCATACCGGGCGCGTGGTGCTCAACGCCTACGATGCCTCGGCGGTGGAAGAAGCCCTCGTGCTCACTGAAAAGTACGGCGGCCAGGTAGACCTTGTGCTCATCGGCCCGGCAAACGCCACCGAGACCATCCGCAAGGCGCTGGCGATGGGGGCCGAGCAGGCCACCCACCTCGTCCTGGATGAGGGCGTCGCCTGCGACTCGATGGCCGTCGCCACGCTGCTGGCCACCGACGCGGGGCTGGCCGGGGGGATGCTCGCCGCGCAGCTGGGCCGGCCCTACGCCTCGAACGCCGTTGGCCTCGACCTTGAGGGCCAGACGCTGGTCGTCCGACGGCAGGGCGATGTGGGGCAGGAGATGATCGCGCTGCCCGTGCCTTGCCTCGTCACCTGCTCCAACGACATGAACGACCCGCGCATCCCCACGCTCAAGGGCATCATGGGGGCCAAGAAGAAAGAGATCACGACGCTGGACGCGGCAGCCCTCGGCGGCCCGGCCCCAACCAAGACGCGCGTGCTCGGCTTCGAGGCGGTGCCCGACCGTGAGCCGGGCCAGCTGCTCCAGGGCGAGGCCGAGGAGATCGCCCGCCTCCTCGTCGGCAAGCTGCACAACGAAGCCAGGGTGCTTTGACCTGACCATGCCGGAACTTAGTCGCTTCTTCGGGATCATCATCCGCATGTACCTGGAAGTTGGCGAGCCACACCATCGGCCTCATTTTCATGCATACTATCAAGATCAAGTAGCCGTAGTTGCCCTGGATACGTTGACATGTATTGCGGGAATGCTTCCAAGGCGGCAGATGCGACTGGTCGAAGCGTGGGCGGCGATCCATCAGGAAGAACTGTTCATGGACTGGCAATTGCTCCAGCAAGGCAAGCGACCGAAACCGATCAGCCCTCTAACATGATGGCACAACATGCAATCCATCGCGTAACCGCCTTCGAAATCCTGGAGCCGTATGTGCTTCGGGTCTGTTTTGAGGATCACGCAGAACAAATCATCGACTTCCAACCCGTTCTGGAGGGCGAGTTGTATAGTCCCCTTCGCGATATCACGTTGTTTAACCAGGTTTTAGTGGATCCAGAAGTGCATACCCTCGTCTGGCCCAATGGAGCAGATTTCGATCCTGAGACGCTCCGTCACTGGGATGTCTATGCGCCGTTGCTGGCCGACCGCGCCCGATGCTGGGCCACGCCTCCTGCCACTGCCTGATCGATTATCCGGAAATCCTGATGTCTACGATCCTTGCCTATGTCGCCGTCCAGGACGGCAAGCCCAAGAAGTCGTCGCTCGAAGTCCTCTCCCGGTGCCGGGTGCTGGCCGAGGAGGGGGGCCACACGCTGGCCGCGCTGATCGTGCATCCGGAAGCATCGGTGTTCACCGACGAGGTAGCCCGGTACGGCCCGGCGCAGATCTTCACGATCAGCCATCCGGTTTTTGCCCGCCACCTGAACACCCCGCTCATGGCGGCGCTTGAGGCGGCCCTCGCCCGTGTGCAGCCTTCGGTGCTGGCCTTCGCCTCCACCGAAGCCATCAAGGACGTGCTCGGCGCGCTCTCGATGCGCACGGGCGCACCCGCGTTGCCGGACGTGTCGTCGTTCCGCCTCGTCGAGGGCGGCGTAGAGGTGCTGCGCCCGGTGATGGCGGCCAAGATGCTCTCCCGCGCCGAGGGCAAGGGCGACTGCGTGCTGGTCTCCGTGCGCTCCGGCTCGTACGACGCCGTCCCGGCCCCGTCCGCTGCGGCCGTGGAGGCGATCCCGTATGCCTTCGAGGAAGCCAGCCTGCGCCAGACCCTCCGTGAGGTGATCCAGACGGCCAGCGGGGGCGTGGACCTCTCCGAAGCCCGCGTAGTGGTGGCCGCCGGGCGCGGGGTGAAGGACGAGGCGGGCAAGGCGCTGGTCGAAGCCCTGGCCGAGGTGACCGGTGCAGCCATCGGGGCCTCGCGGGCCGTCGTCGAGATGGGGCTGTTCCCGGCAACGGCCCAGATCGGACAGACCGGCAAGGTGGTCTCCCCCGACCTGTACTTTGCTGTCGGTATCTCTGGGGCCATCCAGCATGTGGCGGGCATGGCGAACAGCCGCACCATCGTCGCCATCAACAAGGACGCGGATGCCCCGATCTTCCGCTATGCCACCTACGGCCTCGTCGGCGACCTGCACAAGATCCTGCCCGTGCTCATCGACGAAATCCGCCGGATCAACGGGTAGTGCAAGCCGGGCGAACATAACAGTACGGGCGAACATAACAGTATCAGATCATCACGCCCGTTTCTGCGGTGAAGACCTCCTGTGCCATCGCTTCCTCTTCAAGCACGGCCCGGCCAGAGGTCTCGATGTGGAATTCGATGGCTGATTTTACCTCGGCGAGGGCTTCTTCATACATATCTCCTCTTGCCATAACCACCCCTTTCAGCCCTACCGGATAGGCGACGTAGCCGTCTGGATGCTTCTCGACGATAATTTTTATCTGTTTATGGCGGCCTCTCGGCAGGTGTGATAACAATCATTAAGATCAACGTACATCGGCTCCTTTGGTTCTTCAAGCTGCTGCCCGTTTCTGTGGAAATGCCTTGGTTCAGCAGGCCGTCCACTGCAAGCATGGGTAGTCGGCCAGCCTGTGCCTTTCCGTGAGGCCAAGCGAAGCCGCCCAGAAAACTGTTGACCAGTTCGGTAAACATTGTTATATTCCAAGCCATGAGAACAATAAAAAAGCCGTCGGGCAATACCAAGAAGACGAGTTCACAGCCGCCTGATCCGCAGCTCGGCGCGTTGCTCCGCTCGGCGCGGGAGGCGCAGGGCTGGACGCTGGAGCAGCTCTCCAATCGGCTGCACGTGACCAGGGGCTATCTCTCGCGGCTCGAAGCAGGAAAGGCGAGGCCCGCTGTCAAGAGGGTGGAGGAACTCACGAAGATCCTGCAGATTGATCCAAACCCTATCCTCATTCTTGCTGGTCACCTTCCCCAGGACCTCGGCGCGATACTCCGTAGCCATCCTGTTGAGGCTGCATCCATCTTGCGTGAATCCTTCGGGCACAGCGCCAGTGTCGCCGCTGGCGCGCCCGACACCCCTCCTGTTCGTGAACCGGAGGCGAGGTACGCCCGGGGCTTGTCGGGCTATGAACTCGTTGAAGGCGACTGCTTCTTGTGGTTTGCCGAGCGTAAACCCAATACGGTACACGCTATCGTTACCGATCCGCCTTACGGACTGAAGGAGTACACGGCGCAGGAGAAGGCGAAGCTGCGGCGCGGGAAGGGTGGAGTTTGGAGGATACCGCCAACCCTTGACGGGTATGTACGACGCCCCCTTCCTCGCTTTACTGTACTCAATGAGGTGGAAAAGCGCGAACTCCAGCGCTTCTTCTTCCGCTGGGCCACGGACGCCCTGCGTATCCTGGTGCCGGGTGGACACGTGTTCATCGCTACGAACCCGCTCCTCTCTCATCTTGTGTACATTGCCTTGATTGAGGCGGGGTTCGAGAAGCGGGGCGAAATCATTCGTCTGGTGCAAACCCTTCGCGGAGGCGATCGCCCGAAAAACGCACACCAGGACTTTGGGGAAGTCACCGTCATGCCACGGTCGTGCTGGGAGCCCTGGGGGCTTTTCAGAAAGCCGTGCGAAGGACGGGTACAGGACAACCTCCGGAAATGGAAGACCGGTGGGCTGAGACGGATCGGAGAAGACCAGCCCTTCTGTGACGTGATTCGGAGTGCGCCAACACGTTCTCCTGAAAAAGATATTGCGCCACACCCGTCACTGAAACCCCAGGCGTTCATGCGTCAGCTTGTGCGGGCTTCGCTTCCACTTGGCGAGGGTGTGGTGCTCGATCCCTTCATGGGAGGTGGCTCGACGATTGCAGCAGCCCTGGCGAACGGCTACGAGAGCATCGGGATTGAGAGTGACCCCGAGTTTTTCGCAATGGCAAAGGCCGCAATCCCACGGCTGGCTGCATTCGTCCCCAACGGGGAAGGAAACCAACGGCTCACAGTGAACGGAAAAGCCAAAGAGCGCGTTCAGCAAAGCCTGTTCGGTTGATCAGGCGTAGCCTTTCGGTAGCTCACGGCTCCGCAAGCATGTTCCGATGCACCCCGACTCCGACACCCGGTAGCCGATAGAGGAAGTTCTGTCGTAGCTTTTCGACCCCTGAAGCGGTTAGAGAAGCGGTGGGGTTCGCCGTGAGGCACCAATCCGGCCAGAGAAGGACCAATCTGATTGCCTGACCTCAGCGCAAAGGATTTCGACAAAGGTCAGCGGGAGTTTCGTTCCATCCTCCTGCTCGCCGACTGCGTACCGAAAAATCATCAGCCAGCACTCCTCCGGATTGTGGCCCTGCCAGCCTCCGGCCTGGATTGAGGACTTCACTTCGATCCCCTCATCCCCTTTTTGCACGAGATTTGACGTGTAGTGCCCCCTTGGGAGAAGGTCAGGGTGACCGCCCACCTTCAGGTTCGTTTCGAGCGTCGTGGAGACTCTGGCAATGTTCTTCACCAAGAACTCGGAGATGATCCCGGAGAGTGAATTTCCAAGGAGGAGGTCTTCCAGGGAGAGGAATCCCGCACCGAGAAGATAATCGTTCAACCCGTGCAGGAGGCGGTATGTCTCTGCTACGGCCTTCTCAATTTCATCGATCCGTAGGCCATAAGGTAGCGATGCGCGCCGGTTCACATAGCGCGGATCCAGTTGGGTGGGACGGGTCACGAACGCTCCTGGATCGAGCAGGTTGCTCTTGGTCGGTTAACATCTGTAGTACATACAGTACCACCGGTCGTATGTCCTGCAAATCTATCGCCCGGTACGGCTACAGTCAAGCCACTGCGCTTGCTTCGGTGATCAAATCCCGATCCCTCGACCAGGCCCGCGTGGTCGCTCTCCTGCTCCTGCCACCAGATCATTGCCCAGGATGGAACGAGAGAAAGCACCAACGGCCAACTCTGCCGCTTCCCGACTATCTGTACGCCCGTGACAAATTATAGTCAAATTGACTATAATTTTTCCTGTCTGGCCCTGCCTGCATACCCGAGTCGCCCCCTGCTTCTCTTCGAAAATTAAAGGCCCGCTGCGTTTGGAGGCGTTCTTTCCTGTCCCGGCCTTCGTATTTTCAATCGGAGTTGAAAACAGACCGGGTGGCTGATCCGGCGGCACGCATGGAAGAGAAATTCGACTGTATCATCGTCGGCGGGGGTATTGCCGGGCTGAGTGCCGCGATGGTGCTGGCCCGCGCCAACTGCAAGTTTCTGCTGATCGAGCGCGGCGAGTTCTGCGGAGCCAAGAATGTATCCGGCGGCGTGCTCTGGGGCACCGACCTGGCCCGGCTCGTGCCGCACTACTGGGAAGACGACGCGGCGGGGTTCGAGCGCTTCGTGCGCCACCGCCGCCTCACCCTGATGGATGAGACGTCCGCCTTCTCGCTCGACTTCAAGTCCGACCATTTCGACGAACAGCCCTACCAGGGCCTGATCGTGCTGCGGGCGAAGTTCGATGCCTGGTTCGCCGAGAAGGTCCAGGAGGCCATCGACGCCAGCGACTACGCGGCGGACTCGCTGCTCGCCACCAACGTCCTCGTGGAGGAAGTCGTCCGGGAGCAGGGCAGGGTGGTGGGCATCCGGGCGGGGGAGGACGTCTTCCGCGCCGACTGCGTCATTCTGGCCGAGGGGGTGAATAACCTGCTCACGCGGCAGGTGGGGCTGCAGAACGCCTACGTCCCTGCCGACCACATGGCGGTGGGGGTCAAGGAGGTGATCCGGTTCGGGCAGCACGCCCTCGAAGACCGCTTCCAGCTCACAGGCCGGGCCGGGTTGACCAACGAGTTCGTCGGGGCCATCTCCGACGGCGTCGAGGGCGGCGGCTTCCTCTACACCAACCACGACTCCGTCTCCCTCGGCCTCGTGCTGGGCATGAAGGACCTGCGCGAGAAGAAGCGCAAGCCCTACGACGTGCTCAACACGTTCAAGCAGCATTCGGCGGTGCGGGACATGCTCCGCGGCGGCGAGGTGGTCGAGTATTCGGCCCATGCCGTCTCGCTCGGCTACCTCGACGCCGTGCCGAAGACCCTCCATGCCGACGGGGTGATGGTGGTGGGGGAGGCGGCCAACCTGCTGATGAGCGTCGGCAAGGCCATCCAGGGGATGGACTATGCGATGCGCAGCGGCATCCTCGCCGCCGAAACCGTCGTCGAAGCGAAGCAGCAAGGCGACTTCAGCGCCGCCACGCTCCAGCGCTACCGCACCGCCCTCGACCAGAGCTATGTGATGCAGGACATGCGCTCGTTCCAGGAGGCGCTCCACCTCATCCACGGCCCGCAGATATTGGGCATGATCCCCAACCTCGTGTGCGACTTCGGGCGGCAGTTCTTCTCCATCACCAATGCCCCCACGCCGAAGACGCGCCAGATGCTGCATGCCGCCATTGGGCGCCACGCCTCGTACTGGGAACTGCTCAAGTTCGGGTTCAAGGCTGGGCGGGCACTTTGATGTGCACCTGTTCAACTGTAGAAGACCATGAAAAAGCTCTCGATCTCCGAACGGCTGGGGCTGGTGAACTACCGCAACCAGGGCCGCAGCCAGGCCCGTCCCCACATCCTCGTCGATACCGACGTTTGCAACAGCACCTGCCCGCACAAGTGTACCACCTACGTCTGCCCGGCCAACTGCTACACCCTCGATGACCTCGGCAAGGTGCATTTCCAGTTCGAGGACTGCATAGAGTGCGGCACCTGCATGTATGCCTGCGACCAGGGGGCCGTCACCTGGCAGTACCCCGACCCCGAAGCCGGACGCGGCGTCAACTGGAGCCTGGGGTGAGGGGTTGGTTCCCACACGAAATTCGCTCCGGGACCTCCCTGGCCTTCGTATCTTGGCCCTGGTGAAACGGCCCTCATAACCGGATGAAACCCTTTGTCTTATGGCGAAACCATCCTTTAACGTAGATGATGCCTACCTCTTCGAGTCGATGCTGAACGAGGAGGACCGGCTGGTGATGCAGTCGGCGCGCGAGTACGCGCAGGCGAAGCTGGAACCGCGGGCGCTCGAAGCCAACCAGCACGAGGTATGGCACGAGGACATCCCGCGCGAGATGGGCGAGCTGGGGTTGCTGGGCGCGACGATCCCGCCCGAATACGGCGGCGTGGGCGCCAGCTATACCGCCTATGGCCTCATCGCCCGCGAACTGGAGCGCGTCGATTCCGGCTACCGCTCCTTCGCCTCCGTGCAGTCGTCTCTGGTGATGTACCCGATCTACGAGTTCGGCACCGAGGAGCAGCGGCGGCGCTTCCTGCCGAAGCTGGCGAGCGCCGAACTGATCGGCTGCTTCGGGCTGACCGAACCCGACCACGGCTCTGACCCCGGCTCAATGACCACCACCGCGTTGCAGGTGGACGGCGGCTGGGTGCTCAACGGCGCGAAGATGTGGATCACCAACTCGCCCCATGCCGACCTGGCCGTCGTCTGGGCCAAGGCCAAGACCCGACGCGACGAGGAGGGTGTCATCCGGGGCTTCCTCGTGGAACGGGGGATGCCCGGCTTCTCCACCCCCAAGACGCACAACAAGATGTCGCTGCGGGCTTCGGTCACCGGCGAAATTGTACTCGAGGACTGCTTCGTGCCGGAGGCCAACGTGTTTCCAGAGGTGAGGGGGCTGAAAGGGCCGTTCTCGTGCCTGAACAACGCCCGGTACGGGATCGTCTGGGGCGCGCTCGGTGCGGCGGAGGACTGTTACCAGCGTGCCCGCCAGTATGTGCTGGAGCGCAAGCAGTTCGGCTACCCGCTCGGCGCGATGCAGCTCGTGCAGACGAAGCTGGCGAACATGCTCACCGACATCACCCAGATGCAGCTCCTCGCCTGGCGGCTCGGCCAGCTCAAGGACGAAGGCCGTGCGCTCCCGGCGATGGTCTCGCTCGCCAAGCGGAACAACTGCGGCACCGCGCTCGAAATCGCCCGCATCGCCCGCGACATGCTCGGCGGCAACGGCATCACCGGCGAGTACCGCGTCATCCACCACATGGTTAACCTCGAAAGTGTAAACACCTACGAGGGCACCTTCGACATCCACGGGCTGATCCTGGGCCGGGAGATCACCGGTCTCCAGGCGTTCACCCCGCGCGGCAACGACGACCTCGTCCCGCGTCCGAAAGAGGAGGCCGCACTGGCCGCTTCCTGAGCAGTCGGCACCGGTGAAAAGGGGAGGGGCGGCAGGGTCGTCGCTCCCCTTTTCGTACCTTGTAATTGGCCGTGATTCGCCGTAACATCCCCGCTGGAGTTCCCGTACCAGCCCCATCGTCTCAACCCGGACACGCCCCGATGACGCCCGTCCTGATCGTTGCCATCGTGTTCAGCTTCGTCGCCCTGATGGTCAAGATGAACCTGGATTTCAAGCGAACCCAGCTCATCGACCGGGGCAGTGGTGGACACGACGGGTTGCGCACGAGCGAGTTGAAGGCCCTGATCCGGGAGGCCGTCGAGGAAGCCAACCGCCCGCTGCTCGAACGGCTCGACGACCTCGATGCCCGCCTGGAAACCACCCGGCAACTGGAGCAAGAAGATGCCCCACGCCTGCTCAAAGGTTCGGAGAGGCCGCCCCAGGCATCGTAAGAAATTACCTGCTACTGAGGGGATATGCCAGAGGAGATATTTGTGATCATCATGTTTAGCATGTTTGTGGGGATGGTGCTGGGCACCGTCCGCATGGTGCTGAACTACAAGCAGGCACGCCTGGACGCCCGCAGCCCGCATCCGGCCCTGTCGCCCGCCGACAACAGCCTGACCACGAGCGAGTTGCAACACCTGCTGCGCAAGGCTGTTGAGGAAGGCACACGCCCGCTGGTGGCCAGGATAGAAGCCCTCGAGGAAGCCCTGGCAGAACCACCCGCTCTTCCAGGATCGTCTTCGCGCCTGCTGGGGAAATCGAAAGGTGAATCGTAAACAATCCGTCAGAACCCGCACCGTAGCCATGCCGGAAGAAGTTGCCATTATTGCCGTCGTTGCCATTGTGATGGGAACGCTCAGCGGGATCATCAAATCGGTGCTGAAATACAACCAGCAGAAGTGGCAGGCCCGGACGCAGTCGATGGCCGCCCTGCAGGACAACAGCCTCACCACAAGCGAGCTGAACCGGATGATCGGCCAGGCGGTGGAAGCGGCCACCGTCCCGCTGCTGGACAAGATTGAGGTGCTGGAACGACGGCTGGACCGACTCCCTGCCGCTGCACCGGAGCGCCCGCTGCTGGAAGAAAGTGCGGAGGCCCCGGCGGCCCGGCGCTCGCGCAGCCACTGACGCTACTGCCCAGTATCCTGCTTTACTACACACCCTTTTATTACA
>CAZLRO010000008.1:0-30720 GCA_964561865.1 uncultured Rhodothermaceae bacterium | reverse complement strand
CGCATAACCTAACCTGACGCTGGCGTGAAACACTGAACACAGGCGTTATGATAGGCATGGTTCCCGAAAGGAGCAACCCTGGCTGGTTATGGAAAAGAGGGCAGCGCCGTGAACTTTTAAGACCTGTGCCGGTAGGATCGCTGTACTCCTGGTGCAAGGTCTGCTTGCCATGAAAGTGCCGCTGGCTGAAATCGCTCGCAAGGCACTGGCTGCCGAACGCACCGCCGAACGGTTGATCGACCTCTCCCGGAAGAAAGAGGAAGGTGAGGTGGAAGTGAATGGGCAGGTCTACCTCCTGCGTTCGGCACGAACTTCCCTGCTGCCCGATGAACTCCCGGCATGAACATTGCGTTTGAACATTGCGTTTCCGGCGCTCCTTATGCTGCTGCTACGTCCCTATCAAATACAAGCGGCTGGTGAGAAAAGACGACACACAGGGGGGTCAGTTTCAGACACATAAGGGACTTATGATGTTGCCTGGGCGGCCTCTTCGGCGAGCACGGCATCGAGGGCTGCCACCAGCCGGTTGGCATCGGCACGGGTGAGGCACATCGGCCCCCGGATTTTCAGCACGTTGTGGTCGAGGCCGTCGGTGCCGAGGAGGATGCCGTGGTCTTTCAGGCGGTCGGCGACGTAGCGGGCCTGTGCCGGGGCAGGCGTGCGCGTAGTGCGGTCGGTCACCAGTTCAAGGCCCAGCATCAGCCCCAGCCCCCGCACGTCGCCGACGACGGCGTGCCGGTCCATCAGCAACCGAAGGCGGGCCAGCAGGTACGTTCCAACGTCGTGTGCCTGGGCCAGGAGGTTTTCGGACTGCACTACCTCCAGCACCGCTTCCCCGACGACGCAGGCCACCGTGCTGCCGCCGAAGGTGCTGAAGAACTCCATCCCGTTGTCGAAGCGGGCCGCGATCTCCGGGGTGGTGATGACGGCTCCCATCGGATAGCCGTTGCCGATAGGCTTGCCGAGGGCGACGACGTCCGGCGTGACGCCGTAGTGCTGGAAGGCCCACCAATGCGCGCCGATACGGCCAAAGCCGGTCTGTACTTCATCGGCCATGCACACCCCGCCCGCGGCCCGCACGTGGCGGTAGACCTCCGGCAGGTAGCCGGGCGGGAGCACGACCTGCCCGCCCACGCTGGGGATGCTTTCGAGGAGCAACCCGCACAGCCCACGCCCCTGGGCCTGCATACCGGCGATGAGGTCCTGCACCTCGGCGGCATAGCGCTGCCCGGCATCCGCCCCCCGGTACGGCCCCCGGTAGACATCCGGCAGGCGGGCCTTGTGGACCCAGTCGGGCAGCCCTGTCCCGCCCGGCCCCTCGGCCTTGTACGGGCTGATCTCGACGAGGGTGGTGGTGTGGCCGTGGTAGGCCCCGTCGCTGACGATGAGGTCGCGCTGCCCCGTCCAGGCCCGCGCCAGGCGCAGCGACAGTTCGGTGGCCTCGCTGCCACTGGCGACGAAGAAGCATACCTTCAACGGGTCTGGGAACGTGGCGGTCAGGCGCTCGGCAAAGCGTAGCAGGGCCTCGTGCAGATACCGGGTGTTGGTGTTGAGGACGGCCAGCTGGCGCTGGGCCGCCCGCACCACCTTCGGATGGGCATGGCCCACATGCGGCACGTTGTTATAGAGGTCGAGGTACGCCCGCCCTGCTTCGTCGAACAGGTGCGCCCCGCGTCCGCGCACGAGGTGGAGGGGCTGGCGGTAGCTGAGCGACAGGTTGTAGCCGATGTGGGCTTTCCGCCGGGCCAGCAGGGCCTGGGGGTCGGGGTCCGGACAGGTGGTCCGGGCAGCATCCAGGCCCAGGACGAGGTTGGGATCCGGGCTGAGGCTCTGCCAGAGGGCGCGGTCGCGGGGGCGGGCTACTCCCGGAAACGTGCCCTGGTGGTCGAGCAGGTCGGTGATCAACTGGAAATGCAGGTGGGGAGGCCAATCGCCGTTTTCCGGTGGGCTTCCAATCCAGGCAAACGGCTGTCCCTGGTGGACCGTCTGGCCCACCTGCACAGCGTCCAGCGAGGCCGGGGTGAGGTGTCCGTACAACGTCCAGAACCGCAGCGGCAGACCGGCATCCTCCTCGACCATGTGTTCGAGCACGATGCACGGCCCGTAGTCCAGCCGGGCTGGGTGGTTTCCCAGGCTGTGGACGACCCCGTTGAGCGGGGCCTGGACGGGCGTACCGGGCGGCAGGAAAACGTCGAGGCCGAGGTGGACGGTGCGCGGCTCCGGGCCCTCCTCACCCGGGGTCATAAAGTCGTCGCTGGTGTAGAGCAGGCGGGGTTCGTTGTAGCGCCCCAGCCCCGGTTGGCCGTCGAGCAGGGCGTCGAGGGTGCAGGTGAGGTGCGCCGTCGTGTCGGTCTCGTCCGGCAGGCCCAGGTCGAGGCTGCCGGGGCTAAGGTCGAGGGTGCGGGCGGGCACCTGGCGCAGGTCCGGCGTCGTCACCGCCGCAAAGGCCGCTCGGTGGGCGTCCAGCCACGCCCGCACGGCGGGGGCCTGGGGCACCGGTTCGAGGCCGCAGGCCTGGCGGAGCTGGTAGTGGGCCAGGCGGGGATGGCAGGCTTCCATCTGTTCCAGCAGGTGCCAGGCCGGGGCCTCGCTCACGCGGAGGTACGGGTCATCGTCATCGAGCTGGCGGAGGGCGCTGTTCACCACGCTGACGCAGAGCCGCATACGGGCCAGCGGCCACAGCAGGGCGATCTCGTCTTCGGTCAACGGGAACGCGGCGTGGTAGCCTTGCACCACCGGGTAGGCCGCCGCCAGCGGATCCTGCTTGCCGAGCATCAGGTAGGCCAGGGCGATGGCGAGGTTGCAGACCGTTGGGGCTTCGAGCGCGTCGCCGAAGTCGATCAGCCCGCTGGCCCGTGCTGCGTAGCCCACCCCGTCCACGAGCACGTTGTAGTCGTTGGCGTCGTTGTGGATGACGCTGCGGCGCAGTCCGGCCAGGCGGGGCTGCACGTCCTCCCCGTAGACACGCAGAAGCCGTTCGACGAGGGCACGGCCCGGGTCCGGGAGGGCGTCCATGTGTGTCCCTATCCACCCGGCAGCACCGAGGTCCCACTTCAGCCGCCGCCGGGCCGCTGGATGGGTGAAGCCCTGCGAAGCGGTATCCACCTGCCCTATCAACTGCCCCACGCTGTACAGCAGTTCGGGCATGTGGGGGCGGACGTGGACCAGCATCCGCCCCGGCACCCAGGTGAAGAGGCGCACCTGCCGGAGTGCCTGGGTGGACGGGTCCCAGCAGGTTCCGGCCAGCTGTCCGTCAGCATCCGGCAGCGGCTGGGGTATCAGGGTGAGGACCGGTGTGGCCGCCAGGTGGGCGAGTAGGGCCTGCTGGAACACGAGCAGGTCGGAAGAGGCCTCCGGATGGGAGATGCGCAGCAGGAACGACTGGCCTTCCGGGGTGTCGAGGCGGAAGTTGGCGTCGTATTCGCCTGGCAGCCGGGTGGCCCTTGCTGTCAGCCCGTATCGTTCACGGGCAAGGTGGAGGGCATCCGGCAGGGGGAAGGGGGCAACAGCAGTCATCATCAACAATTCTCCATCGGGCAAAGCAAACCAGGGCAGCGAGGTCGCTTCAAACGATTCCTCCCATGATACGGCAACTGCCTTTACGCAACCATCGGGTTGGCACAGACCATCCCGGAAGCTATCTTCGACCTGCCTTTTTCCCGCCTCTCGTCATGGTAACGCTGATGAACCGTCTGCTTGCTGGCCTGTTACTGGGGTGTTACGGCCTGCCCCTGATGGCCCAGGACCGCCCCGTCCTCACCGTCCCTATGATCATGCAGGACCCGAAGACATGGGTCGGAGCATCACCGCAGACGCCCTACTGGTCCGAAGACGGCACGGTGCTGTATTTCTGGTGGAACCCGCAGGGGCAGTTTCCGGCGGACTCGCTCTACCAGGTGGCGGCGGGCAGCAGCACCCCCGTGCAGGTGGACCCGGCCACGCGCCGCACACCGACCCCGACCTTCGACGGCTGGCACCACGGCGCGCACGTGTACGATGCCGCGTTCCGGCGCAAGGTCTACGCGCAGGACGGCGACCTGTACCTCTACGACCGGCAGACCCGCACCCGCACCCGGCTGACGCAGACGCGCACGGAGGAAACCAATCCCCGGTTCACCCCCAACGGCACCGCCGTTATCTTCGCCTCCAACGACAACCTGTTCCAGCTGACGCTGGCTACCGGCGCGGTGGAACAACTGACAGATTTGCGTACCGGCAACGCCCCGACGGAACGCACGCCCGATGCCCAGGATGCGTGGCTGAAGGCGCAGCAGCAGACCCTCTTCGCCTATGTCCGTAAGCAGCAGGTGGAACGCGAGGCCCGCGAGGCGGCGCAGGAGCGCGAGGCTGCGGCCCGTACCCCCCCACCTACCTTTTACACGGGGAGCCGCTCGGTCGGCCAACTGCGGCTCGACCCCTCCGGGCGGTTTGTGACGTTCGCCCTCACCGAGGATGCCCCGGAGAAGCCGACGCGGGTGCAGCGCTACGTCACCGCTTCGGGTTATGCCGAGGAGGTGCAGTCCCGCCCAAAGGTAGGCGTGGCCGGGGACCGCTTCGACCTGTACGTGCAGGACCTGGTGCGCGACACCACGTATCGGGTGGACCTGCACCAGCTCCCTGGTGCGTATGACCTGGTGCCAGCCCACCGGCGCATGGGCGGCGAGGCCGTCGATTCCAGCCAGACGAAACGCACGCTCTATGCCTTCGGGCCGTACTGGAGTGGGGACGGGCGCTATGCCGTCGTGGAGGTGCGCAGCTACGACAACAAGGACCGCTGGATCGCCCGCCTCGACCCCGAAACCGCCACGCTCACCCTGCTCGACCGGCAGACCGACGAAGCCTGGATCGGCGGGCCGGGCATCTCGTGGTTCGGGGGCGAGAGCACCGGCGGCTGGCTGCCCGATAGCCGCCGCTTCTGGTTCCAGAGCGAACGCAGCGGCTACAGCCACCTCTACACCGTCGCCCTGGACACCGGGACGGTTACGGCCCTGACGGATGGCCCATTCGAGGTGTTCGACCCGCAGCTCTCCCGCGACGGACGCTTCTGGTATTTCACCAGCAGCGAGGGCAGCCCGCACGAACGCCACTTCTACCGGATGCCCCTCGACGGCGGAGCACGCACCCGCCTGACGACGATGCCGGGCAACAACGAGATGGCTCTGGGGCCGGATGAGCAGACGATGGCGATCCTGCACTCCTACAGCAACCGCCCGCCGGAGGTCTACCGCCAGCCGATCCCGCGCAGCGGCACCAGCGTCGCCGTGCGCCTGACGCATTCGACCACTGCGGCCTGGGAAGCCTACCCCTGGCGCGACCCCGCGCTGATCAGCGTCCCGGCCTCGGACGGTGCCGCCGTCCCGGCCCGGCTCTACCGCCCGGCCCAGTCCAACGGCGCGGCGGTGCTGTTCGTCCACGGTGCCGGTTACCTGCAGAACGTCCACCGGTGGTGGAGCAGCTACTTCCGCGAATACATGTTCCACAACCTGCTGGCCGACCAGGGCTACACCGTGCTGGACCTCGACTACCGCGCCTCGGCGGGCTATGGACGCGACTGGCGCACGGCTATCTACCGGCACATGGGCGGGCGCGACCTCCAGGACTATGTGGATGCCTCGCGCTATGTGCGGGACCAGTATGACATCGACCCGGAGCGGGTGTTCATCTATGGCGGCTCCTACGGCGGGTTCATCACGCTCATGGCGCTGCTCACCGCGCCCGAACACTTCGGCGGCGGAGCCGCCCTCCGCGCCGTGACGGACTGGGCGCACTACAACCATTCCTACACCGCCAACATCCTCAACACCCCCGTCACCGACTCGCTGGCCTTTGCCCGCTCTTCCCCGATCAACTTCGCCGAGGGCCTGCAAGACCCGCTGCTGATCTGTCACGGCATGGTGGACACCAACGTGCAGTTCCAGGACGTGGTGCGCCTGGCACAGCGGTTCATCGAGCTGGGCAAGGAGGGCTGGGAGATGGCCGTCTACCCGGTGGAGAACCACGGCTTCACCGAGCCGTCGAGTTGGACGGACGAGTACCGCCGCATCCTCCACTACATCGAAACGAGTGTCGGGCCGAACCGAAGGCGGTAACGCTCCTGGGCTTCAGCGCGGGGCTACAGGCTCAGGCCGACAGGTAGCGCTCCCGGAGTATCCGGACGTGGTGGGCTACGTGTCCCACCATGATGTAGGCCAGTGCCCGCACGGTGAACGGGTTGTCGCTGGCGATGCCGCGCCGCGTCCATGCCTCGGCGGGCAGCGACCGGAAGAAGGGCAGTGTCGCCGCCCGGACGGCTGCGAACTCTTCCACGAGGTCGGCCCAGGTCCGGTCGTCGGCATGGGCCGCCGCGATGGCAACGTCCTGGTCGAAGCCCGGCAGCGGTGTGTCGAACCCGCGCGCGAACCAGAAGGCGCGGAACACAAACAGCCGCTCGGTATCGTTGACATGGCTGACCACCTCGCGGAGGCTCCACTTGCCGGGTGCATAGCGGTGCCGCGACTGTGCCTCCGGGATGTCCCGCAGCAGGGCCAGCACCTCGCGGCCCTGCGCTTCCAGCATCGTGCAGAGGTCGCCTTCCGGGACCTGGTCGATGTAGGTGAAATAGTAAGGCGCTGCTTCAGTGTGGTCGGGGAACGGGGTCATGGCAGGTATGCGGCTGGTCGGTACAGACAACTCATCGTTCCCGCAAGCTACGCTGTGGGAGGCCATAAAAAAACGACCCCGCCCCCACACCGGGGCGAGGCCGCATGCACGGCGTAAAGATTGTCGATCAGCCATCGATGAGGCGCTGAAGGTCGGCGAGACCCGCGCGGATCTGCTGCTGGCGCACATCGGAAGACGGGTTCTTGGCACTACAGGTGGTGCAGGCAGCCTTGCGGTCGAGCCACACTGTGGCCTCCCGCATGGCAAGCGATGCCTGGGCCTGGAGCTGCGCCTCCGTCCAATAGCCCCGCAGCGTATACAGCGAGGCGGCCAGCAGGTCGGCGTTGGGGTTGCCCTGGGCGATGAGCGTCTCGGTGGCAAAAGCTATCACCGACTGTGCCTCCGGTGCCAACAACTTCTTCGAGAGCATCGCAGGCGCAGTATGGTGCAACTGCCCCTCGGCCAGGAAATGGTTCAACAGGCTCATTGCCAGCACCTGTGCTGTAAAGGCATGGTGTTCGGTCCCTTGCTCGGCCGTCAGTTGTGCCCGGATTTCGGCTATGGCTTCGTCCACCGGACGGGTCTTGACCTGCTCAATCAGGGTTTTGGACAGCTTGGTACCTAGCAGGGCACCTTCCTTGAAAATGCGGTTGGATTCCTGCCGGGCTTTTTCCCGCAGCGGGCCTTCCGGGAGGCGTCCCCATTCGATCACCTCTTCGAGCTGACTGGGCGTCCGGAACGGGTATTGATAGACCGGCGGTGGTCCCTGGATAACCTCTTCCACACGCGGGGCCGGAGGGGTCGATACAGCCGGGCTTTCACACGCCGACAGGCCACACCATGCACCCAGCAGTATGAGCAACAGCTTGCTTTTTTTCATGACGTTCTTCCGCTTGAAAAGTTTGTTACATGTTTACAGGTCGGTCAGACGGGACAGCCACCAAAGGCCCCCTCGCCATACTCGACCCACCCATCACCGCAGTTAATGAAGGCCAGGGCACAACAAAGCGTGTCACTCACGATGGCGAAATAGTTACACCCATAGGCCGACCATGTACAGTAGCCCTCTTCGGACAAGTTGGGACGAGGATCTCCGGCAACCGTGAAGAGGAGCAAGACCGCTAGAAGCGTTTTGAAGAAAGGCATAAGCGTAACTTTGGGGTTAGAGGTAACGGAGGGAATCAAAAAAAAATCACTTCAATGTCAATGGGATAAGAAAAAATTATCGGGCGATTGTAAAGAGGTCTGCCTGCGTATCCGGGGCGGAGCGCTTCTGTATGGGATACCCTGGCACCAACAAAAACGGCCCCGCCCCGGTGTCGGGGCGAGGCCGCACGGAAACGTCCGGTGTCGGAGCTTACAGCGCGACGCGGATGCCGAACTGGGCCTGCCAGCGCGAGCCGATACCCGTGTCGGTACGGAAGGTCGTTGCCAGCGGCGCGCCGCTGACGAGCGGGAAGCGGAACTGCGGCGTGCCGTCGCTGCGCGTGCCGGCGGCGGCTACCGGCTGCGTCGTGTTGGTGAGCTTCTGGAGGCCCCACGAGGCGTTGAACAGGTTGCCCACGTTCTGGAGGTCGAAGCTGACCTCCACGCTACGACGGGCACCGCCCAGGTTGGTAAAGAACTCGTGGCGCACACTGATATCGAAGCGGTTCACCCACGGGGCTGTGGCCGCTCCGCGCTCGGCGTATCCCCCCCGGCGTTCGCTCAGGTACGGGTCCTGGGCGATGAAGGCATCGAGTTGCTGCCAGATCTGCTCCGGCGTGCGCGTGTCGCTGCTGTTGGTGGGCAGGAGCACGATCTCCGAAGCGTTGCGCGGGATGTACATCAGGTCGTTGCCGAAGATGCCGTCGCCGTTCATGTCGCCGGAGTAGACGTAGGAGTAGTTGAACCCGGTGTTGCCGGTGTAGATGGCCGAGAGGGTGGTGCCCGCCAGGCCCAGGTACTCCAGCTTGTACGAGGCGAAGGCCACGATGCGGTGCCGCAGGTCGTTGGCCGCAAACCCTAGAGCCGACACGTTCGGGTTGTTCACGATCTGATTGCTGCGCCAGGCGGTCGCAGCAATGGCGCTGGGCGAGCTGGTCAGGTCACGGGCCTTCGAGTTGGTGTAGGCCACGCTGGCGAAGAGGCCCCGGCTGAATGCTTTCTGGAGCTGCGCCGTGAGCGAATACTGGTAGCCTTCGCTCGTGTTGTCCAGCACGATGGCGTTCGTCACCTGCGAGTTGATGCGCACGGATGAGCTGCTGCCCGCGAAGCGCGGGCGGTTGTCCGCCCCGGCGAAGGTGCCAATCGGGTCCTTGAAGTTGGCGTCGCGGTGGAAGATGGCGTTCAGGTCCTTCGTGTAGATACCTTCGAGCGTTCCGACCACCCCCCAGGGCAACTGCGTGTCCAGTGCCAGGTTGCTGCGCCAGACCTGCGGGAACTTGAAATCTTCGGTCGTGGCATTGATCAGGAAGGTCGGCGGCAGTGTCGGGTTATCCGGGACGTAGGCCGTCACGTCGTCCGAGAACACGATCTGCTCGTTCGTACCGGGGAACAACAGCGGGGTGGTGTTGGCGGCGCTGGAGGAGGCCGAGACGAACGTCGTCCCGAAGAGCACGCCGTTGTTGGAGGCCTGGTTGGAAATCCAGACGAACGGAATCTTGCCGGTGAACACGCCGGTGCCGCCGCGCACCTGGAGGCTGCGGTCGCCACGAGCATCCCAGTTGAAGCCCAGGCGTGGCGAGAACAGCGGGTTCGCATCCGGCAGGCGAGACACATCCAGCCGCTCACCGCCCGCGAACGTCAGCCCGTCCACGATGGTGTTGCTGGGCAGGTCTTTCGTGAAGAAGGGCACGTCCACCCGCACGCCGAAGGTGATCTTGACGTTGTCCAGAATCTTGAACTCGTCCTGGAGGTAAGCGGCACTCTGGATGGCGCTGATCTCGGCCAGCGGCACTGGCACGCCCGCAACCGCCGAGTACGTCTGCTCGAACTGCGAGGGCTGGGGCACCCCGGCGGCGGTGGGGTCCGGCGCGGTGACGTGGGCGATGAAGTCGCTCACCGAGCGGAAGCGGAAGCGCCCGTAGAAGTTGGGCGTGAAGCCGTTGGAGAAGGCGTAGGCCTCATGCGCCGTGCCAACGGTCACCGTGTGGTCTCCGAGGTAGGCCGTGAAGCTGTTCGAGACCTGGAAGACGTCCGTGTCCAGCTTGTTGTTGGGCGTGAACGGCTCGTAGCCGAAGGTGGTGATGGTGCTACCGGCTCCGTTCTCAATGTCCGTCAGCGGGAAGATGCTGATGGGCGCGCTGCGGAAGTCCCGGAACGCCGAGAAGCCCACGATGAACACGTTCGAGTACTTGTTGCTGAAGGTAGAGTTCAGCTGGGCGATGAACGAGTTCAGGTTGTTGTTGATACGGTAGGTGGAGCCGTTGAAGGGCAGGCTCGTCGGCCCCGGCTGCCGGGTGCCGCTCGCGCCGGAGTTGGACGGGAGCACGTCGCGGTACGACTTGAGGTAGTTGTAGCGGAACGTGAGGCGGTGGTTACGCGCCAGGTTGTAGTCCAGCCGGGCGGTGAACTTGTCGTTGTACGTGTCCAGCGAATAGCCCTCGTAGGTGCCGGGGTCGAAGCCGAACTGGCTTTGCAGGGTGCTCTTGACCAGGTCCAGGTCCTCGGCCCGCACGCCGGAGATGTTCGCCCCAGTGGAGCCGCCCCGCGAGGCGAGAAACGTCGAGCCGGGGTCGTCGCGGCGGCCAAACTCGCCGTTGGCGAAGAGGAAGAGCTTGTTCTTGAGAATGGGGCCAGAAATACTGCCTCCGATCAGGCTCTGGGTGAAGCTGGTGTTCGTCACCTCCACATCTTCCACCTTCTCGCTGATCAGGCTCTCGTTCCGGCGATAGGTGTAGGCCGAGCCTTTGAACTCGTTCGTCCCGGCCTTGGTGATGACGTTGATGCCCGCGCCGGTGAACGACCCTTGCCGCACATCGTAGGGGGCCACGGCCACCTGGATTTCCTCGACAGCATCGAGCGAGATCGGCTGGGCGTTCGCCTGCCCGCCTACTTCGGAGGCCAGGCCGAAGACATTGTTGAACACCGAGCCGTCCAGCGAGAGGTTGTTGTAGAGGTTGTTGCGGCCCCCGAACGAGTTGAAGCCGGTGCTCTGCGGCGAGAGACGGGTGAAGTCGGAGACGGCGCGGCTGAGCGTGGGCAGGCGCTGGATCTGCGTCGTGTTCACGTTGGTCGCCGCCCCGGTGCGGTCGGCGTTGAGCACCTCATCCTTCGTCGCCACCACCAGCACCTCCTCCAGCGTCTGGGCATCATCCTGGAGCGTGAAGTCCAGCGTTAGGTCCTGGGACAGGGCCAGGGCAGGGACGTTCTCGGTCCGGGTACGGAAACCCACGAACGAGACGGTCACGGTGTAGGGACCGCCTACGCGCATGTCGGGCAGGTTGTACCGCCCGTCGAGGCGGGTAGCTGTGCCATACTGCGTGCCCGAAGGCGTATGCACCGCCACGACACTGGCCCCCGGCAGCGGGTCACCGTTGGTGTCGGTGACGGTACCGTTGATACTGGCCGTCGTCACCCCCTGCGCCACGGCAAGGGAAGGACACAGGGCCAGCACCATCAGCAGAAGAACGGTGGTAACACGAGCAATCATATGAACCTCCGTACAGGTATGAGGGATACAGGGACGGGCCTGTCCAGACCAGGCAACAAAGCCCGGTGCACGCACCAGGGGCGGCCTGACGGATGCCCGCTGCACCGTCCAAGCGGTGACATGTTCAGCTTGAGAATCGCACAGGACGTCATTGGTGGGAATACACGCCTGCGATATGAAAAGAAGGTGGGTAGTCCTTGTTGTGACGTGAATATAACGCTCCCCTAAAATAGCAGTCCTCGAAGAAACGGTGCATTAAGATTACTTAACAGCCGCCTCTAAACCAAGCTGGCAAAGCAGTCTACCGACTTTTTGCCTGCTTGTCCGCGGCTTCCAGCACACGGAGGGTATTACCCCCCAGCATCTGGTACAGGTCTTCTTCCGAATACCCAAGCCGGAGCAGACCATAGGTGATCCACGGCAGCCGGGTGACATCGTGCAACCCCACCGGCAACTGCGGCACGCCGTCGAAGTCCGAACCCAGGGCGACGTGTTCCACCCCCACCAGCCGGGCAATATGGTCGATGTGCCGGACGACATCGTCCACCGACCCCGCCGACAGGCCACGCGCACGCTTGACCGCTTCGATCACCGGCCAGAGCATCCGCAGGCTCCCCCCGTGCTCTGTGGACAGGCGGCGGTAGACCTCGGCCATCACGTCGGGGGTGAGGTGGCGGCTCACCGCTGGCTCGTAGAAGTTGACCATCACCACACCCCCCCGGGTCGCCAGCGCCCGGATCATGTCGTCGTCGAGGTTGCGGACGTTGTCCACCAGTGCCCGTGCCGACGAGTGCGAGGCGATCACCGGGGCCGTCGAGACACGCAGGGCGTCGTAGAACGTGGCATCGGAGGCGTGCGAGAGGTCCACCAGCACCCCGGCAGCGTTCAGGGCCGCGATCATCCGTTCGCCCTGCGCGTTCAGCCCATCCCACCGGGGACGGCTCTGCGAAGCATCCCCCCAGGCGTTCGTGTTGACGTGGGTGAGGGTGATGTACCGGATGCCGAGGCGGCGGAAGTGGGCGACGTTGGCCGTATCGGCCATGAGTGCATGCCCGCCTTCGATCCCCATCAGGAGCGCCTTGCGGCCCGACGCGGTGATGCGGCGCACGTCGGCAGCGGTCTCGGCCACTTCCACGTGCGCAGCATGGGCTGCGGCCTGCCGCCGGACTTCGGCGATCATGCGCTCGGCATACTGCTTCGCGGCAAGGCCTTCCCCGAAGCGGGCGGGGACGTACACCGCAAAGAACGGGGCATCGAGGCCCCCCTCGTACATCCGGGGCAGGTCCACATGGTGCTGGGTGTGGCGGGTGCCCAGATCATAGCCTTGTTCCAGCATCAGCGTCGGGGTGTCGCAATGCCCGTCCATGACCAGGGCGTTGTAATGGATGCGCAAGGCCTCCGCCCAGAGCGAATCCTCAGCCAGCAGCGCCGCCTGATCCGCCTGCGGCAGGAGCACCACCCCGCCGTCGGTGGCCAGGGGCACCTGCGCCGGCACCGCCTCCCGCGCGGGCGCAGGCACCTCCGCCGCCGGTCCACACCCCACCCCCAGCAGCAACACAGCCCCAAGCCACCAGGGCCACACGACGGGAAAACGGGATGGGCACATGGCAAACGAACGCACAGATCACCTGTGGTATGGAGGAAAATACAGCCATTCTGCCAGGTCCATGCTACGGGTTTGGGGCAGGAGTCGAACCGAACAGGTTTCCAAATTTATCGTCAAATTGACTATATTATCGTCAATTTGACTATAAAGCTGCATTGAAGATGAAAGGACGCGGTCCTTGGGCCACCGACGTGGCACGTCCAGATACCAGCGAAGCCCGGCTCCTTGCAGGAACCGGGCTTCGGAAACGTTGGGAAAGGCCCGCTGTCGGTTATTTCTCCGGTGCGACCAGTTGGATGGCGTTGCCCAGTTTGCGCAGGACGGCCCCTTCGGTGCGGGTCGCGGCACCACCGGCGGTCAGGGTCAGTTCGAGCGTGCCGTTGAGCACATTCGGCCCGGAGACGCGGACGGTGATGGTCTCTACTTCCGGCGTACCGGCTTCGTCCAGCCGCAGGTCTTCCACGGCGCGGAAGGTGAACTCGGTCAGGCCCGGCCCGGTGACAGCGCGGTAGCTGGCCGGGCTGGCTGGGTCGCCGCCCAGGAACGAGACCGGGGTGTCGAAGATGTCCGTGTTGGTCGTCCCGGCGGCCTTGACGAGCGTGCCTTCGACGCGGATCGACACGTTGTTGCCGGGGGCCAGCGGGTTGCCGAGGCCGTCGGTGATCGTGACGAGGTACGTCTGGTTCAGGGCTGCGAAGGCCGGTTCGATGGTCACCACAGGCGTCCCCGAGAACACCACCGGGATATGCCGGAAGATGCGTTGCTGGTTCTCATCGGCCGTCTCGGCGGTGACGACGCCGATGCCGTTGGAGAACGGCAGCGGGTTGGCCGAGGTCAGCGTGACGCCGCCCTGCCCTGCCGCGTCCGTCAACGTCGAGCCGCCGATGACCGCATGGGTGCTCTTGAAATACACCGCTGTGCCGGGCTTGACGGGGTTGCTGTACTTGTCGCCCAGGATCACCCCCACGCCGTTGGTCTGGCCGAACTCGACGAGGCCGGGGAAGTTGATGTCATCCGAGGCCAGGGTGAAGTGTTCGAGGTCCGGCAAGCCGCCGTGAATGGCGATGGCGACGGGCTTGGAGCGGATGGTGCGCCCGGCCAGCGTGATAACGGACTCGATCTGGACCACCCCCGCCCGGGTGCCGCTGGACAGGTTCACCGTTGCCTGGCCGTTGTTGTCGGTGGGGGCGCTTGTCGGGAAGATAAACTCCCCACCGCCGGGGCCGACGGCAATGCGGAAGTTGACCTGCGCCTGGTTGTCGAGCACCACCGGACGGCCCATCGAGTCGGCCACCTGGAAGGTGATGCTGGCAACCTCCTCTGCCCCGCTCTCCTTCACGCCAATGCTCTGGGCCGACTGGCCGAGCAGCAGGATGTTGGACGGCTGGCCGGAGGTCGGCTCCGCCTCGACGGTCTGGTTCAGGCGCAGGATGGGGACGGCAATCGTCCGCTCAGCCAATGCCAGCACGGTCACGGTTTCTTCGGTGAAGCCGTCTTTCGAGGCCCGTACCTGCAAGTCCATCGTGCTGTCGATCTCCACCTCGATACTGTACCGGCCTTCCGCGTCGGTTTCAAACAACAGGTCGAACGGCAGCACACGCACAAACGCATTCGGAACAGGGTTGTTGGTTTCTTCATTGAGCACCTGGCCGGTCAGGATCACCATGCCCCCTTCTTCGTCCTTTGAACTGAGGGCGTCGCATCCGGAGACGAGCAGCCCCACCAGCATCCCCATCCACAGCAAGCAAGACAGTTTTTTCATGGCGTCGGGCCTTGCGGCCTTCAAAAAGATAATAGCAGCGGTTACACCGGGTTATCCCTAGTATCGACGCCCCCGGCGGATGCTTTAGAAAATGTCGGTCGAGCAGGAGTGCGACAGGTCATCGGGTGCTATTATAGTCAAATTGACTATAATAGCGCCCGGAACGCCAGCGGAGAGCGGCTTTTGCCCTGTAAAATGGGGCTGGGGCGCTACGGGATTTGCGCGAGCAGGTATTCGAAGAGTTGGCGGGTGATCTGTTCGGCGAGGGTTTCTGCCATCCGGTTGGCCTCATTCTCCTCGGTTTCACGCAGGTCTTCGGCGTCGAACAGGCGGCGCTCGCGGCTGGAGAGGTCGAGTTGGTCCGGGTCGCCGGGGAAGGCACCGCGTTCGAGGCGATAGCTGCGGGTGATGTTGGCGTCGTCTTCGTGGAGGAGCCGGCGTGTCTGTGGTTCGAAGACGTGGTACTCGATGCGCGCCGTCAGCGTGACATCCACCTGTTGCACGGTGTAGGTGGTGTCGAGGCCATTGCGGCCTTTGGTGCGGGCCTTCTTGCGCTCCTCGCGGGTGACTTTCTCCGTCCGTTCGAACCGGGTCATCTCGCCGGCGATCACGAAGTCTGCCTGCAAGGCCCGCCCCACTTCCGAGGCTTCTCCCCGGTCGAGCGGCCTGTTGTCATGACCGAGGCGGCGCTGCTCGCGTCGCACCGAGACGGGGTCGGCCATGCGGAGAAACACGGGCGGATCAGCGAGGCGTTCATAGACCAGCAGGTCGTTGATCTCCTGCCGAAGGCCGGACGGGGCCTGGCGGTCCCATTGGTCCAGGCTGGTGAACGGGAGGAAGGCCACCTGGCGCTCTCCGGATTCGAGGCTCTCCTGCTGGATTTTATGCGCGGCGGTCGCCTGGGGGTCGCTGGCATCGAGCACGCCGAGGGCTAGACTGGCCTTGTCGTAGGCGGACCGGTAGCGCCCCTGCTCCTGATCGGCTGCTCCCCAGGCAAGCCAGACGCGGGCACGGCGCAGGGTGAAGGTCTGCTGCTGTTCCGGGGCGAGGGGGTAGGTCAGCACCCGGTCGTAGGCCGAGAGCGCCGTCGCCCAGTTGCCGGACTGCTCGGCGGCTTCGCCCTGGGCAATCCAGTGGGCCGTTGCCGCGCCGACCAGTTGCTCCCGGTAGGCCGCCAGCCTATCCGGTTCCGGCAGCGTCACCTGTACTTGCTGCGCACGGGCCAGCAGGTCTTCCACCCGGCGGATCTGCTCCAGCGCCGCGTCGTAGTCCTGCCCGGCCTCGGCGGTGCGGGCGGCCTGCATCCAGGCATCGAGGGCCTGGGCGCCGGTGCGCTCCAGCCCGGCACGGGCTGCCGCCTCGTCCGGGCGTTTTTCCAGCACCTGGATGTAGCCGTCGGCGGCCTCTGCAAAATGGCCTTCGGCCTCATCGGTGCTGGCATTGCGGAGGCGTTGCTCGGTGGTGACACAGCCCGCAAGGGCCAGCAAGGACAGGAGGGCGGCACAGGCACGCATCGGAGAGACGACTGAAGGCACAAGGACCCGTCGAAGATACGACCATGCAAGGGGGCTGCCGACACCCTGCCTCAACAGTTGCGCGCACACCTAACCATCCTCCAGGCTTGCCAGGATCACCGCCAGGGCCTCATCGAGCACCTCGAACGGGATAGTGAGCGGGGGGGCGAGGCGGACGAGCGTGTCCGAATGCAGGGTCCAGCCCAGCAGCACGCCACGTTCGAGGCAGCGGGCGACGGTGCGGGCGGTGAGGGCGGGGCTGGAGAGTTCCATGCCGAGCAGGGCACCGCGCCCGCGCACGTCGCGGATGTGGGGGTGTACGAGGCGCTGGCGGATGCGGGCGCCGAGGACCCTGGCACGGGCCGGGAGGTTTTCGCCGAGCAGTACCTGGAGGGCGGCATGCCCGGCGGCGCAAGAGACCGGGTGCCCACCGAAGGTAGTGACGTGGTTCAGCGGCGGGTCGTGGCGAAACGCCTGGAAGATCGCCGGCGAGGCGATGATCGCGCCGAGGGGCATCCCACCACCGAGGGCCTTGGCGAGCGTGAGGATATCCGGCACGACGCCGAAGCCTTCGAACGCGAAGAGCGTCCCGGTGCGTCCGAAGCCGGTCTGGACCTCGTCGAAGAGGAGCAGCGCCCCCGTCTCGGTGCAGCGGTCGCGCAGGTGCCGCATCCAGCCCTCGTCGGGCACGCGGACGCCGCCCTCCCCCTGGATCGGCTCGGTGATGACGCAGGCCGTGTGGTCGTCGATGGCCGCGAGGGCCGCTCCGTCGTTGAACGGCAGGAACGTCACCTCCGGCAGCAGCGGGCGGAACGGGTCCTGGTAAACGGCCCGCCCGGTGACCGAGAGGGCCCCGTGCGTGTCGCCGTGGTAGCTGCCTTCGAAGGCCACCAGCTTCGTCCGCCTCGTGTGTTTCTTCGCCAGCTTGAGCGCCCCTTCGTTGGCTTCGGTGCCAGAGTTGGTGAAGTAGACCGTTTGCAGCGCGGGCGGCAGGTGGGCGGCCAGCAGCGCAGCCAGTTGCACCTGGGCTTCCTGGATGAACTCGCCGTAGACCATCACGTGCAGGTGCCGGTCCACCTGCCGGTGGATGGCCGCCACGACCGCCGGATGCCGATGCCCCAGCGACGAGACGGCGATGCCGCTGATGAGGTCGATGATCCGCCGCCCGTCGTGCAGGTAGAGGAAAGGCCCCTCGGCGT
Organism: uncultured Rhodothermaceae bacterium; assembly: GCA_964561865.1. Lineage (GTDB taxonomy): Bacteria > Bacteroidota > Rhodothermia > Rhodothermales > CAZLRO01 > CAZLRO01. The sequence continues at coordinate 13,367 of CAZLRO010000008.1, read as the reverse complement.
GCGAAATCGCCAGGCCAAGCGGGGCCTCGCTCGTCCAGGCCAGGTGGCGGGCAAACAGGGGTTCAAGGTGCATCCCGGTCGCGGACTCCGGATGCAAGGGGACGATCCGGTGCTGCGGTGCCAAACCGCTGTGCCAGTGCCTCTTGCCGGTAGCGGAAGATGGCGTCGATGCGTGGGCGGACGAGCCAGGGCTGGACCACCTGGCTCAGCAGGCTCAGCGGCAGGGCGTAATGCACCAGGTCTTCCATCTCCACTCCGTCCTCGACGGCACGGAAGAAGTGCTTGTGGTGCCACATCCGGTACGGCCCGAAGCGTTGTTCATCCGCGAAATAGTGCGGCGGGTCGATGTAGGTGATCTCGGTGGTCCAGGGCATCGGAATACCCAGGAGGGGCCGCACCGTGTAGGTGATGATGGTGCCGGGGTACATCGTCTCCGGCACCGTGTTGGTGATCCGGAAGTCGAGCCAGGGCGGGGTGATCAGCCGCAGGTTCTCCGGGCGCGAGAAAAACGTCCACGCCACTTCCAGCGAGATGGGCAGGTGTTGCCGTGTGTGCAGGGTGTAGATTTTCAACGCAGTAGGGCAGGCAGATGTGCCAGGGGATATTCGCTACCCTGGCTGCTCTCGTTACAAGGTGATGGGCTGGCGCGTCTGGCCGTCGCCCATCACGACGAACTTCTTCGTGGTGAGGGCTTCCAGCCCCATCGGGCCGTAGGCATGCAGCTTGGTGGTGGAGATGCCGATCTCAGCCCCGAGGCCCAGCTCGCCGCCGTCGTTGAAGCGCGACGAGGCATTGACCATCACCGCCGACGCATCGACCTCGCGCACGAACCGGCGGGCATGGGCCAGGTTGTTCGTGGCAATGACCTCGGTGTGCATCGAGCCGTAGCGGGCGATATGCGCCAGCGCCGCGTCCAGGTCCGGGACGACCCGCACGGCAATGATGTAGTCGAGGTATTCGGCGTAGTAGTCGTCCTCGGTGGCGACCTCGGCATCGGGCACGAGCGACCGGGTGCGCTCGTCCCCCCGGATAACCACCTGCTTGTTACGGAGCGCCGCGCCGGCCAGGGGCAGGAACGTGTCGGCGATGGCCTCGTGGACGAGCAGCGTCTCCAGTGCATTGCAGACCGAGGGACGGGACACCTTGCCGTCGATGAGCAGGTGCAGGGCGCGGTCGAAGTCGGCCTCCTCGTCCACAAACAGGTGACATACGCCCTTGTAGTGCTTGATGACCGGGATGCGGCTGTGCTCGTCGACGAACCGGATCAGCCCCTCGCCCCCGCGCGGAATCACCAGGTCGATGTGCTGGTTCAGCGCCAGCACGTCGAGCAGGGCTGCCCGGTCGGTGGTGGGGATGAACGTGACGGCCTCCACCGGCAAGTGCTCGGCCTGCAAGGCCCCCTGGAGCGCTGCGACGATGGCCTCGTTGGAATGGAAGGCCTCCTTGCCGCCCCGTAGCACGACGCCGTTGCCGGACTTGAAGCACAGCCCGGCGGCGTCGGACGTGACGTTCGGGCGGGACTCGTAGATGAACAGGATCACCCCCAGCGGGACGCGCATCTGCCCGACCTGAAGTCCGTTCGGGCGGGTCCACTGTCCGGCCATCTCCCCCACCGGGTCGGGCAGGGCGATCACCTCGCGCAGGGCGTCGGCCATGCCGCGCAGCCGCTTCGGGTCCAGCCGCAGCCGGTCGATCAGCGCGGCGGACATCCCCCCCGCCTCGGCGTTTGCCACATCTACCGCGTTTGCAGCCAGAATGGCGGCCTCGTGCTGCAACAGGGCTTCTGCCATTGCTTGCAGGGCACGGTTCTTGGCAGCGGTGCTGAGGTTGGCAACCTGCCGGGCCGCCCTCCGGCACGCCGCAACCAGATCGAGCACTTCGGTGGTGACTTGCATGGTGGAGATTGCTGTTAGCTTTTTGGTGTTGGGTGCCTGGTTCCGGGGAAGATAGCCGTTTGCTGCATCATTTTCGGCCAACAGCGATCTGCCTTCAGCCTTCCATCAGCACCAGGTCGTCGCGGTGGATGACGACTTCATGGTAGGAGTAGCCGAGGGTTTTCTCGATCTCCTGGCTGTGCAGTCCGGCGATCCATTCCAGGTCGACGGCTCCGTACTGGGTGATGCCTTTGGCGATAGTTCGTGGGGTAGTGTCCCGGTCGGCGACCACGGTGACGGCCTCTCCCCGCGAGAAGGTGCCTTCCACCCCTACCACCCCGGAGGGCAGCAACGAGGCCCCCTGTTCCGCGAGCGCCCGTGCGGCCCCGCCATCGACAAAGATACGCCCGGTGCTGGGCAGGCCATGCAGCATCCAGTGTTTTTTGGCCGAGATGGGGTTTTCGACCTTGTAAAAGATGGTGCCGGGCATGAAGCCGTTGAGCAGTGCCTCGAAGTTGTCGCCTTTCTGCCCGTTCAGGATGAGGGTGTGGATGCCCCGTGCCGTAGCCTTGTCCGCCGCCTGGATCTTGGTACGCATCCCGCCCGTGCCCACCGACGACCCGGTGCCCCCGGCCAGGGCGTAGATGGCTTCGTCGATCTTCTCGACGACGGGGAGATGCCGGGCCTCCGGGTGTTTGCGGGGATCGGCCTCGTAGAGGCCGTCGATATCCGAGCAGATGATGAGCAGGTCGGCATCGGCCAGCACGGCCACATGGGCGGCCAGGTTGTCGTTGTCCCCCAGCTTCAGTTCCTCGACGGCCACCGTGTCATTTTCGTTCACGATGGGCAGGGTGCCGTATTCGAGCAGCACCTCCAGCGTGTTGCGGGCGTTGAGGAAACGCTTGCGGTTGGCGAGGTCGTCGTAGGTGAGCAACAACTGGGCACACGGGAAGTCGAAGAACCGTGCCCATTGCCCCATCAGCAAGGCTTGCCCAATGGCGGCCAGGGCCTGTTTCTCCGGGATGGAACGGCGCACCTGTCCTGCCCGCTCGCCGAGGGCACCACGCCCGGCGGCCACTGCACCGGAGGAGACCAGGATCACCTCACGCCCCTGGTTACGGCTTTCAATGATGAAACGGGCCAGGGCCAGCAGGTACTTGGTACTGCACCCCCTGCCCTCCGGCGCAATCAGGGCACTGCCCACCTTGATGACGGCCCGTTTCCAGTCGGGCATGCGAACTATTTCCATAGCCTTGCGAATATCTTTCGAGAAGAATGGCAGCTTGCCCCAGTTATCGTCCGAAGCGGCAAAAAACAAAACGGGTTTTTATACCGCCGTCGCCGGGGCTTTGTTTTGAGCAAGCGGCGTCGGCGCATGCCTAAGGTTACCGACGGGAAATGTTGTATATTCTGCCGGTGCAGAGCTTGCAGGCTGCCGGGATCATTTTCCCCCTTTGTGGTGTTAGCGGCAGACAGCGCCCTGAGAGCATCTGCAGGCGTTCCTGGTCTGTGTCCGGACTCCCATCCCGACCGGGAAACGCATCCTTCGATTTTTTGAGGGTCGGGCTTTTCCGGGTTGTCCATCCCTGGCAAGCCTCCTAACCCGTGGAATCGGTGTTCTGGCTTTTCATGGCTGGGAGTATCCTTTTGGGGATGCTGCTTGCCGCCTTGCATTTTCATTCAAGCTTTATCACGAAGTGCTGCACGCGCTTCCGGGGTCGGCTTGTGCCGGAGGATACCGTCGCAACGACCCGGTTTCTGCCTGTCTTGCTGCTGAACGGTACGGGCGCTACTGTTTCGCCTTTCTGTAGCGGAGCGACCCTCCCTGCTGCCCCTTCCCTGCTGGGGCAGCCCGCCGTTCAGCCCGGTTGGGTCCTGCACCTGCATGGTTTTGGAGACGACCCGGGGCGACGTGTGCACCTGCAATCTGTATGGCCAAAGAGATCATCATCAACGCCCAACCGGAGCAGACCCGGATCGCCCTCCTGGAAAACGGCGAGCTGGTTGAGTTGTATATCGAGAATCCGGAGCATGAGCGGACGCTGGGGAACATCATCCTCGGCCAGGTACGCAAGATCATGCCCAGCATCCAGGCTGCCTTCATCGACATTGGGCAGAAGCAGGATGCCTTCCTGCATTTCTCGGATCTGACGGAGAACCTGCCGGAGTGGCTGCACTACCTGCAGCTGGACCAGCCGGACATCAGCCAGGTACACCGCCACCACGAGCATACCCGCTCCCTCCGCTTGCGGCACCGTCCGCAGCGTCCCCGCAGCGGCGGGGGCGAGGAGTTTGAGGACGAAGAGGAGGCAACGGCGCTCGAACAGGCCCACGTTGCAGCAGTGCGCCCGGACCATCCGGCAGCCGAGGACGATGCCGATCCTGCCGAATCTCCGGGCGAAGTGCCGGCCGCACATGCCGTGTCGGAAGCCCCGGAAACCACAAGAGCGGCGTCAGCGCGGCGGCGTCGGCGCGGCGGCCGGCGACGGGGGCGCCACCGTACCCCGGAAGACGCTGCCTTGCCCGAAGAAGCTGTGGAGTCACCGATTGCTGCCGTCGCCTCGGCCCCACCAGAACCTGCCGCCGCACCTGCACCCCCGGAAAGCCCGCCACCCGCGGCCCGTGCCGCCCTGCCCCAGCGGATCGTTCTGGCCGCGTCGCCCCAACGGATCGCCCCGGCCGCGTCGCCCCCCCGCCCCCCAGCGGCGCCCGACCCCCCACCCTCCCCTGCGGAGCCTGTTCCAGAGCTGTATACCCACCTCCGGCGCGACCAGCGCATCCTGGTGAAGATCAGCAAGGAGCCGATCTCGCACAAGGGCAGCCGCGTCTCGACGGACATCTCGCTGGCCGGACGCTTCCTGGTGCTGGTCCCGATGGCCGACTACGTGGCCGTCTCCAAGAAAATCGCCTCGTTCAAGGAGCGGCGGCGCCTCCGGGCACTCGCCAAAAGCCTGCTGCCCGAAGGGTTTGGGGTGATCGTCCGCACCGTTGCTGAAGACAAGAACGCCAAGGCACTGGACACCGACCTGCGACTCCTGCTCGAGAAATGGCGCAAGATCGAGGAGCAGTTGCAGGGCAAGCCGCGCCCTCCGGTTGTGGCCTATGAAGACGTCAACATGGCCTCTTCGGTCATCCGCGACCTGTTCTCCGACGACTACGACCGCATCCTCGTGGACGACCAGCGCCTGTACCGCAACATCAAGAGCTACGTGCAGGCCGTAGCCCCCGACATGGTGCAGGCCGTGCAACTGTACCAGGGGCGCCAGGGCATCTTCGAGGCAACCAAGCTCGACCGGGCCGTGGCCGAGGTCTTCGACAGCCGCGTCAACCTCCCCTCCGGAGGTTACCTCTACTTCGAGCAGACCGAAGCCATGCATGTCATCGACGTGAACTCCGGACGCGCCGGACAGGGCATGACCCAGGAACAGAACTCGCGCCGGGTCAACCTCGAGGCCGCACGGATCATCGCCCGGCAACTCCGCCTGCGCGACATCGCCGGGATCATCGTCGTGGATTTCATCGACATGCGGGACGAGCGGAACCGCCGCAAGCTCTACGAGGAAATCCGCAAGGAATTCCGCCGCGACCGGGCCGTGACGAAGGTGCTGCCGATGAGTGACTTCGGGATCATGCAGATCACCCGGCAGCGGCTGCGGCCCAGCCTCAACACCCGCTTCGGGGATGCCAATGGCAAGGAGGCCGCGGCGGGGGCCGCGCCCGCCCGTCCGCCCGTGCCGGAACCCCCGGCAACGCCTCCCACGCAGACCATCCCCCCGCCCGCCTCACCCCCCCGGCCCATCGACCCGGAACAGCTTGTGCGGGACATTGAGCAGCGCATCCTCGAACTCAAACAGCACCAGAAGCCGGATGCGGTGGTGCTGACGGTCCATCCCTTCACGGCGGCCTATCTCAACCGCAAGCTGCCGTCCATCCCCACCCGCTGGTGGCTGAAGTATTTTGTACGGGTGCGGGTGAACCAGGACCCATCGCTGGAGCCGACGGCCTGGCGGCTGTCGCCGGTGGCGAAGGCGGCCCCGCTTGCCCTGCCACCCGCCCGTCCCGAAGTTGTGGCCCCGCCGAAGGCAGCGCCCCCGCCTGCCCGCCCTGCTGGAGAGCGTCCACCGCCGTCCCTATCCCGCAACGCGCCGCCCCATCGCCCGGCAGACGGCCCGCCACCACGCCGCCCGGAACAACGACGTCCGGAACAGCGCCCCCCGGCGAACAATCCACCCCGCCGCCCCAGCCCGAAGTCCCCTCCAGCCCGGCCAGAGACACCACCTGCGGAGCCCCCCCGGCGCGGCGTGTCCCCCAAACCGAACCCGCCCCGCCAGCAGCCATCCCGTCCCCAGCCCCCAGGTCCGGCTCACCCGACGCCTCCCCGGAGCGAGACGCCGCCCCCTCCCCCACCGGAAGTTCCCTCCCCGGCACCGGAGGCTGCTCAACCACGTCGCAAAGCATCCGAATCGGGTACGCCCTCCCGCAACCAGCGCCGCGGCCCACGCCGCTCCCCCCGTCCGCCGTCGCCAGACGCGCCGGACCCCCGCCGGGAGAAGCCCCCGGGCAACGACCCTAACGCACCCTCCGAATAACCCTGCCCCGGCATCCGGGAGACGGCTGGTCGGAATACAGACACGGGGCACCCCGGTGGGTGAGGGTGCAGGGCGCCCCTTTCGCGCCCTTGTGCGTCCGGGGACTACGCTACCGCCTCGGACTCATCTTCGTCCACCTCTTCTTCCGCCTCATCGTCTTCCCCTGCCAGCATGTCGAGGTCGAGCACCTCTTGCTCGGTGGCCTGTGTGGCGTGCTGGAGTTCCTCCCGGAGGTAACGACCCGTATAGGTATCGGTGTCGGCCAGGGCTTCGGGGGTGCCGGTAAAGAGGATGTACCCCCCGGCCTCTCCCCCATCGGGTCCGAGGTCGATCACATGGTCGGCCACCTTCACCACGTCCAGGTTGTGCTCGATGACCAGCACCGTGTTGCCCTTGCGCACGAGGGCGTCGAGCACGAGCAGCAGGTGCCGCACGTCCTCGAAGTGCAGCCCGGTGGTGGGTTCATCGAGCAGGTAGAGGGTCTTGCCTGTGCCGGGACGGGAGAGTTCACGCGCCAGCTTGATGCGCTGCGCCTCACCGCCGGAGAGGGTGGTGGCCTGCTGCCCCAGACGTACATAGCCGAGTCCCACCGAGTCCAGCGTGCGCAGCTTGCGCTCGATACGCGGCACGTTCTCCAGAAACGTCAGCGCTTCCGACACCGTCATGTCCAGCACGTCGGCGATATGCCGGCCCTTGTAGCGGACCTCGAGCGTCTCGGCGTTGTACCGGCGGCCCTTGCAGGTATCGCACGCTACATAGACATCCGGCAGGAAGTTCATCTCCAGCTTGACGATGCCCGCACCCTTGCACGTCTCGCACCGTCCCCCCTTGACGTTGAACGAGAAGCGTCCCGGCTTGTAGCCCCGGATGCGGGACTCTGGCAGTTGCGCGAACAGGTCTCGGATATGCCCGAACAGCCCGGTGTACGTGGCCGGGTTTGAACGGGGAGTACGCCCGATGGGGCTCTGGTCGATGTCGATGACCTTGTCGATGTGCTTCAGCCCTTCCACCCGGTCGTAGGGCAAGGGCGTCAGCTTCGCCTTGTGGAAGTGGCTGGCGAGCAGCGGGTAGAGCGTCTGGTTGATGAGGCTGCTCTTGCCGGAGCCGGAGACCCCGGTGACGCAGATGAGCGTGCCCAGCGGCAGGGACAGCGGGTCGCCCTTGAGGTTATGCCCGGTGGCCCCGTGCAGCACGAGGTGATGGCCGTTGTTCGTCCGGCGTTCCGGAGGAAGGTACACCTGCCGTTCCCGCCGCAGATAGGCCACCGTGAGGCTTGTATGGCCGTTGCGGCCCGGCGGCAGCGCGGCGGGGGGGGCGGCCCCCAGCACCTGCCCCCCGTGCTCCCCAGCCCCCGGGCCAAGGTCTACCACGAAATCGGCGGAGGCGATCATCTCCCGGTCGTGCTCCACGACAAGCACCGAGTTGTCCAGGTCGCGCAGGACCTTGAGCGAGTCGATGAGCCGGGTGTTGTCGCGGGGGTGCAGCCCGATGCTGGGTTCGTCGAGCACATAGAGCACCCCGGTGAGCTGGGTACCGATCTGGGTGGCGAGGCGGATGCGCTGGCTCTCGCCGCCAGAGAGCGTCCGGGCCGCCCGGTCGAGGCTGAGGTAGCCCACTCCCACGTTGAGCAGGAAGTCCAGCCGCTCCTGTATTTCCTTGACGATGGGCTGGGCGATGCGCGCCTGCCGTTCGGGCAGGTCCAGCGCCTCGAAAAACCGCCGGAGCGTGCCCAGGTCCATCTGCACCAGCGCGTGGAGGTTGTGCTGGCCGAGGCGGTAGGCAAGGCTCTCGCGGCGGAGCCGCCCGCCCCCGCAGGTGCGGCAGGCCATCACCCGCATGTACGACTCGGCCCACCGGCGCGAACCGGGGGAGGTGGTGTTCTCCCACGTCTGCCACAGGTGAGCATACACCCCGGCATACCGATGCTGGTAGACGACCTCCCGCTCCTTGTACTTGTAGACGATCTCGAACTGTTCGTCCCCCGCCCCGTGCAGGATGCGGTGCAGGTGCGTCTCGTCCAGCCGGTTCAGCGGCGTCTCGAACGAGAACCCGTACCGCTGCGCCACCGCCCGCAGCTGGCTGAAAATCCAGATGTCGCGGGGCTTGCCCAGGGGTGCGATCCCCCCTTCCTGGATCGTCCGGGACGCATTCGGGATGACCAGCAGCGGGTCGACTTCGAGCCGGGTGCCGAGGCCGTTGCAGTCTGGACAGGCCCCGTAGGGCGAGTTGAACGAGAAGGTGTTGGGCGAGGGGTCGTCGTAGGAGAGGCCGCTTTCGGGATCGACAAGGTTGCGGCTGAAGACCCGGTCTTCCATCGAGCCGTCCTCGTGCAGCAGCGCGGCGATGAGCGAGCCGCCGCCCATGCCCAGCGCCGTCGTGACCGACTGGCTCACGCGGGGCCGCAGGCCGTCCCGGATCACCAGCCGGTCTACCACTACTTCGACGTCGTGGGTCTTGTACCGGTCGAGCTTCATGCCTGCCTGGATCTCCCGCAGCGCCCCATCGACCCGCACCCGCTCGAAGCCCTGCCGCCCGATCTGTTCAAAGAGTTCGCGGTAATGCCCCTTGCGGCCTTTCACCTGCGGGGCCAGCAATGCCACCTTCGCCCCTTCGGGCAGCGCCAGGATGCCGTCGATGATCTCGTCGTCGCTCTGCTTGCGCATCGGCTGGCCGGAGACGTAGGAATAGGCCGTGGCCGCACGGGCAAACAGCAGGCGGAGGAAGTCGTAAATCTCGGTGACCGTGCCCACCGTCGAGCGCGGGTTGCGGCTGACGGTCTTCTGCTCGATGGCGATGACCGGGCTGAGGCCGTCGATAAAGTCCACGTCGGGCCGCTCCATCATGCCGAGGAACTGCCGGGCATAGGCGCTCAGGCTCTCCATGTACCGCCGCTGCCCCTCGGCATAGATCGTGTCGAAGGCCAGCGACGACTTGCCGGAGCCTGAGAGGCCCGTGATCACCACCAGCTGCCCGCGTGGAAGGTCCAGATCGATGTTTTTGAGGTTATGCGCACGGGCACCCCGGATGATGATGCGTTCGTCCATGATTTCACGGGCAGCAGGAACGGCGGGCACACAGTATTAGACACATACGTTCTCGCCGGGCACGGGATCCGGGCGGGCGATGTGAAAATACAGACACAGGAACAGATACCCCCCTCAGCACAACTCTTCGACCGTGACCCCGTGGAATGCCAGCGCCTGCCGGACATGCTTCCAATCTGAATCGACCGCGTTCAGGATAGGAGGGTGTTCAGGATGGGCACAGGACACCGCCACAAACTTGTGATCAGACGGGTCAAACCCCTGAAGCGCTGGATCGTTGGGAAATTCGGCAAAGGAGTTTCCTCTGGGGGTAATGTGGACCTGTTCGCAGCGACCGGGGTTGGCCTGATTGGTAAGCACCCATTTCAGGAAAGCATCTCCCACCCCGGGTTGCTACCTGTTATTTCCAAGCGTTTTTCCATATTCGCCCAGAATATGCCATTCATCACCCAGCACAATCGTCCCCTCACGCTCCAGAATCCCAAGCATTTGCACAGAGGCGAACACACACGACGGGGTGGCATGGCGTGCTCGCCCATTGGCAACCACCAGTACGTTGGTGTCTACCACGTACTTCATTCAGACGTGGTTGGCTCTATGGTGAGAGGGGTGGCCCCATCACCACCTGATCTTCGCCGGACAGCAGCTTGCGTCATGGCAACCAGGTCGCCCATTTCATCGCCAAAGAAGTTTTGCGGCCAGTTGAGAATATTGCCGAACAAATCCACCTCCAGGCGCTCCAGGCGCGAGGTCTTGCCGTCCATCCGGGTGAAGTACAAGGCGGTCTGGTCAGACTTAAAGGTTCCTTCTGCAATACGCCGCTGCAAGCGGCGCAGCAGGTGCTCGCTATGGCTCTCTACAATGATCTGGATCTTGCGGGTCTTGATGGCGTCGATGAACACGTCGGCCAGCCCGGCCTGAACCGCCGGATGGAGGTGAATTTCCGGCTGCTCCAGAATCAGGGTTGACCCTTCCGGAACGTAATAGCAGAGGACCAACACGGGTAAAAGCTGCGAAACACCAAACCCAACGTCGGTGATGCGCACTTTTGCCGTCTGTGCGGTGGTTTGCACCCAAACCTCATAATCCTTCCGGTTCTCGGCTACTGGAATCAGCTCGAAACGGTGGATCAGCCCCAGGTCGCGTAAACATTCGGCCACCCGTTCTTCGACGGATTGCCGTTTCTTCCGATATCCGCGGCTGATTTTTTCACGATTACGGGTCGCCAACAGCGCTGCGATAGCCGATTCACCCCGCTGCCCTACATCCTGTGGTTCATCACCGGCCCATACATAGGTACGACGGGGATACTCGCGCAGGGGACCCAGGTAATACGTGTGCTGGAATAACTCCTCAAAAGCAAACGAGATGCGGGGCAGAAAGCTGGCATTCTGGAAATAAGCGGTTACTTGATCCGGGAATCCATAGGACTTCACAGGCCGGGGAAGCGGCCAGGGACGCCCCGGAACCCGCTTCAGATATCCGTCGGATACCAGGCTGTATTCTTCCTTACGCTGGTTGTCTCGGCGCTGGCGCTGCATACCGAAACGATAGGGTTGCGCCCCGGACTGAAAGCAATAGCTGAACTCTTCTACCCCAATCCCTTCCTGACGGCTTCCGGCAATCGAAACTGCATACGCCAGTTCCTTGATCTCGAAGCGTGTTTTTCGGGAGGTCTCCGGATCGTCAATCTTCAGGGGGGATGACAACTCCCATTCCAACCCGATCTCAATTTTTCCTGGCTGCGCGTGCTCATACACAAGATCGTAGAACGTACCCAGATCGATATAGGTATGGGCATCTCCAGTGTGTAGAACCCGTGCCCGGTCTGCCGATTCGACGGTCTGTTTCAGCAGCAGGAGCACCTGGAGCAGGCTGGTCTTGCCCGAACTGTTCGTGCCAAAAAACGCCGTCAGGGGGGCCATTTGAAGCCCTGAAAGGTCTGCCCAGGACTTAAACCACTTTGCACTGAGCCGGGTAATCATGGGGGACGCTCTCGACCAGGGATACACGCTGGCAAAAAGTACAACTTGGAAGGGGAGACACCAGCACAAGCAGGCGAAAAACACGAAAGCATTGCCCCCCTCACTGTGGACGGCGGTAGAGCTGGCGCTGGACGGGCGGCTCCTTCGGCAGCTTGCGCACGGCCTCGTCCATCTTCTCCTGAATCTTGAGCAGCATCGGGATGAGCACGGCCAGCGGGGCGATCATGCTCACGACGATGATGGCGACCAAGAACCCTTGGCTGGGCTGCCCGACGGCGGTCTGGTAGGTGCTGAACTGGATCATCCCCATCACAAACGTGCCCAGCGTGCCCAGCATCCAGAACCCGGACTGGATGGTCTGGATAACTGGTTTCTGGTCTTCCGGGGGCAGTAGCAGGAAGCGGTCCTTGTCCGGCATGTTGATCAGGTCGGGACGGCGGGCAATGAGGCGCCCGAAGAAGAACAGCAGCCCCGTCAGGGCCAGGGCGAAGATGGGGAGATAGAACCAGGTGTCCTTGCCGTCCCAGTGCGTGGCATTCCCTTGCAGGTCGAAGTGGCCTGGCAGGGTGTCTGGCAGGGTCGGCCAGACAAGGGCGCTGACCAGGACGAAAGCGACCAGAAGGCCAAGGTTCAGCAGGCGAGGCAGCATGGGTGCAGGGTGCAAAAGAGGGATCAGCAGGGCCAGATGAAGGGCAGAACGCGCCGGGTTCGACAACGTTTCGCACCCGTCAGGCCGCCGGGAATCCGGGGGCGTCCCGAACACGCCGGGCCTGTGCGACATGCCGTTGCTGGTGTGCCACGAGGAAATGCAGGCATTCCCCCAGGGTAAAGGTAAACCGCGCATCCACCGGCGATACCACACGCACCTGCTGCAGATCGACGTGGCGAGCCGCTTCGATCAACGCCGCCAGGGTATCTTGCTGGGCCTGAAACCGCTGCGGGGCATCTGCCGCCGCCGGTGGGGGCACGAGCGAAGGGAAGGTCTTCACCCGCATCCGGTTGTGCGGCCCCACCGACCAGATGAACAGCCGTCCGAACAGCCGGGGGCGGTACACCCCTGGCGTGGTCGTCCGGGCGGCAGCGGCCAGCACTTCGCGCAGTCGCGGGAAATACAGGTTGTTGGACAGGATCAGGTGTTCGTAGCAGTCGGCAATCCCCCACTGTTCAGGGGCTGGCCGCCAGCGGAGCTGGGCCTCACTCAGGCCTGCCACCAGCGCCCCGGTGTCCCGGCCGAGGACGCGCAGGTCCGCCAGCAGGACCTCCAGATGGGTGTGTGCTGCGATAGCCATACGGGAAACGGGTCAGGGCGGGCGTCAGCTTTCGTACAGTTCCAGCGGCAGCCCGTCGGGATCGGGGAAGAAGGTAAACCGTTTGCCGGTGATCTCATCCAGGCGGATGGGTTCGACGACGACGCCCTGCCGTTCGAGGTGGGCGATGGCCGCCTCCAGGTCCAGCACCCGGAAGGCCAGGTGGCGCAACCCCTGCGCTTCCGGACGCGACGGGCGCGGCGGAGCCTCCGGAAACGAGAACAGTTCGATCTCCTGCCCCTGTGCCAGGCGGAGGTTTAGCTTCCACGACCGCCGCGCCTCACGGTAGACCTCCGAGACCACCTCCAGCCCCAGCACTTCCGTATAAAACCGCCGGGCCGTCGGGTAATCCGAGCAGATCAGGGCCACATGGTGGATCGCATCGAACATGGGGATGCCGTAGATTGCGGGCGACGATACTACAAGATACGGTCATGCAGGGTTGGCTGCGGACCAACGGATGCAGAAGTTGGACCATGGCGGAAATGAGAATAAAGAAGAAGAGACGACAGGAAGATGCGGCGGGTTGATTCTTCCAACACCAAGCCCCAACCTATCCTTCCGACTG
>CAZLRO010000007.1:0-31249 GCA_964561865.1 uncultured Rhodothermaceae bacterium | reverse complement strand
TCACCATCGCCGTGGACTCCTACGGCCCCGTCACCGACAACGCCCAGTCGGTCTACGAACTCTCGGTCATCGAGTCCATCCCCGGCGTGAAGGAAGAGATCGCGAAGGACTACGGCTTCGCGGTGAACTTCGACCGGGCCAAGCACAACCTGGAGGCCAACGACGGGGCGGGCAACACGTTCAAGGCCACCGCCAAGCCCGTGCTCATCGGCACCGCTGTCGTCGGGGCCACCACCATGATCTTCTCGATCATTGTGGTGCTGACCAACAAGCTGCAAGCGACTGAGTTCGTCAACATCTCGTTGCTCCACCCGCCGTTCCTGCTGGGCCTGATCGCCGGGGGCGCGATGATCTACTGGTTCACCGGGGCCTCCATCCAGGCTGTGGTGACGGGTTCCTACCGCGCAGTCGAGTTCATCAAACGCAACATCCGGCTGGAGGGGGTGGAGAAAGCCTCCATCGCCGACAGCAAGCGCGTCGTGGAAATCTGCACCCAGTACGCGCAGAAAGGGATGTTCAACATCTTCCTGGCCGTCTTCTTTGGCACGCTGGCCTTCGCCTGCTTCGAGTCGTTCTTCTTCATCGGCTACCTGATTGCTATCGCGCTGTTCGGGCTGTTCCAGGCGCTGTTCATGGCCAATGCCGGGGGGGCCTGGGACAATGCGAAGAAGATTGTGGAGGTGGAACTGAAGGAGAAAGGCTCGCCCCTGCACGACGCCACCGTCGTCGGCGATACCGTCGGTGACCCGTTCAAGGACACCTCGTCGGTGGCGATGAACCCGGTCATCAAGTTCACCACCCTGTTTGGGTTGCTGGCCGTGGAGCTGGCGATCCAGTTGCCCGCAGCCACCCGTCTCGGCGCAGCGGTAGTATTGTTCGTCCTGATGTTGTACTTCGTCTACCGCTCCTTCTACGGGATGCGGATTCACGAAGGCGTCACGGAGAAGGCCCACGCCACCGCCTGATGCCCGTCCCCCGGTCGGTCTGTCCCACACGCCCGTCGGAGCGCTTCCGGCGGGCGTGTGGTGTGTCGGGGCATCCGGGTCCTCCGGACTGACGGCTTCAGGGGGGAGATTCCAGGTCGTCCAGCCCTTCGAGGCGGTCGAGCAGGTCTTCGGGCTGCGGGCGTACCAGGGCGAGCAGGGCATGGTGCGGCACGATCAGGTAGGGCCGCTCGTCGTAGACGATCTCGATGGCGTCCTTGCTCAAAAAGAATGCATAGTCGCCCGTCTGGGCCTGCAAGGGCAGGTAACGGGTGGCCTCGCGCGGGGCGGCCCAGGGTTCCCCTTCCGAATATTCCGGGTTGGGCATCACATAGCCAGGGCCGGTCTTGACCACCCGTCCGCTGCGCACCCGTTCCCGGTCCAGCACGGTGGCGGGCAAGTACAGGCCCGATTTGGTCTGTTTTTCCCCTGCGTCGGGGGCAATGAGCACCCGGTCGCCGATGATAATCAGTTCTTTCATATTCCTCTCGTAAGCCGCCCGGCCGCCTGCAAGACCGGCATTGCGGCGGGTGCAGGGTGCAAAAAAACACAACCCTCGCGGGGGCAAGGGTTGTGCAGGCGGTGGTGAAGCGGTGCGGTGGATAAAGGCCTAGAGCAACTGAAGCACAGCGTACATAATCAGGCTCACGATCCCGACTCCGACCGTCATCACCCGGATGACGCGGTCAGCACGGTTTCTCATGGAAAAACAATGGAATGCGGTGGGAAACGGGCGCAATCTACAAAATGGATGGAAAAAAGCAAGCCCTCGTTCTGCATATATGTGGATAACTTGATGGATGCTGCCCTCAGAACTGACGCGGCGGCGCGATAATATCCGGAGAAATATAGTCAATTTGACGATATCGTCAAATTGACTATATCGTATCGATCCTTACGCTGGTCAGCAGCCGCAGCCGCCGGCGGTGTCGGAAGTGGCGCTGGTGGCAGGGGTGCAGTTGAACAGCCCGAAATGCACGGAGCGGTCGCCCAGGACGTCGAAGTAACGCCCGAAGCGCGTCTCCTGCACCATCGCTGCCGTGTTGCCGCAGACGAGCATCGGGCGGTTGCGCTCGAAGACGTGGTGGTCGTCCAGCGTGAAGGCGTGCGGCATCTCCATCACCCCGCCCCGGTAGAAGGCCGCCTGCCCGAAGTCCTCGCAGCGGTCTTCGAGGGAGGCCAGCTTGAAGGCGCGGATGGTCTTGGAGGTGAACGTCACCGCGCCCACTTTCTCGGCCAGCGCCGGGTCGTCGATCCCGATGGAGCGGGAGGAGACCACCCGGTAGTCCGGTACGCCGAGGGCGAAGAGCATCCGGCGGAAGTCCTCCTCGTACATCGCCCCGCCGAGGCATTCGGCGTGCAGGAGCGGGTCGTTTGCCAGCTCCGACGGGAGGCGACGGTCGGCGAAGACATCCGAGAAGTACAACTCCCCCCCCTCGCGGAGCACGCGGAAGATTTCGGAGAAGACGGCCTGCTTGTCCGGGGAGAGGTTGATGACGCAGTTCGAGATGACCACATCGACGGAGGCATCGGCCAGGCCGAGGGCGCGCAGGTCTTCGATGTAGCCGAGGTGGAAGCAGGTGTTGGGCTGGTCATAGCCGAAACGCCGGGCCTGCTCGGCTTCATGCCGCCGGGCCACGTCGAGTTGCTCGGCCGTCATGTCCACGCCGATGACCTGGCCGTGCGGGCCGACGAGCTTCGAGACGAGGAAGGCATCGCGCCCGGTGCCGCAGCCAAGGTCGAGCACGGTGCAGCCGTCGAGGGCAGGGGGGATGGGCGAGCCGCAGCCGTAGAAGCGCGTGAGCACTTCGTCGGCGATCTGGGCCAGGATGGGTTTCTGCCACGCGGGGACGCTGTCTTCGGAGCAGCAGGCCCTGGTCTTGAGGTCGCCGGTGCTGCCGAGCACCTGGCCGTAGTATTGCTGGACGTTCTGGCGGCGGGCAGCGTCGCTTTCGAGCAGGGCGGTGAGTTCCATCGGAGTATAGACGAAGAGTTGATGCGACATTGGTGCCGGGCGGGAAGGCACTGTTACACCCGGCACCGCAAAAGGATTCGGGCCGGGGTGCCTTTACAAGCCTGTTCTCCGGCTGCTATCCCTGCGGCGTCATGACCACGTCGGCCCTACCATCCAGGCAGAAGAAGCCCTGCTGCCTCGTACCCTGGGGTGGTTTTCAGAGGCGATTGCATAAAATCCCCGTGTGGAGGCGATGGCCTCTCGACAGTAGCCGGGTGAAGGTGGTAGATTATCCCATCCGGTGCTGCCTCCGGGCCGCGCCCTCAACCCTTGAACCTGTCCTGTTGAAGATACCCATGAAGACCCGCATCCTGGCAGGGGTTTTCACCCTGCTTTCCCTTTCCGCCTGCCAGCAGGCTGATCACGCCAACCACGCCGACCACCGCCAGCACACGACCGAGGCGGCAATGCCTGCCGGTTTCGTCCCCTACGGTGAGGCCATCACCGCCGAGGGGGCCGTGCCGGTGCAGGATGTTGTAGCGCAGCCAACGGCCTACGCGGGCAAGACCGTCAAGCTGGCGGGCACCGTCACCGAGGTGTGTCAGGCGGCGGGCTGCTGGCTCACGCTCCAGACCGGCACCGGCACGAACGTCCGCATCCTGGTGGCCCGCCATGCCGACGACTCGTACAAGTTCACCGTGCCGAAAGACATCAGCGGTCGGCAGGTGGTGGTGGAAGGGGTGCTGGAAGCCGCTACGCTGTCGAAGGAGGAAGCCGACCACCTGGCCGAGGATGCCGGGCAGGAGCCAGCGGCCGCCGGTGACCAGACTGAACTCCGCCTCACCGCCATTGGCGTGCTCGTGGCGAATACGTAAGTTGTCGCATCGCTCTGCATCCTGCAACCCAACCCAACGCCCATGCCCAGCGTCACCATCGACGGAGAGGTCTATACCTACGAGGGGCCGCAGAAAGCGCTCCAGTTCCTGCTAGACCACGGCATCGAGCTGCCGCATTTCTGCTACCACCCGGCGATGTCCATCCCGGCCAACTGCCGCCAGTGCTACATCGAGGTGGGCACGCCCGTCATCGACCGGGAGACGCGGCAGCCCCAGCGCGACGAGCACGGCCAGCCGGTGATCCAGTTCATGCCCAAGCTCCAGACCGGCTGCTCGCAGGACCTGTCCGACGGCATGGTCATCCGGACGCACCGGACGAGCGAGCTGGTGCGGCAGGGGCAAGCGAACACGCTGGAGTTCCTGCTGATCAACCACCCGCTCGACTGCCCGATCTGCGACCAGGCCGGGCACTGCCCGCTCCAGAACCAGGCGTACAAATATGGCCCGGAAGGGTCGCGCTTCGAGTTCAGCAAGGTCCACAAGCCCAAGCACATCGCCCTCGGCCCCCGCGTGACACTCGACGCCGAGCGGTGCATCAACTGCACGCGGTGCGTCCGGTTCACCGACGAGGTGTCGAAGAGCTACCAGCTCACCATCATCGAGCGCGGTGTGCGCAACTACCCGATGACGCCGCCCGGCGTGGTCTTCGACGACCCCTACGGCATGAACGTGATCGACCTGTGCCCGGTGGGCGCGCTCACGTCGGCGGACTTCCGGTTCAAGGCGCGGGCCTGGGAGGTGAGCCAGACGCCCTCCATCACCATCCACAACGCGAAGGGGTCGAACTGCTACTACTGGGTGCGGGACAACCTGGTCCTCAACGTGTCGGCGCGGCCCAACAGGGCGGTCAACGACTACTGGCTGGCCGATGAGGACCGCCTCGGCTACGGTATCTTCAACGACGACCGTCCGCAGGCCGGTGCCACCGTGGACGGGCAGCCGGTGGCCTGGGAGGTGGCCTTCGCCCGGGCGGCCGCCCTGCTGACGTCGGTCGCAGGGAGCCGTATCCTGTTCCTTGGCTCGGCCTATGCGACGGTGGAGGACAACTACCTGCTGGCGAAGCTGGCGGCGGCGCTCGGTGCCGAGGTCCCGCGCTACCTGCCGCACGTTGAACCCGGCCACGGCGACGGCTGGCTGCGCACGGACGACCGCACGCCCAACGCCCAGGGCTGTGAGCGCCTCGGCATCCAGCCCGTCGATCCGGCCCTCGTCCAGGCGCGGCTCGCCGCGGGCGAGGTGGCGCTCGTCTACGTGCTCGAAGACGACCCGGTAGCCGCCGGGCTGTTCGGCCGCGACGTGAACGTGCCCGTGATCCTGCACCATTACCACACGACCAACCAGACGCTGCCCCTGGCGGCAGTGGCCCTCCCGGCGGCAATGGTGGTCGAGACGGTGGGCACCTACGTCAACTGCGACGGGCATGCCCAGCGCGTGCGCCCGGCCAAGACCATCAAGGGCATGAACCGGACGCTGATGCTGGAGACCGACCAGAGCCGCCCGGACCGGCACGGCACCCCGTTCGACCGCTGGTACAACGAGCACCACCAGATCGACTGCCAGCCCGGCTGGGTGAGCCTGCCCGCCATCGCCGCGCACGCCGGCCACCCGATGTCGTACAAGGGGCCGAAGTTCATCATGCAGGAACTCGCCTCTCAAAACCCTGCCTTCGCAGGCGCGACCTACGAGGCGATGGGCCAGGAGGGCGTGCGCCTTGCCGAGGTGGGGGCCGCCGTGTGAACCTGTTCCCCACCAGACCAGCGGAGCCTATGAACCCGTCCCATGTACCCCTCTCGCGGCGCGACTTCCTGCAGACGTCCGCCAGCGCCCTCCTCGCCGCCAGCCTCGGCCTGCGTCCCTCGTCCGACGCGGCCAAGATCCCGGTGGGGATGCAGCTCTACTGCGTGCGCAACGAACTGCCGAAGGACATGGCGGGCACGCTGGCGGCCCTGGCCGGGATGGGCTTCGAGGGCGTCGAGTTCGCCGACTACTTCGGGCGCTCGGCCCGCGAGCTGCGCCAGATGCTCGACGACCACGGCCTGCGCTGCTGCGGCACCCACCTCTACCTCGACGACATGCTCGGCGACAAGCTGGAGCCAACCGTGGCGTTCAACCAGACCCTCGGCAACCGCAACCTGATCGTCCGCTGGATGCCGGAGGAGATGCGCTCCTCGCGCGAGGCGTTCCTGCGCACCGCCGAGCAGTTCAACACCGTCGCCGAGCACCTGCGCCCGCACGGAATGCGCGTGGGCTACCACAACCACGACTACATCTTCCAGCGGTTCGATGGCGAATACCTCTGGAACATCCTGGCCGACCACACCCACCGCGACGTGATCCTGCAACTGGACACCGGCAATGCCGCCCACGTGGACGGTGTGGAGGTGCCTGCACTCATCCGCCGCAACCCCGGTCGCACCGTCACAATGCACGTCAAGCCGTTCTCGAAGACGCATCCGGATGCGTTCATCGGCGAGGACGAGCTGGACTGGCCGCTGATTTTCAGCCTCAGCGAAAGCGTCGGCGGCATCGAATGGTACATCGTCGAGTACGAGCGTGAGGCGCACCCGCCCCTCGACGCCCTCAAGGCCAACCTCGACAGTATGCGCCGCATGGGCAAGTAGCGGCTGGCCGCAGAAACACCCGAAAGCCTGACCTGCTTTAATCTCAACGACGGTTGATCCGTATGGAACTGGCCTGGTACTGGACGGCGCTCATCGCCTTCGTCATCGTCAACTTCTTCCTGATCTCGGCCTCGGTGCTGGTCTATGCCGAGCGCAAGGTGTCGGGGTACATTCAGAACCGGCCCGGCCCCAACCGCGTCGGCCCGTTCGGCTTCCTCCAGCCCTTCGCCGACGTGCTCAAGCTGATCTTCAAGGAAGACATCGTCCCGACGACGGCCAACCGGTTCGTCCACGCACTGGCCCCGACGCTGATGGTGGTCATCGCCATGAGCGTGGGCGGGCTGATCCCGTGGGCACAGGGCTGGACGCTCATCGACACGAGCGTGAGCGCGCTGATGCTGCTGGCCCTCACCTCCATCAGCGTCTACGGCGTGACGCTGGCCGGGTGGAGTTCCAACAGCAAGTTCTCGCTGCTGGGCGGCCTCCGCTCCTCCGCCCAGATGATCTCCTACGAACTGTCGATGGGACTGGCCGTGCTCTCGGTAATCCTGATTGCCGGGTCGCTCTCGCTGGCCGAGATCGTCGAGGACCAGGCCGCCGGGTGGGGGATCCTCGGCTGGAACATCTTCCGCAACCCCGTCGGGGCCATCCTCTTCACCGTGACCGCCTTCGCCGAGACCAACCGCGCCCCGTTCGACCTGCCAGAAGCCGAGCAGGAACTCGTCGGCGGCTACCACACCGAATACAGCGGGATGAAGTTCGGCATGTTCTTCCTGGCCGAGTACGTGAACCTCTACCTCGCCTCGTTCATGATCGTGACGCTGTTCTTCGGCGGCTACCTGCTGCCGTTCCAGCCGCTGCTCCTCCAGGCGTTCCCGGCCCTCGAAGGCAGCTTCGTGCTGGGCCTGCTGCAGGTGCTCACGCTCGTGCTCAAGGCCAGCTTCTTCGCGTTCGTGTTCATCTGGGTTCGCTGGACGCTGCCGCGCTTCAAGTACAGCCAGCTCATGAACCTCGGCTGGCGCTACCTGCTGCCCATCGCCCTTGTCAACGCGATGGTCATCGCCCTCGGCGTGGCCCTGTTCCGTAGCTTCTGACTTGATCCTCGCCCCCTCCATCCTCTCCGCCGACTTCGCCCGTCTGGAGGCCCATTGCCGCGAAGCCCTCGCGGCCGGGGCAGACTGGCTGCACGTCGATGTGATGGACGGGCATTTCGTGCCCAACCTCACCATCGGCCCGCTCGTCGTCGAGGCACTGCGCCCGCTGCGGCAAGAGACCGGTGCGCTGCTCGACGTCCACCTGATGATCGAACAGCCGGAGCGCTATGTCGAGGCCTTCGCCCGCGCCGGGGCAGACGTGCTCACCGTCCATGTCGAGGCCAGCCGTCACCTGCACCGGACGCTCCAGCACATCCGCAGCCTCGGCCTGAAGGCAGGTGTCACGCTCAACCCCGCCACACCGCTCGTCGCGCTCGAAGAAATCCTGCCCGACGTGGACCTCGTGCTCGTCATGTCGGTCAACCCCGGCTTTGGCGGACAAGCGTACATCCCCCAGAGCACCGACAAGCTCCGCCGCCTCCGCCGGATGCTGGACGAAATCCACTCCCCGGCCTGGCTTGAAGTGGACGGCGGCATCCATCCCGGCAACGTACACGAGGTCGTCTCCGCTGGCGCCAGTGTCATCGTGGCGGGGAGTGCGATCTTTAAAGGCGACGCGGCCGCTAACGTCGCTGCGATGAAGGCCGCGTGGCAGCCTGTGCCGGGATGAGCCGGGGCCAGACCATCCTCCTCACCGGGGCCAGCGACGGCATTGGCCGGGCTACGGCGGCGGGGCTGGCCCGCGCCGGTGCCCGCGTGGTGATGGTGTGCCGCAACCGCGAAAAGGGCGAGGCCGTGCAGGCCGCCCTCCGCGCCGAGACGGGCAACCCGAAGATCGACCTGCTGCTATGCGACCTGGCCTCGCAACACGCCATCCGCACCCTCGCCGCGACCGTGCTGGCGCATTACGACCGGCTGGATGTGCTCGTCAACAACGCCGGGTTGTACACCAACCGCTACCACCTCACCGCAGACGGCATCGAGACCACCTTCGCCGTCAACCACCTCGCCTACTTCCTGCTGACGAACCTGCTGCTGGATCGCCTCAAGGCCAGCGCCCCAGCACGGATCGTCAACGTGGCCTCGGATGCGCACGAACGCGGGCGCATCGACTTCGAAGACCTGAACGGGGCGCGGCACTTCAACGGCTGGCGGGCCTACGCGCAGTCGAAGCTGGCCAACCTGCTCTTCACCTTCGAACTGGCCCGCCGCCTCAATGCCACCGGCGTGACCGCCAACGCCCTGCACCCCGGCTGGGTGGCGACGAACATTGCCCGGGGAACCCCCTTGCAAGGACTCAACCTCCTGATTCGCCCCCTGCTCATCCGCCCGGAGCGCGGGGCTGAGACGACGCTGCACCTGGCCCTCTCCCCGGACGTGGCAGGCACCACCGGACAGTATTTCTACCGGAAAAAGCCCCTCCAGCCAGCCCCGGCAGCCCTGGATGCGACGACGGCTACCCGGCTGTGGCAGGTCTGCACGGTGCTGACAGGGCTACAACCCTGACCGACGGTTGCATCCGCCCTTCGTTTTTACTAGTTTGGTTGTATATACAACGGATAGGGGACTGTATGGCTTCGCATGAACTGAATGAATCGCTGCACCACCTGGTCAGCCAGGCGGCGACGGTGCTCAATGCTGACATGGCCGCGCGTTTTCGGGAAGCCAACCCGGAGGTAACGGTGGAGATGTGGAATGTGCTGAACCACCTCTGGGTGAAGGATGGACAGACGCAGCAGGAACTGGCAAACCAGTGCCGTCGGGACAAGTCCACCATCGCCCGCATCCTGGACAACATGGTCCGGCGGGGCCTGGTCAGCCGGGTGCCTGACCCCGCCGACCGGCGCAACAACCTGGTTCACCTCACCCCGCAGGGCCGGGAGGTGCAGGCTGCCCTGCTCGAACCCGCCCGTGTGTCCATCGAGGCCGCGCAGCACGGCATCCGGCCCCAGGACCTGGACGTTGCCCGTGAAGTGTTGCGGAAACTGCTGGGTAACTTCAGCGCATGAGCCGGGGTGTCCGCAGGCTGGACGATCCCCCATAACCCTGTCGTAGATGGTACTTGAACCGGTCTGGTCGCTGCTCGAAGCGCAGTTGTTCGCATGGCCGTCGCAGCCGGGGCTATTCAACCCTTACCACGACCAGGATCCCCGGTTCGACCATCCGGAGGCGGTGCAACGGCGGCGGCAGAACCTGCGGCATTACCTGTCGTGTTTCGGGCAGCGGCCGCCGGTGTTCCTGCTGGCAGAGGCCCCGGGGCCGTGGGGCTGCCGGTTCTCCGGCGTGCCGCTCACGAGCGAGGCGCAACTGTCCGACCCGGCGTTTCCAGTGAGGGGCCAGCCGACGAGCCTTGACCCCACGCCGCACCATGAATACAGCGCCCGCATTTACTGGCGGGTGTTACAGCCCTGGTTTCCGCAGTTTTTTACGTGGAATAGCGTCCCGCTCCATCCGCATCGTATCGGGTCGCCGCTTTCCATCCGCACCCCGTCGCCGCGCGAGGTGCGGGCGTTCGGAGGGTTGCTGGCGCAGCTGCTGGCCGTCCTGCGCCCGCAGCACGTTGTTGCCGTCGGACGCAAGGCGGCGTATGCCCTGGCCGAGGTCGGGGTTCCGGCACACGGTGTGCGCCATCCTTCCCAGGGTGGTGCCCGGCTGTTTGCCGAAGGCGTGCAGACAATTTTCAGGGAAGCAGGGCTTGCAACCGGGCGATAAATTCTGTTTCCTGTAGGAGGTCGCCTGCCTGAGATCCGCCCTTCGTTGCCGCTTGCCATGAATCCTCCCAGCCGCCTCCTCGCCCTGCTGACCGAACTCCAGGCCCACCGCTGGCGACGGGCCGCTGACCTGGCCGCCCATCTGTCGGTGAGCATCCGGACGATCTACCGGGACATGCAGGTGCTGGAGGCGGCGGGGGTGCCACTGGTGGCGGTGCCGGGTCGGGGCTACAGCCTGCAAGAGGACTACTTCCTGCCTCCATTGCGCTTTACCACCGATGAAGCCCTGCTGCTGCTGCTGGGCACCGACCTGTTGGTACGGCAACCCGAACGGGTACAGCAGGAGGCCTTGCAGTCGGCCCGCACCAAGCTCACGGCCCACCTGCCCGCTGCCACCCGGCACAAGGCCGAGTTGCTGCGTGAACGCCTGCGCAATGCCCCGGTCAATGCCTTCGACACACCGACGGAACAGGTGGTGCTGGGGACGGTAGAGCGCGCCCTGGCCGAAGGGCGGGTGCTGCGGTTCGAGTGCCTGCAACATGGGGTGGTGGTGCATACCGTCTGCCCCTATGGGCTGATGGAACAGCCGGGTGGGTGGGTGCTGGTGGGGCTGGACCGGGACGCCCGCCGGGTGGAGCACTTCCGGCTGTCCCGGATGGAGGCGGTGGCAGTGCTGGACGAGGCGTTTGTGCGCCCGAAAGGCTACCAGCCTGTCACCCCACGTGAGGTGGAGCCGCCGAAGGTCACCGTGCGCATCCGGTTCGATCTGTCGGTGGCCCGATGGGTGGAGGCAAGCCTGGCGTTCCCGGTCGAAGCCTGCGTGCGAGAGGACGACGGCTTGTATGTGACGGTGCAGGTGGCGCGGGAAGCCGAGGTGCTGCCCTGGTTGCTGGGCTGGGGCCGCCATGCCTGGGTGCTGGAACCCGCCTCGCTGCAACAGCGGCTCCTGCACCAGGCCGAGCAACTGGTGGAGCGCTACCGGGCCGTCGCCCCCACCTTGCTGTTCTGAGAAGGCGGATGGGACGATCACAGGCTGAGGTCCGCCTTCTGCGATGGTCGATCTCCTGAGGTCGACGTTTCCTTTCTTCTTGCATGACCACCAACCTGTTCGACGATGCTGCTTTTCGGACCGCCGGGGCGCCCCTGGCCGACCGGATGCGCCCGCGCACACTGGATACTTTCTTCGGGCAGGCCCATATCCTGGGCCGGGGCAAGCTGCTGCGCCGCGCCATCGAGGCGGACCGGGTCACGTCGTTGCTGCTCTTTGGGCCGCCGGGCACGGGCAAGACCACCCTCGCCCGCATCATCGCCAACACCACCCGGTCGCACTTCACCACGCTCAATGCCGTGCTGGCCGGGGTGAAGGACATCCGCACTGCCATCGAAGCTGCCCAGGAACGCCTGCGGCTCCATCGGCAGCGTACGATCCTGTTCATCGACGAGGTTCACCGCTTCAACACGGCGCAGCAGGATGCCCTGTTGCCGCATGTCGAAAACGGTACGGTGGTGTTCATCGGGGCCACCACCGAGAACCCGTATTTCGAGGTGAACAAGGCACTCGTGAGCCGGTCGCGCATCTTCGAACTGAAGCCGCTGGAAGCCGACGACCTGCAACAGGTGGTGGCAACGGCACTGACAGACGCAGTGCGGGGCTATGGCGACCGCCGCGTAGTGCTGGAAGAGGCAGCCTGCGCACACCTGATTGATGTGTCCAACGGGGATGCTCGCACACTGCTCAACGCACTGGAGCTGGCCGTCGAGACCACGGCTCCGGATGCCGACGGGGTGGTCCACGTCGACCTGGCGGTGGCCGAGGAGAGCATCCAGCGGCGGGCTGTGCTCTACGACAAGGAAGGCGACGCGCATTTCGACACCATCAGCGCCTTCATCAAAAGCCTGCGCGGGTCCGACCCCGACGCGGCGCTGTACTGGATGGCCCGGATGCTGTATGCAGGCGAGGACCCGCGCTTCATCCTGCGCCGGATGCTCATCTTTGCCGCTGAAGATGTAGGGCTGGCCGATCCACGGGCGTTGCAGATCGCCGTCGCCACCGCCCAGGCGTTCGACTACGTGGGGATGCCCGAAGGACGGTTTCACCTGTCTGAATGCTGCCTCTACCTCGCCACAGCTCCCAAGAGCAACACCACCTACGTATTTTTCGACGCCTTGAAGCACGTAGCGCAGGAACGCACCGCCGAGGTGCCCGACCCGCTCAAGGACAGCAACCGCGACCGGAAAGGGCTGGGGCATGGCGAGGGCTACCTCTACCCCCATGCGTACCGCAACCACTACGTCCCGCAACAATACCTGCCGCAGGAAATGCAGGGGCTGTATTTCTACCAGCCCACCGATGTCGGCTATGAACGGGTGATCGCCGAACGCCTGGCCTACTGGCGATCCCGCGATGCCGAAGAGGCCCTGGAGAAACGGGTACGGCGGTACGGGGCCTCCGAATAGGAAACAGCCAGACCAGCCGCCAGCAGGTGTCCGGACAAGGATGCTCCGTTGGCTGTACCGGCAACCGTTCGTGGCAGAATAAATATATAAATGCTTGATTCGTAATGACCTGTTTGGAGTGTAAATTGCGCAGATAGGAGTATCGTGTACCTCCTTTCACGTCCATCCCCTGTAGCGTCATGGCAAAGCAGCAGGAAGAAGCCATTGGCATCCGCACCGGCCCGACCGGGAACGGTGTCGCATCGGCAGCCGAAGCGGCGGCTCCGCGACCTGCCGTCATTCATGGCACGACGGTGCCGCTGATGCCCCCGATGCCGCGCTGGCTCGTCGCCCTGCTGGGGCTGGTGAGCCTGCTCTCCTGGGTGGTGCTGTTTGCCATAGGCATCCTGATCGACTCCAGCCCGTTTCGCACGGCGCTGGGGCCACCGCAGCCGCAACTCACCCTGGGCAACCTGGTGGGGGCTTCGCTGCTCTACACCCCCATCAACATCGCCCTGCTGACGATCTGCGCCGGACTCCTGGGCGGCTGTACCAGCCTGCTCTCCATCGATGCCCGCGACGTCCAGGATCGGCTCCGTCGTGCCCACGAATCCGGTCGGCAGGACCTGATCAACCGGTTTGAAAAGCGGCTCAAGTACCTGACCGAGTCGCCGCTGGTGTCGATGTTCCGGGGGTTTCTGGTGTATCTGGGTATCGTCTCCGGCATCCTGCTGGCGATCTCCGACCCATTCGAGACCCCCTCGCCCGGCGAATACATCCGTCTGGCCGGGCTGTTCTCGGTGATCGCATTCGTGATGGGCTACGACCCGACCCGGTTTGAAGACCTGCTCGACCGGATCACCTCCTGGCAACGCGGGGCAGGGGACAAGCCGGAGGCCTAGACGAGCGCCCGCAGCACGTCGGCATAGAGGGCATGGCGGCCCTGGTAGGGGTGCAGCGTGTACGGAAGTGCCTGGAGCCGTTGCTGCTCTGCCGCCTGCTTGTCCGGCGAGATAAACTCGTCCTGGTCGCCGATGACGAGGGTAATGTTCATCTGTGCGAGGTGGTCCCGGTGGGCGGCCAGGTCGAGGTCGTGGGCGAAGGTGCCGCCCCAGAGGATCAGCCGGGTGGCGGCTGGACGGCGCAGGCACACCCAGCGGCTGGCCGCGTTGGCCCCTTGCGAGAAGCCGAACACACAGAGCCGCACCTCGTCCGGCACCTCCGTGCGGAGGCGGGCGTAGAGGGCGTCGAGGTAGTCGAGCGTGTCGGTGATCTCCTGCTGGCGGTCTTCGCGGGTCATCCACGAAGCCCCCACACGGTCGTTGCCGAGGCTGAGGTAGAACCGGGAGAGGGCTTCGGGGGCGACGAAGCGCCGTGTGCCGTCGTCGAGTGCCGCAAAATGCCGCAGGAACCAGGCTGCAAGCTGGCCGTAGCCGTGCAGCACCATCCAGAGTTCGCGGACGGCGGGACCGGCGGCGCCCAGGGTGTGGTACCGGGCGGTGCGCTGAACGATGAGGTGGTGTTCTTGGCTGTTCACAGGGCGGCGGCCTGGTGGGCCTGGATGTCCCGGATGATGGCGCGGTGGTGGTCGGCATGAATCCGGGCCACGCGCAGCCACTGGACGGCGTTCAACTGGCCGAAGACCGGGTGCGCCAGGCGGCGCGTGAGGCTATCCAGCACCGGCAGCACATCGGCTATCTGTGCCAGCTTGCGGCGGCCCCGCGTCAGCGTCTCGGCCAGGTCCTCGCGGGTGACGGCTTCCGGTGGGCGCACATGTTCCGGGGCCTGCCCGCGCCCTCGTACCATCGTGCCGTGTTCGAGCACCCACTGTCCGATGGCATTGGCCTCGCCGTCCTCCGTGGTTGCCAGCCCCCCGACATGGAGGGCCTCGATCACCCGCATCATCCGGCTGGTGGAGAGGGCCGTATGGTATGCCTGGTGCGCCACCGACCACTGGGAAACGGCGGGCACCACTGCGAACAGGGCCGCATCGGGCAAGGCCAGGCACTGCTCCAGGAAAGCATAGGCTTCGGTGAGGGCCGCATATTCTGCCGGTACGTCGACGGCGGGGGGCGGGGGCATGGTGCTCAGGGTTGGGTGGCAATCTGCCGGATGATCCGGGCATGGTGCCGGCTGTGAAGCTGCGCAAACCGCAGCCACTGGGGCGCGTTGAGCATCCCGAAATACGGATGGGGCATCCGGGACGGGAGGTCGGCCAGGGTGGGCAACAGCGGCTCCAGCGCCTCCAGGGCTGCCCGGCTCTTCTGCACGGTTTGTGCCAGCACCTCGGCAGTGAGCGCATCAGGCGGGTGGGTGCTGGCGGGTGCGCGCCCCCCGCGTGGGAAGACGCCGAGCGTCAGGAGCAGCCACCCCGTCCATCTCAGCCCGCCCGTCTGGCCCCTGGACAGGTCCTGCCCCTCACTCATCCGCTGCAAGCCCACGAAAATGCCCCGGTTAGCCCGCATCAGGTGGTCCAGGTGCTGCCCCGTTGACCAGCCAGAAACGGCAGGAACCGCCCGAAAAAGTTGGTCGGAAGGCCAGTCCAGCATCGGTTGTATCTCCGTGTAGAACTGCCTGAGGGCCTTGTACGCTGTCGGTGCATTCCATCCTGGCATGGCGCAGTCTCGCCGTAGGTGAACCCGCAAGATAAGGCCCCCGGTGCCTTCGAGGGCAGGTCCGGGAAAAATGGGAGATTCGGATTTCGGATTGCGGATCATGTCCTTGCGAGGAGCATGGTCGATCAGGGTCCATCTCATGAGATCGACCCTGATCGACCATGACGTGGCAATCTCTTGCGGATTTCGGCAGGCAATCTTTCCCCCCTCCTGAGAACAGGAGGGGTTGACCGATCTCATGAGATTGGTCATGGGGGAGGTCGAGACAGACGGTGACTCAACACCCCTGCCTTGTCTAAGGAGGGGAGTTTCGGAATGCGGAGTGCAGCTTGAGAAGCGGGCTTTTGCTGTTTTCCAGGCAGCCGACAGTTTGCAACAAATTATAGTCAAAATGACGATATTATAGTCAAAATGACGATAATTTTAGGAGGCCAGCACATGGTCGAGGGTGTAGACCTGCGGGTCGCCGGGTCGCATGAAGAAGGAGTGGGGGGAGAAAGCCACCACCTGGCGACCGCGCTTCTTGATCCACTGAAAGTAGAAATAGGATCCGGCAGGGGCTTCCACGTCTATTGTCCAGAACGGATAGCGGTCGGCGTTGAGGGGTCCGGCGGCCTGTGCTATGTTCTGGTTTCCGAGGGCTGGGAGGTTGCCGCAGAGGTACACCTCCTCGCCCCACTCGGCCCGTACCGGCAGCGTGATGGTGGTCTTGACAAGCGGCGGGGGCGGACGGTCCAGGGCCATTCCCAGCCAGAAAAAGCCATACGGTGGAAAGAGCAGGTGCCCGGACGGGAACGTCACATTTTCTTGCGCGAGCACATCGTAGAGTTCGGGCGTGCGCCAGGGTTCGGGCAGGTCGCGCAGCCGCAGGGCCTGGGCCTGGCCGGAGAAGTTGGCTGCCACCAGCAGCCGGTCGCCGTCGTAGACCCGTTCGAAGCAGAAGAGCCGGTCGTTGGGGGTTCTCAGCACGTATTCGGCGGCGCGCCCGTGCAGGGGCTTCAGGTGCTGGCGTGCCTGGGCGAAGCGGCGGATGCCATGGAACAGCCGGTGCTCGACGGTGCCGGGGGTATGCCGCCGCTCGGCCTTGTCCCAGGACATGGGCGGGCGGTGTACCCACCGGTTGTCGATGGCTTTGAGCGGGTCGAGCAGGTAGGAGAAGTCGTTGAGTTGCCCGACTTCGTCGCCGGCATAGAGCAGCGGCATCCCTTTTTCGGCGAAGATGAGGCTGTTGAGCAGCAGCAGTCGTTGCACGGCGCGGTCGATCCGGGTGGGGTCGGCCTCGATCTGGGCCTGCTGCAACCCGGCGAGGGCAGCCGCCGTGCCCGAGACGCGGGCCTCGCCCGTGCCCTCGTCGTACTGGAACGGATAGCCTTCGGCGTAGCTGTGCGGCAGCCGTCCGGTGTAGAAGTCGGTGCAGAAGATACGGGTAGCCCGGCCCTGCTGCCCCACGGCCGCCGTGTCGGCATCGGTCAGGCCCCAGCCGATGTCGTCGTGGCAGCGGAGGTAGTTGAGCCAGGTAGCCTCTTCGGGTGCATGGGGCAGCCGGGCCAGCATGGTGTGCAGCAACTGGGTATTCTCCGAGGCCAGCGCGTGCCAGAGGTGGCACATGAAGGCGGCGTTGTACCCGATGTCGCACTCGCGCCCTTCCCAGCCGCCGGTGCCGAGGTAGCGGATGATGTCATCCGGCGCGACGATGGCTTCGGACTTGAACAGCATGCCGGGGGCCGCCATGCGCAGCAGTGCCCGGTAGGCCCGCAGGAGCCAGTGCGCTTCGGGCTGGTTCTGGCAGTTGGTGCCCATGCACTTCCACAGGAACGGCACCGCGTCGAGCCGGAGCACATCCACGCCCAGGTTGGCGAGGAACAGCATCTCGCCCAGCACCGCCGCGAACACAGCGGGGTTGGTGTAGTTCAGGTCCCACTGGAAGTCGTAGAACGTCGTCCACACCCACTTGCGGATTTCCGGATAGAACGTGAAGTTGCCGGGGGCGAAGTCGGGGAAGATTTCCGGGAGGGTGCGTTCGTACTGGTCGGGCAGGGTGCGGTCGTCGAACAGGTAGTAGAACGCCTGCTTCTGGGCATCGCCGTTCAGGGCCGCCTGCGCCCATGCATGTTCCTTGGCTGTGTGGTTCATCACGAAGTCGATGACCAGCAGGAGGCCCGCCTGCCGCAGCGCCGAGGCCAGCGTCCGCAGGTCGTCGATGGTGCCCAGGTGGGGATCTACCTGCCGGTAGTCCTGCACGGCATAGCCGCCGTCGTTCGGGCCTTCGCGGGGCTTGAGGAGCGGCATCAGGTGCAGGTACGTCACCCCCAGTTCCTGGAAGTAGCCGATGTGTGACAGGAGGTCGCGCAGCGTCCCGGCGAACAGGTCCACATACAGCATCATCCCCACCTGGCCCTGCGTCTGGAACCATTCCAGCCCTCCTTCCCGTGCGGCATCGACGGCCTGCAATGCGGCGGGGCGTGCCAGGGCCGCCTCCACCAGATGGTCGAACAGCCGCTCCACCTCGGCCACCCGTTCATACCCGGTGCCGTAGAGGGTGCTGTACGCCTGCCAGAAGTCGGGCAGGTACCGTTGCAGGCGGCTTTCCAGCACCGGCAGGGCACGGAACGCACGGGCATACCGCTGGTGCAGGTGCGCGGCCAGCAGGGCTGCCTGCGGGCCTTTCGCCCATCGAGAACGGGTCATGGGGTGGACGGGAAGGCGACGAAGGGAGGGAAGGCGAGAGGCCACCACGTAGGGGTCAGTGTCCGCCGCCGCGCAGGGAGGCCGTCCCGTTGGCAGCAGGCTTGATGGTCACAAACAGCACGGCCACGGCGGCACAGAGCAGCAGTGCCCCGGCCAGGCGGATCACGTTCTCCGGGTTGCCGCCCAGCCACCGTTCGTAGTACAGCGGCAGGGTGAAAATCTGGATCATCATCGGGATGACGATGAACATGTTGAAGATGCCCATGTACACGCCGGTGCGTTCCGGCGGGATGCTGCCTGCCAGCATGATGTAGGGGTTGCCCATCATGCTCGCCCAGCAGATGCCGATGCCCACCATCGGGATGAACAGCAGGGGCTGGCTGTGGATCATCGGGATGCACATCATCCCGATCCCGGCCACCGTCAGGCTGAAGCTGTGCATGACCTTCGGCCCGAACCGGCGGGTGAAGGGCACCATCGCAAAGGCGGCCAGGAACGCCACGAAGTTATAGAACCCCCCGATCTGCCCCACGATCAGGCCCGCATCCCGGAACCCGGTGGACGTCGCGTCGGCGGTCTGGAACAGGGTCCGGGCAATCGAGAGGGCGATATATTGCCAGTAACAGAACATTGCATACCACTGAAACAGCTTCATCACCGCCAGTTGCTTCATGGTGAGCGGCATGTCCCGGAACGCCTCGCCAATCTCTTGCAGGGCAGCGCCCAGGCCCCGGGGTGCCCGGCGCATCTTGTCGAGTTCCGCCTCCGACAGCGGGTTCTCTTTCGTCGTGCGGACGGTCCAGAGGATGGAACTGATCGAGAAGAACGCCCCGATGATGAAAGCCGTCACGGTGACATAGGGGATGTTGCGGTCGTTGACGGCGTCCTTGTTCATGCCCAGCCAGACGAGGAGGGTCGGGGTGAGGTAGCTCAGCGTCTGCCCCAGTCCGGTGAAGGCGCTTTGCGTGAGGAAGCCGATGGAATGCTGGTCCTCGTTGAGCTTGTCGCTGACGAAGGCGCGGTACGGCTCCATGGTGATGTTGTTGGCCGCGTCGAGGATCCACAGCAGGCTGGCGGCCATCCAGAGTGTGCTGCTGAAGGGCATCCAGAACAGGCTGATGCTGCACAGCACCGCCCCGATGAGGAAATATGGCGTGCGGCGGCCCAGGCGGCTGGTGGTCTTGTCGCTCATGGCCCCGATGATGGGCTGCACAATCAACCCCGTCATCGGCCCAGCCAGCCACAGCAGCGGCAACGAAGCCTCCTCCGCCCCCAGGTAGCGGTAGATTGGACTCATGTTGCTCTGTTGCAGGCCGAAGCTGTACTGGATTCCGAAGAACCCGAAGTTCATGTTGACGATCTGCCAGAACGTGAGGCGGGGCTTAAGGGCAATGGACATGGTGCAGCAGGGAAAAGGCGGGTGGGGTCTCCGGGCCAAACGATGGCGTGAGAAGGTAGCGTTGAAAAACAACGCAATCAACAGCCCCGGCAGGGCGTATATTTTGGTGCGGACAGCCGTTCGGTCTCTGCTGCTGGCCGTCTGCAATCCGTTGTCGGGACGGGGTGCGGGGTAAAGAATCTGCCATCCGACCTTGAACCCATGCGCATCCTCGGCATCGATCCTGGCTCACGCATCACCGGCTACGGGGTGGTGGAGGTCGTTGGGCCGGGGCAGGAGCAGTTGCTGGAATACGGGGCCTTGCGGCTGGGCTTGCACGAGGACCATCAGTTGCGCCTGAAAAGCCTCTACGACCGTCTCACCGCAGTGATCGAACGCACGTTGCCGGATGAGTGCGCCGTCGAGATGCCGGTGTACGGGCAGGATCCGCAGGCGATGCTGAAGCTGGGGCGGGCACAGGCTGCTGCCATGCTCGCCGCGCTGAACCGGGAGATTCCGGTGACCCAGTACACCCCGAAAGAGGTGAAAAAGGCCGTCACCGGCAACGGCAATGCGGACAAGGAGCAGGTCTGGTACATGTTGCGGCACCTGCTTCACCTCGAAGAGCAAGCCCCCAAGGATACGCTCGATGCCTCCGATGCCCTGGCCGTAGCCCTCTGCCATGCCCACCGCCGCCAGCATGGCACCAGCACCGCCGCCCACAAGACCTGGGATGCCTTCCTCAAGGCCCATCCAGAACGGCTCAAGGGCGGAACGTGAAGGGATGATGCGGGGAAGGATAGCTGGTACCTGGTGCTTGGGAAGATAGCCGTTAGCTGTTAGCTATTGGCTGGTGGGGCTTGGTACTTGAAAAAATCCGCAATCCGAGATCGGAAGATCCGCAAACCCCAAATCCGCAATCTCAAATGGACCTTCACAACAAAGTGGCCGTCGTGACCGGGGCCAGCAGTGGCCTGGGCGCGGCGTTTTCGCAGATGCTCGTCGCGCACGGTGCCCAGGTCTTCGGTCTGGCCCGGCGTGTGCTCCGGCTCTCGGCCTTGCAGGAAAGCCTCGGTGCACGGTTCCATCCCGTCGCGTGCGATGTGCGCGAGGAGTCGGATGTCAAGGCTGCCTTCGATGCCGTGCTCCGGGAGGGCGAACGGCTCGATGTGCTCATCAACAACGCCGGGCTGGGGCGGTTCGGCCCGCTCGACACCCTGGCTGCCGACGACTGGGATGCACAGCTCGATACGAACCTGCGCGGCGTCTTCCTCTGCACCAAAGCGGCCCTGCCCACCCTGAAAGTCCAGAACGCCGCCACCGGCTTCGGCGGACACATCGTCAACATTGCCTCGGTGGCCGGACTGGTAGGGAACGCGAACCTTGCCGCGTACAATGCCACCAAGTTTGGCCTGCGTGGGTTCAGCGAGGCCCTGATGAAGGAAGTCCGCAACGATGGCATCAAGGTGACCTGCGTCTACCCCGGCTCGGTCGATACCGAGTTCGCAGCGGTGGCCGGGGCCTCCGGCAGCCGCCATCCCATGACCGCCGACGACATCGCCTCCACCGTCCTCCACCTGCTGGAGGCTCCGGACCACTACCTCATCTCCGAGGTGGTGATGCGCCCGCTCCGCCCGTAAGAAAAGAGCTGTTAGCTGTTGGCTGTTGAAGACTTGTGATCTCGCCATCGCCACCGGGCAGCGGCGTGGAAGCAGTCCCACTGTTGAGATTGCCACGTCTGACCGACCTCATGAGATCGGTCAAGCCCTCCAGTTCTCAGGAGGGGGGAAAAGATCGCTTCCCGCAATCCGCAATCCGCAATCCCCCCATGTCTCTCGTCTGCGTCTACTGTGCATCCAGCAACCGGGTGGACCCGGTGTATTTCACCCTGGCGGAGGCGATGGGGCAGCAGTTGGCCGCACGGGGACACCGGCTGATCTACGGCGGCGGCAACGTCGGGTTGATGGGGGTGCTGGCCCGGAGTGTCCACGCTGCCGGGGGTCATGTGACGGGGGTGATCCCGGAAGCGCTCAAGGCCATCGAGGGAGTGGCCTACGACGTGGCCGATGAACTGATCGTCACCCGGACGATGCAGGAGCGCAAGGCCATCATGTTCACCCGTGCCGAGGCGTTTCTGGTGCTGCCTGGCGGGTTTGGCACCCTCGAAGAGCTGATGGAGGTGCTCACGCTGAAGCAACTGGGCTACCATGCCCGCCCGATCCTGCTGGTCAACGCTGGCGGCTTCTTCGACCCGCTGCTCGCCCTCTTCGACCATTTCATCCGCACCGGTTTCGCCCAGGAGGCCCACCGGACGCTGTTCCAGGCAGTGCCCACCCCGTCGGCGGCGCTGGAGGCCCTCAAAACCCTGCTGGCGGCACCGGCCCAGCCCCTGGCTGCGACGGACAAGGTGGCACCGGGCCTCTAATCAGGACCCCAGCCGCTGCATCTGGTACACCCGCTGCATCGGCTGCCCGTCTTCCGTCCAGCGCAGCGTGGCCGTCCATGCCGAAGGCGACTCGTACGTCCACGTAAAGGAGTTCTGCACCCCAGCCTGTGGCT
Organism: uncultured Rhodothermaceae bacterium; assembly: GCA_964561865.1. GTDB lineage: Bacteria > Bacteroidota > Rhodothermia > Rhodothermales > CAZLRO01 > CAZLRO01. Next base: position 9,314 of record CAZLRO010000007.1, on the reverse strand, counting down.
CGAAGTGGACGTGGAAGGAATCAATCTCCGTTGCCACCCAGCGGGCCTGTGCCCCCCCGGAGATGAGGTGTCCCTTGGCAAGGACGATGCGGCTGCTGTCCGAGACCTGCGTCAGGGTGGAATCCGCGTAATACAGGGCTTGAAGGGTGGAGTCGTTGAGGAACCGATAGCCTTCGTAGAAGGGCGCCTGTTCCACGCCCGTCCCCCGCCAGGTACCTTCGAGCCAGCGTAACCCCTGCAATTCGGCCACGGTCACCGACGCAGGGGGGCGGGTCGCCGCAGCGGCATCGGCCCCGGTCGTTGAGGGATCACGCTGGCAGGCACTGCACACGAAGAGTACCCCTGCCAGCAGCAGCCGGAAGGATTTCATGGAACGAATGTGGGGGAGAGAGGAAGAGCAGGGCGTTCTTTACGATCCTCTCCCGTTTTCGTTTCCCCCGTTTTCGTTTCCCCCCGCTTTCACTACATCTCCACACGGGTGCAAGCCGCCACGAGTGCTGCATCGAGGTCGGCCTTGAGGTCGTTCACATGCTCCAGCCCCACCGATAGCCGGATGCCACTGGGGCGAATGCCCATGGCCAGTTGCTCCTCTAGCGCAATCGGTGCATGGGTCATGCTGGAGGGGTGCTCGACCAGGGTGCGGACGTTCCCCAGGCTCACGGCCAGGGTCACGGTGTAGGCGTGCTGCGCCAGGTGGTTGATGAACCGCATGGCCGCCTCCTGCCGCAGGGACGGGGTCTCGCCCTTCAGGTCAAAATAAAGCATCGTCCCTGGTGCGAACCGCCCCTCATAGTCCACCATCTGCCGACGGGCCAGGGCATGTCCTTCAAAGGTTTCAAGGCCGGGATACTGTACCTGGTCTACCATCGGATGGGTGGCCAGGTGCTGTGCCAGGTGCATCGCCGTCTCCTGGGCCTGGCGGATGCGCACCACCAGGCTGGGCAACCCGTAGGTGAGGATGCTCCACGCACTCCGGGGAGAAAGCACAGCGCCGAAGTCCTTCCGGTACAGCAGCAACTGCGACCCATGGCTGCGCGGCCCGATCACCACCCCGCCCATGTCCGTCCCGAACCCGCTCAGCCCCTTGGTCAGGCTGTGGACGACAAAATCGGCTCCCAGCTCCAGCGGACGCTGGCAGTACGGTGTGGCGAAGGTGTTGTCCACCACCACGTACAGGCGTTGGGCGGGCGGGCGGGTCTCGTTCAGCCGGGCTACCCGGTCGGCCACGGCCCGGATGTTGATCATCTCCATCGTCGGGTTCGTGGGGGTCTCGAAGTAGACGAGCCGCGTCTCCGGGCGCAGGTTTGCCAGCACCGCATCGGGGTCGGTGAGGTCGGCCTGTGTGGTAGTGATGCGGTATCGGGTGAGCCAGTTGTGCAGCAGCGAATGGGTACACCCGTAGAGGGTACGGTGGGTGATGAGGTGGTCGCCCGTCTGCAACAACACCCCCAGGATGGCCGCAATCGCCCCCATACCCGAGGCAAACGAGACCGCCATCTCCCCCCGCTCGGCCAGTGCAAGGTGTTCTTCGAGCAGATCCTTGTTCGGCTCGCGGAGACGGTCGTAGATGTAGATGGGGTCTCCGGCCTGTTCGAGTTGGCCGTACTCCTGAAAGCCCTGCGCCCCGCGCCAGGTCGAGTCGAGACGGAAGGTGGAGGAGGTGGAGATCGGAGGCACCAGGTGGTGGCTGTATTCCCATGCGTCCGACTTCATCTGCCCGTGGATCAGACGGGTCGTCGGGTCGTATGCATGCATCGGATCGGACATGGCCGCAACGGTGATGGTTTTGAAAAGCGCTTCCAGCAGTATACGGGAAACCGAAAACCGTATGCGGGAAGATGCCGCGAAAAGCAGATTGATTGTATATGCAACTAACTACAGGTGATAATCGACAAGCTCTCCTGGATCCATCCCACTTCATTGCTGGATGGGAATCTGGGTGTCGTGCTTGACGGTGGAGAGCACGAAGAGCGTATGGACGCGCCCGACGTTGGGCAGGGCGGCCAGCTTGTGGAGGGCGAAGTGCTCGTAGCCCGCCATGTCGGCGGCGACGACCTTGAGCAGATAATCGTACTCGCCGCTGACGAAATAGGACTCCAGCACCTCCGGCAGTGCCCGCAGCCCCTCGCGGAACTCCTCTACGAGCGCTGCCCGGTGTGCTGCCAGCGAAACCGAGACAAAGGCCAGCAGCCCCTGGTTGACTTTCGACGGATCCACCAGGGCTACGTACCCCCGGATGACCCCGTTCTGCTCCAGCTTCCGTACCCGTTCCAGCGTCGTCGCCGGTGCAAGGCCCACCTGCCGGGCCAGTTCCACGTTGGTGATCGAACTGTCTTTCTGCAACAGGTCGAGAATTTTGCGGTCGTAACCGTCGAGTGAAGCAAGCATGGGCATCTCCGGCAGCGTTGCCCTAGTGTACAAACATTTCGGCAACCATGCCAATTGGGCTGGGGAAGATGACGGGTGCTTGGTACTTGGGATTTGGGAGGAAGGCTATTGGCTGTTAGCTACTGAAGACTTATGATCTCACCCTTTCCACCGGGCAACAGCGTCGAATGGCCCTCGTTCATTCATTGGTCTCTACGGGTGTGGTGAGAAATATCGTCAATTTGACTATATTTCTTTTTCCCGCTCTCGCCCCCTCTCCCAACCTCCGACGAAAACCCCGCATCCCAGCTTGCACACCTGAATTTCCAATCCCGAAGTTGCAATCCCCGATCTGTCATCCGCAATTTGCAATCTCCCGTCCTTCCCCACGCCCACCCTCCCGCCCATGCCCTCCTGGCGTCTGAAGCTCACCCTTGCGCTGATTTACATGGTGTTTGCCATTCTACTGACCTCGGTCGGGATTGTCATCAGCGGGGTAATTGCGGACTATGGGGTGGCGGATACGGTAGCAGCCACGCTGGAGGGGTTCAAGGACCTGTCGGTGGCGCTGATCTCGTTCCTGCTGGCCTCCTGCGTGCCCCGGTTCGGGTACAAGCGCACCCTGGTTGCGGGGTTGCTGGGGGTCACGCTGGTCTGTATCCTGGTGGCGGCGGTGGCAGGCTTCTGGGTCACGCCGGTATTGTTTGCTGTGATCGGGGCCAGCTTCGCCCTGATGAAGACGGCCATTTACGCCACTGTGGGGCTGATCAGCCGGAGTGCGGCGGAGCACACCAGCACGATGAACATGCTCGAAGGCATCTATCCGCTGGGGGCCGTCCTGGGGCCGCAACTGTTTGCCCTGATGATCGGACAGGGCCACTGGCGGGATACCTACGGGGTGATGGCGGTAGTGTGTACCCTCACGCTGTTGCTGCTGCTGACGACGAACTTCGAGGGGCACGACACGTCTGAGGAAACCGGACGGGCGGGCTTTCACCAGATGCTGGCCCTGTTCCGCCGTCCGCTCGTCTGGCTCTTTGTGGGCTGTGCCTGGCTCTACGTGATGACCGAGCAGTGTTTCAGCACCTGGACGCCCCGGTTCAACGAGCAGGTGTTCGGATTCACCCCGGCCCTGGCCTCCGGCTTCCTGAGCCTCCACTTTGGGGGGATTGCCCTGGGGCGCTTCCTGTTCGGCTACCTGGCCCGCCGGGTCCCCTGGTTTCCGATGCAACTGGCCGGGCTGGTCGGGGCGTTTGGGGTGGCCCTCTCGGTGTTGCTGTTTACCGGTCCTGTCGCCACCGGGGCACCGGTGGGTACCTGGGCGGGCATTCCTGCGGGCGCCTACGTCTTTGTCGTCGTGGGCTTCCTGATCGGGCCTACCTATCCGACCATCTGCGCCCTGTTGCTCGGCAAGACGGAAACGTCGCAGCACAGCGCCATGACGGGTCTCATCATCATCTTCTCGGCCCTGGGCGGCACTACCGGCTCGCAGTTGCTGGGCTTCTTCTCCGAGCATTTCAGCACCCACAATGCCTTCTTCTGGCCCCTGGTGCCGCTGACCCTGCTGGTGCTGCTGCTGTTTCCGTTCAAGCGGATTTACGACCGGAGTTCCGTTTAGGAAAGCCGAATCGGGCCGATGGTAAAAGCGTGACGGCACCGGTCTTTTTTCTACCCCTGTTCCTGCTGTTTCGTGCGCCCTGTATGCTCATCCCTGTAGCGCCTACCTGTTCCCGCCTGCTTGCCCAGGAAGACACCGACGGGGATCGGCGGATCACGGTCCGGGACACGGGGCCGCGCCGGTTCACGCTGGAAGCCACCGATGGCACTCCCCAGGTGGTGGAGGGGCACATGGCGCTGTCGAACCTGTTGCATGAACTGTACGGGGCGCAAAGGGCAGGGCAGGACACCTGGGTGCTGAACCCGGCCCGGCTCCATGAAAACCCTGTTCATCGCCTGGCACGGGTGATCCGCGAACAGTACTGGGAGGGCCTCACGTACTGCCTGGATGCCGACGGTTTGCCCCGTCTGGCAGCCGAAGCTGGTCGCCCCGGCCAGACCCTCCGCCTCTACGTCCCGTTCACCGACCCGAAGGCCATCGTCTATTTCCAGCAGGTCGCCCGCCAGCAGCCGGAGGGGGAACTGGAGGTGGTGGTGTTGCCGGAGCACCTCACCCCGGAGTATGTGCAGCGCCTGCACGACCGTCCGGGACTGTTGAGCCGGGTATTGGAAAAAGGCAGTCGGGGACGGCTTCACGGACTGCCGTTCGTGCTGCCGGGAGGTGGGTACCAGGCCCGTACCCCGTGGGACCTGTACGGGACCACCCTGGGGCTGCTCGCCGATGGCCGGGTAGCCCAGGCCCAGACCCTCGTCGAACACGCCTGCTACGACATCCGGCACTACGGACAGGTGCTGGGCACGCCCCGCAGCGACGCCCTGGCGCACTCCCATCCCCCGTTTCTCACGGCGATGGCCCTGGCCGTGTTCGACCACCTGCCCGACGGGCTGCACCGCCTCAACTGGCTCCGTACCGCCCTTGCCTGGGCCATCCGCGAGTACCAGACAGTGTGGAAGAATGCACTGCGCCTGACCGACACAGGGCTGAGCCGGTATGCCGGAAGTGGACTTGGGCTGCCTCCGGAGGCTGAAACCGGTCGCTTCGAGGCGGTGCTCTGGCCCTTTGCACGGCGATATGGCCTGGGCCTGGCCGCTTTCACCGAAGCGTATGCCTACCGCACCTTGTCTGAGCCCGCACTGGATACCTGGTTCGCCCACTACTACGCGGCGCAGGAGTCCGGGCAGGACCCGTGCCACCGGCTCGAAGGCCGGGCCGCCCACCTGTGCAGCATCGACCTCAACAGCCTGCTCTACCGCTACGAAGTGGACATCGCCCACGCCATCGGCAAGCACTTCGGCGACACCCTCACCCTGGCGGACGGGTCGATCCACCGCAGTGCTGAGTGGCAGGCCCGTGCCCGCCGCCGCCGGGCGCTGGTGAACCAGTTCAACTGGCAGGAGGAACGGGGGCTGTTCTGCGACTACGACTACGTCCGCCAGCAGCCCGTCCCTACAGTGGCTGCGACGACCCTCTGGCCGCTCTGGGCAGGACTGGCAACGAAGAAGCAGGCCGAGCGGCTGGTCCGGGAAGCCGTGCCGCTGCTGGAGCAGGCCGGGGGGCTGGCGGCAAGTGCCGGGGATATCCAAGGCGTGTCCCCGCTGCCCTCATGGGACTACCCGTTCGGCTGGGCTGCCCACCAGGTAATGGCCTGGGAAGGGTTGGTGCGCTACGGCTACCAGTCCGAAGCTCAGCGCCTGGCCTACCGCTGGCTGCACCTGCTGGCCCGGTACACCGCCGACTACGGCAGCCTCCTGCCGGAGCCTTACAACGTCGTCCACCAAACCCACCCGGCTCTGGACACCGCAGACGGGTCGGTGGTACCGTTCGAGCGGTTTCCCCAGGCCGGGTCCGGCTGGCTGAACGCCAGCTTCCAGGTAGGCCGCACCCTCCTGGGCACTGCCCTGCAGGCAAAGCTGGAACGATTGGAACCGTGGTAGTAGGCGGAGTTCGGATTGCGGATCATGTCATTGCGAGGAGCATGGTCGATCTCATGAGATCGACCACGATGAGGCAATCTCGACACTGGAGTTGGCATTATAGTCAATTTGACTATAATCTATCCTGAAACGCATGGAGCAACCTCGACACCGAGGACTGGCGCAAAGGGCGAGATCGTGGGCAAGACAATCTCATGCGATTGCCCTAGCGATAGCCTCATCGTGATGGCATCGGGGTGTGTTGCAGCGTTTGCCCCTGCACCGAATATTGTAGTTTGTATCAGCGGTTGCACCACACCCCGTCCCGCCCGTCTTGCGCCGTGCGGGCCACCCCGTCTGACGATCTCATGAGATCGTCAAGAGGGGATTTTCGGATTCCGGATTTTTACAAGCCCTAAGTACCAAGCACCAAATAGCTAAGCTATTTTCCCCAGCACCAATTCCGGATCGGCCATGAACAAACATTTGGGTTGGCGGGGGCTGCTGCCCTTGCTCCTGTGTCTGGCGGTCATGCCTGCGGTGAAGGCGCAGGCCCCTGCAGCACCACCTGCCCGCTACGACGCGCTGGTGGCCCTGTTCGCTGAATGGCGGACGTTTGCGGTCCCACCCGTTGTGAACGGGGTTCCGGACTATACCGCGGCCACGATGGCGGCCCAGCACCGTGCGCTGGCGGGCTACCAGCGCCGTCTGGCTGCACTCGACACCACCGGATGGACGATTGCACAGCGGGTGGACTACCACCTCGTCCAGGCCGAGATGAACGGCCTCGACTTCGACCACCGCGTCCGGCAGCCCTGGGCGCGCAACCCCGCCTTTTACACGATGCTGTTCCCTGCGCAGAGCGATGTGCCGGCCCGCGAAGGCCCGGTCATCCATGGCGCCATTGAGCTGTGGCAGTACCCGTTACCGCTCTCACCGGAACACGCCCGCGTGGTAGGCACCGGGCTTCGGGCCATCCCGCCGCTGCTCGAACAGGCCCGTCGCAACCTCGTCGGGGAGGGCCGCGACCTCTGGGTAGCCGGGATCGGCCCGATGAAGCAGCAGGCCGAGGACCTGGCCGACCTGCTGGAGCAGGTGAAGGGGACGTCCCTGGAAGCCGACGCCCGCCGTGCCCGCGAGGCCACCGAGACCTTCGTGGCCTGGCTCGAACAGCAGGCACCCACGAAACAAGGGCCATCCGGGGTGGGCGTCGAGCACTACAACTGGTACCTGAAGCACGTCCACCTCGTCCCGTACACGTGGGAGGAGCAGGTGACGATCATGCACCGGGAACTGGCCCGTGCCCACGCGGCCCTGCGCCTGGAAGAGCACCGCAACCGCCACCTACCGCCGCTCACCCCTCTCCCGGACGCTGCCACCTACGACCTGCGGCTCCAGGCGGCCGTCACCGAATACATGGCGTTTCTGGAGGAGGCCGAAGTGGTCTCGATCCGCGACTACATGGATGCAGCGCTGCGGGCACGCATCGGGCAGTACAGCCCGCCCCGCCCCGACGGGCGGCGCGAGTTCTTCTCGGAAGTCAACATCCGCGACGGGGTGGTGATGCGCACGCACGGGTACCACTGGTTCGACCTGGCGCGGATGGCCCAGGAGCCGCACCCCAGCCCGATCCGCCGCGTTCCGCTGCTCCACAACATCTTCGACAGCCGGGCCGAGGGGCTGGCGACGGGCATGGAAGAGATGCTGATGCACGCCGGGCTGTTCGACCACCGGCCCCGTGCCCGCGAGCTGGTGTGGATCATGCTGGCGCAGCGGGCGGCCCGCGCCCTCGGCGACCTGATGATGCACGCCAACCGCTGGACAATGGCCGAAGCCGCCCGGTTTGCCTCAGACCGGACGCCGCGCGGCTGGCTGCCGCTCGATGGCAACACCGTCTGGTTCGAGCAGCACCTGTACCTGCAACAGCCGGCCTATGGCACCAGCTACGTCATGGGCAAGATCGAGATCGAGCACCTCCTGGCCGAACGTGCCCGGCAACTCGGCGACGCCTTCACCCTGAAACAGTTCATGGACGAACTCAACGCTGCCGGGATGATCCCGGTGTCGCTCCTTCACTGGGAACTGACCGGACAGCCAGCACTCATCCATCGCCTGGCTTCGCCATAGCCGCCGCCTGCTGCCCGTAGCGGAGGGCCAGGTAGGCCATGAACCCCGACCCGATGCGCAGGGCCTCCTCGTCGATGGTGAACTGGGGGGTGTGGAGGCCGTGTGTGATGCCGCGGGCCGGGTTGCCCGTGCCGAGGCGGTAGAACGAGCCGGGCTTCTCGCGCAGGAAGAACGCGAAGTCCTCACTGGCAAACCACAAGTCAAGGTCCACCACGTTCGCGGCCCCGACATATTCCTGGGCGGCCTGCCGGGCCAGCCGGGTGGGTTCGGGGGCGTTGTACAGTTCCGGATAGCCCACGCGGATGTCTACCTCGGCTTCGCATCCACAGGCGGCTGCCGTGTGCTGGACAATACGCCGGATCAGGTCGTGGGCGCGGAACCGCCAGGCTTCGTCCATTGCCCGGAACGTGCCTTCCATCCTCACCTCGTGCGGGAGGACGTTCGTCGCCCCCTCGGCCACGACCTTGCCGATGGACAGCACGCTGGGCACATCGGGCGGGCAGTGGCGGCTGACGACGCCCTGAAGGGCCACGACCACCTGGGCGGCGGCCAGCACCGCGTCGCCCTGGAGGCGGTGAGGGGCGGCGGCGTGTCCACCCTGGCCGCGCACGCTCAGGTAGAGTTCATCGGCGGAGGCCATGTACATCCCGCTGCGGAAGCCGAGCATTCCTGCGGGCAGGTCGGGCATGACGTGCTGGCCGAAGACCGCTTCCGGGGCGCTGCTGCGGGCGTTGGCCTCCAGCACCCCTTCGGCGATCATCACTGTAGCGCCCCCCGGCAGCTTCTCCTCGCTGGGCTGGAACACCAGCCGTATCGTCCCGTGCAGGTGGTCGCGCATCCGGTGCAGGATCAGGGCCGTGCCGAGCAGCGAAGCCGTGTGGGCATCGTGCCCGCAGGCGTGCATCCGTCCGGGATGCCGGGAGGCGAAGTCGAACGTGTTCGCTTCCTGGATGGGCAGGGCGTCCATATCGGCCCGGAGCAGGAGGGTGGGGCCGGGGTGTGCCCCGTGCAGCGTGGCGACGACCCCGGTTTTTGCCACTCCGGTCTCTACATCCAGCCCCAACGGGCGCAGGGTGTCCGCAACAAGGCGGGCGGTTTCTATCTCCTCGAAGGCCAGCTCCGGACAGGCATGGATCATCCGGCGCAGGCGCACTACCTCCGGAAAGACCACCTCGGCCAGGGCCTGGGTTTCGGCAAGCATGGGAAGAGATTTAGGATTGCGGATTACAGGCTCACCCAAAGGTTCTTTCGAGTGCCCCTCCTGGACAGGAGGGGATAGGGGTGGTCGA
>CAZLRO010000006.1:1181-32445 GCA_964561865.1 uncultured Rhodothermaceae bacterium | reverse complement strand
GCTGGTACCTGTGGCTCCACGGCGGCGACCACCACGACCGGCTGCCGGTCACCCGGCTGACGCAGCGGCAACTCCTGCTGCTGCTGCCCCTCGCCGCCACAGGCATCCTCGGCCTCGGCTTCGCCTTCGCCACCTGGACCAATGCCGACCTGCCCTGGCTCGACGCCACGGCCAGCGGCCTGAGCGTGGGGGGGCAGTTGCTGCTCATGCGGAAGAAACTCCAGACCTGGCACGTCTGGATCCTTGTCAACATCCTCTCCGTCGGCATCTACCTCTACAAGGCACTCTACCTGACGACGGGGCTGTATTTCGTCTTCCTCGTACTGGCAATCATTGGGCTGGTGCAATGGCAGAAAGCACTGCGCGACACCCCTCAGATGCCAGGCTAAAATCCTTCATCAGACGGTAGTGGTAGCACTCCTACTCGTACTCCTACTCGTACTCGTACTCGATAAACCCAGAAGGAACGAACCAAGCTTCGATCAAGAGAAACGCCAGCGCTATCGCGTCGTGATAGAATTGGCGAGGGGCGATCGAGGACGAGTACTGCGATGCTGAGTACGAGGGACAGTGGAGCGATAAGGCCGGACGAACAACCCGATGCACGGGAGTGGTGAAATTGGGCCGATTTGCGATGGACAATCAACCGTCGCTGCCCCGTGATCGGCGGCGATACGCAGCGTCCTCGATATCAGGCCGCATACACGACCTCACGGCTGTTCAAAATGGTATGCCGCCTGAACGGATTGCGTAGCGCTTCTTTTTCCACCAGGTCCACTGGTCGCCCAAAGAGCGCCTCCAACTGATCCTGCATGGCAACCAGATCGAACAGGCTCCACGACACCTCCGGCTGGAAGGACACCAGTACGTCCACGTCACTTTCCGGACCAAAGTCTTCACGCAACACGGAACCGAACAGGGCCAGCTCGGCTATCTGCCACGTCTGACAGAACGCCTGAAGATGTTCCGGGCGAATCGCCAAGTGATTCACGGTATAAACTCTATGTGTGTTGAACATCGGGAGCGTGTGTCAAAATAATTACAGAATGGAGACCGCCGACACATTGAAGGGTATAGACACCGCGCCACCGGAGGAGCAGCAAGCGTCCTGCCGCATCCGGATCTACGGCCCGGAATCGACGGGCAAGAGCACGCTGGCGGCCCGCCTGGCGGCGCACTACGGCACGGTGTGGGTGCCCGAATACACACGCACCTACTTCGAGACACACCCGCTGCCCAGCGTCTACGCCGACGTCATGGCGATCATGGAAGGCCAGCGGGCCGCCGAAGACGCGGCGATGCAGGGCATCCACCGGCTGCTCTTCTTCGACACGGACTTCATCACCCTCACGATCTACGCCCGCCGCTACTTTGGCCGGGTGCCGGATGCGCTGCAACGCCTGGCCGACGAGCGTCGCTACGACCTCACCCTCTTCACCGACACCGACCTGCCCTGGACGCCCGACCCGCAGCGCGACCTCGGTGCCCGCCGGGATGACTTCCGGGCCATCTACGAGCACGAACTGACCCGGCGGGGCATCCCGTTCGTCCGCATCCGGGGGCTGGGTGAGGCCCGGTTCCTGGCTGCCCGCGAAGCGGTAGAGGCGTTTCTGTGCCGCACCTCAATGCCCTCACTGTGATACGACGGACTGCACACCGATGAGCCGATCGGTGCTCACGCGCAGGTCGTTGTAGTAGACGAGGGCGGTATAGAGGTTCTCGAACCGGGGAGACGCCCCGGTGAGGGCGCGTCGGGTGCGGGCATCGGTGGTGAGGTAGCGGTACTCGTATTGTCCCTGCTTGAGGAGCACCTCGGCCTCGTACCAGCGGTTCTCCGGGACCCACACGAGCCGGGTGGCCGTATCGCTGCGCCAGCCGTTGAAGCTGCCGGTCACGTACAGGTCTGCACTGAGGGGCTGTTCGTCGATAGGGACGAAACGGAAGCCGACGAGCGCATAGTCGGCAGCGACCGGAGGATCGAACACGTCGCGCACGGCCCCGGCGATGACTGCCTGCCCATTGAGCAACGGGTCGATGCTGTTGCCAGGGAAGCGGGCATAGTCCGGCTCCAGCGTCAGGCGGTAGGGCGTCCCGGTGAGGTTGGTGGCTTCGATGCGCCCGCCGATGCGCAGTTGGGACACGTCCACGAAGTACGCGGCGGGCTGGGGCGGGAAGGCGGCCTCCGGCTCCAGGTAGAACTGCAAGGCCGGTTGCTGCACCAGCGTGGGGCGGTCGGTACAGCGCGGCCGGGTGAGGTCACCGTTCTGCACAAAACACACCTGGTAGTCGAACACGTTGGCCTGGATGTCGGTGGGCGGGGTGAAGCGCACGAGCGGTGCCACCGAGGAGAAGCCATTGCCCGCCACGAGCACGTTCTCCAGCCCCATCTCGACCGGGGTGGTCTGCTCGGTCACAAAGAAGGCCCGCTCGAACAGCACCGCGTCTTCCCGCCCCTGCTCACTCACCCGGACGACGAAGTTGCCGCTGAGGGTAAACCGGATGTTATCGTTGGGGAAGCGGTAGGTATAATGGGTATAGGGCACTACGGTGCCCCGCGACGGGGTGTAGTTGAGCAGGTGGTCGTTGGGAAATCCGTCGAGGTATTCGGACGAGACCAGGTCCCGTTGCCAGCGGCGGTTGGCGTGGTAGAACCAGACCGAGAGCGGTCGTCCGCGTCCCTCCATCAGGTCGAACGAGAGGGTGAGGGTCTCGCCGGACCGCAAGGAGAGGATGGGCAGTTGCCGTTCATCGCCCGTCCGGTGCAACTGGATCGACCGGATGGTGCTGTCGGGCACGGCCAGGTCGGGCAGGCCCCGCGGATCGACACGGCGGGGGCGTGTTTCCACATTCCCAGTGGATGCCTCGCGTCCTTCCTGTGTGGAGGCACACCCCATCCACAGCAGCAGCACGCCCCATCCGAGCCAGCGCCCTCGTTTTCCCATCTGGTTGTCCCTGTTACCGATCTGGCCCGGGGGCTTGCCCTGCCATATCCTGGTGCGTTCGATCCTGTCGGTCAATCCGATCCCGGAGGTCTTCCATCCGGTGGACCGCGTTCAGGTCGCCCACAGCCCGGAAGGCGGTGGCGGCCTGCTCCGCATACGACCGGGCTGCGGGGAGCGATCCCGCCCGGTACGTGAATTCCGCCAGCCAGACCAGCCGTTGCCGCCGCAGCACGCTGGCCGGGGCTGGCTCCAACACGGCAGGTACGGCGGTAGAACGCAGCCGATGGGCGGCGGATTCATACTGCCCGTCGGCGGCCAGGCGCAGGGCCAGCATCCAACGGGCCGCCTCCGGCGGATCGGCCAGGGCAGCGAGCCGACGGGCCTGCACCGCTGCCGAGTCGCCGGAGGCCAGGATGCGCACGACCGCAGGTGAACGGGCCAGGCTTGTGCGCAGCCACAGGACGGCCTGCTCCTCCCCTGCGTACAGTGGCAGGGCCTGGAGCACCGCTGCATACCGGGCCTCGGCAGAGCTGGCCTGCCCCTGCATCGCCCACGCATCGCCGAGGCGCAGGTCCAGCACCGGGGTGCGGAAGTCCGGGCGGAGCGTGTCGAGCCGGGCCAGCACGGCGGCGGGATTCCCTTGTGCCAACCCCAGCCGCGCCCACGTATCCAGGGCCGGGGGATAGACCGGCAGGGCCTCCAGCGACCGTTCCAGCAGGCGCAACGCCCGCAGGGTGTCCGCACCGACGAGGGCTTCTTCGGCCTGCCGCCAGGCGCGTTGCCAGGGTGGGACGTAGTGCGGGCAGTCCCGCTCGAACAGCGACGGCACGGCGAACCGCCGGGTGGCGAGGTCTACCGCCGCCCGTGCCACCACTGGCTGTCGCAGCAGATACGCCTGCCACTCGCCTGCCAGCACATCCACCGGCTTGCCATACACCGCCGCAAAGTCGCCCCGGGCATAGACCCGTTTGAGCGCCTCCGGCCCATAGGCATCGAGCAAGTAGTGGACGAATGAACCCATCGTCGTGTAGGAGACGGCCCCACGTCCCGTCCAGAAGCCCAGGGGCGAGAGCCGGGCGGCCAGGTCGGAGACCAGGGCCAGGGAGTCTGCCGGGGCCTCGGCCAGCGCCGCGCTGATTACCTGCTCGTGGGGAGTAGGGCGGCCATCGGGCGGCTCCAGGGCTACCGCCAGCCCCTCCACCAGCCCCACCGACCACGACGCCCGCAACACCGGCAGCCCGAATGCCCGCGAGAACACGTGGACCAACTCGTGGGCAAACACAGCATCGTAGGCTTCCACCAGCACATGCACTTGCGGACGCGCCAGCCAGACGGGGGCCACGTTCGTGTACCGCGCACCGGTCAGCCGGGCACGGGTCTCCGGATCCGGGTAGAGGTAGCTCTCGATGCGCGGTGGCCCGTCCATCGCCAATTGCTCCGACAGCCGGGCATAGCGGTACTCGTGGTCTTCTGCTAGAAGCCGCACCGCCTCCGGACGCAGCACCGCCGCATCGTAGTACAGGTCGAAGTGGGCGGTGCGGTAGACACTGCCCAGCGCCTGCTGCAACCGGGCATAGGAGGTGTTGATGCCCAGCGGCACTGAAAACCCGTACACCAACCCGATCAGCAGTGCCACCACGCCCAGACACCGGTAGACGCCGGGTTTATCCTGATAAGCAGCCTGCCGAGACTGCCCGAACAGCCAGAAGCCCGTAGCCCAGAGCAACGTCAGCGCCCGGAACACGAACAGGCCGGGGCGCAGGGTCAGTTCCTCGTCGTAGATCGGCCCCAGATACCCGCCGAAGATGTGGTTGTACACGTAGAACTGCGGGTGGAAGCCCAGGTCCCAGACCACTCCGCCCAGCAGCATGAACACCCCCACCCCCGCGTGGACAGCCCCTTTCCATCGCAGGGGCAGGGCATGGATGGCCCAGGCGAGGCCCACCGCCAGCACCACGCTGACGCCGGGAAACAGCCCATAGAGCAGCAACCCCCGCAGGTAGTCGCAGTTCGGTGCCCACAGCAGCGTCGCGGTGAGCAAGGCCCAGGGCACCCCCAGCGCTGCCAGTTGTACCGCCAGTTGCACTTCAAACGCCGCACCCTTCTGAAACGCCGCCAGGGCAGCCCTCCCTGCCACGAAGAAGGCCACCACCGCCACCACCGCCGCGGACTCTGCGTGCAGCCGGTTCAGCAACGGGAGCGGCCAGAACGACAGGCCGAGCACCGCGTACACGACCAGCACCACCCGGTTGCGGCGCCACATGGGGAGAAGGGAGAAGGATGGAAGGCGAAAAACAGCGGCAGAGCGCAGACACCACAGGTCGGGGATCAGGACAAACAGTTCCGGATGAACACGGGTGGAAACGCCGCCACCCTCCCCCTGTGTGTCCTTGCGAGGAGCACGGCAGCAGCAGGATGATCGTCAGAGCAGGATGAACGACACATTCACAGCCAGCACCTCCTTGAGTTGCACCTTGTCGATCACATCCCTGTCGTAGAGGTTGACGTACTCGAAGCTCACGTTCATGTACTTGTTCACCTTCATCGTGATCAGGTTTTCCCAGACCACGTCCGGATTGTCGAGCTGGTTGAAGGCGGCGAACAGGCCCAGGGAGGACTTGAACTTCACGTTCTCCATGAGTTGCTTGTCCACCTCGGTTTTTGCTTCGAGGCCGCCCTCGTTGCGCAGCGACTTGTCGGGGTCATTGCCATAGAGCGGGCGGAAGCGGGCCGTTGTCACGATGGTCTGCTTGGCCCCGAAGCCGAAGCGCTGGGTGACCCAGGCCGCCGGTTTCCAGGTGAGACCGACGGCCTCGGTCAGGTACGCTGGGGCGAAGAACTGGGAGACGCGCACCGGCGGCGTGCGGGTTCCGCTGATGGGGTCGGTGTCGTAGTTGAAGCCGGGGGCGAACTGCGTGAGCAGGCCGACCGCTATGGTGGGGTTGAACGTCTTGAAAAAGCGCTCGCCCACATAGAGCAACGTCGTGTTGGTGCGGAGGATGTCTTCGGCCTTGCGGAAGTCGAGCGTGTCCTGCTTGACGATGCCGAGGCCGACGCGAAGTTCGTGGGTCTGTGCCCAGCGTCCGCTCTGGCGGGCGAACTTGCCGTCCATGCCCGAACTGAGGGCGAAGGCATTGACCCCTCCGCCCTGCCAGTTCTGAAAGCCCACCTGCGTGGCGGCAAACTTGCCCACGAGTTCTTTCGTCCAGGCGGTGGTGTCGGCGGGCTGTGCCCAGGCCCCGACGGTCGTTCCCAGGATCAGCAGCCCGGCCAGGCTCCACCGGAGGCGTATCAGGTTCATGGTATGCAAGGGTAGGATGAAACAAAAAAAGGCTATGCCACAGTGCATAGCCTTACAGGGTTTGGCAACCGGGAAGCGTACCGCCGGCATCAGGCGTTCTTCTTGCCCTGGACTTCCGCACGGATATCCTGGGCCATCGCCTTGAGGTCCTGCATGCCCTTGCGGACACGGGTCCCCGCCGCCTTGTTGCCCTTCTCATAGAACTTCTTGAAGTCGTCCTCCATTCCCGCCACAAACTGCTGGAGTTGATCGAAACGGCTCATGGTCTAACCTCGGTTGGGGTTACATGCTCACAGAAACCGGTGCAGCCAGGCGGCAGCCGGCGTGTTTCAGGAAACTTAACATTGCCCTTTCTACAAGTCAAGCAAAATTCCGCTATTTCCTGCCTGTTTTCCGGTTTTTTCAGGCTTCCAGCCATGTTCCCTGGGGGTCAGGGCTACTGAAAAAGGCCAGGGCACTCGTCACCAGCACCCGAAACCCTGCCCCGCACAACCCCTGCGCCAGCCCCGGCTCGGCTAGCACCTCCGGGCCGGGCAGGGTCGCCAGGGACAGCCGCGCCACCACCTGTCCGTCCACGACGACGCCCGGGCGGTGGTTCGCGGTCAGGCACACGGGGGTGACGGGGGCCAGGGCCTGCAAGGCGGTCGCCAGCGCCAGGACGGCCTCGTGCAGTGGGGCTTCGCACAGGAGTCCGGAGTGCCGGGGGTCGGGCAGCGAGGCCGCCACGCAGGGCAGCACGCCTTTGCGCATCCCGTCCAGCAGCCTGGCTACCTCGCCCGCCACGACCGAACCGGCGTCCGACCGGTGCAGCAGCCCGCGTTCGCCGCCCTGCAACCCCACCGCCGGGACGCCCTGGTCGGTCATCACCGCCACGAGGCGCTGGCTGACCTGGCGCAGGGTGCGGTCCACGAGGGCGGCCTCGCCGGGGGTGTTGGCCGTGAAGACCTCTCCCCGGTGCGCCGGAAACACCCCGGCGGCTTCGCGCAGGCGCACGAGGGCAGTGCCGCTGCTGTGAACCACCAGGACCGGGGGCGGAGCCACCACCTGCGACCGGAACCGGGCCATGTTCTGCAAGACCAACCGGTCGTCCAGGTGCGGCGAGGCGAGGCAGAGGAGGTATAGCATAGGGGTGTTTGGTACCTGGGAAGATAGCCGTTAGCTGTTGGCTGTTAGCTATTGGGGGCTTGGATACAGTCTGCCCCAAACGCGTCATTGCGAGAAGCACAGCAGCGGGGCAATCTCGACACTGCTGGATGGTAGCCGGGGCTTGATACGCTTGTCTTCAGGTGCAGTGCCAAAACGCCACCGTGCGATACATCCTGTCTCCCCGATATACCCGCATAGGCGGGCCTCGGAGAGCCACCCCGAGAGCAGACGTTGATGGGCGAGCCGCCGTCGAATCCTCCGGCACTGCTACCTCCTTGAGAGGGAACCTTGAAATACAGCCAGGGAAGGTAGCCACAGGAAAGGCCTGAACACCTCTTCTCCATGACAGGGATCCGAAAATCCCCTCTTGAGGGGGTGGCACGCATGGCAACGCCGTGCGTGACGGGGTGTGTTCTATACCCTCAGACAACAATTAATCGCTCCGTGCATAGCCCAGCCCGATACCCCCCTGATATTCCGAACGTCCCGGCAAAACCTCACACAGTACTCAGCATGGGTGTGAGATTCCGCACGCGCTTCCGCACTTCGTGCCGAAGCGGTTCGGAATGACAGGGGAGAGGGGATGGAGGTATGCCTGGGTTTTCTATCGAGGCCGCGTAGCCCCCTCTCGGCTCAAAGGAGTCCGCTCATGGCTCAAGGGAGCCTGCTCATTAGCCAAGACAGCCCACGAAGTGCCTGCCCAGAACCATCCGTTTGTGCCATCGCACGTCATCTCCCCTCTCCTGAGCACAGGAGAGGGTGCCAAGGGCAGCGCTTGCCCTCGACGGGTGAGGTCGAAGCCGTCGTGACAGCTGTGGCGAATCGGTGAATCGACCTCCCCGGCCTCTCCTGTTCCCAGGAGGGGAGTGAAGTGCCCCTCGGTGGGTGAGCACACTTCCTGCCTTTTCCAGTCGATGCCGGTTCCTGGTGGCAACCCTGCCTTATGGTGCGTCCTGCCCGAACTGTCTATGAGAATTAGATATCCACACCCTTTCATTTAGGAAGCTGGATTGCGGATTTTCAGGGAGGTGGCGCTCGCCAGATCACCAGGC
Organism: uncultured Rhodothermaceae bacterium; assembly: GCA_964561865.1. Lineage (GTDB taxonomy): Bacteria > Bacteroidota > Rhodothermia > Rhodothermales > CAZLRO01 > CAZLRO01. The sequence goes on along the minus strand of CAZLRO010000006.1, from coordinate 24,004 downwards.
CGACGCGGTGATCTCGCCTTTTCTACCGGGCGGTAACGTCGAAATAACGCCCACCATCGAGATTGCCACGTCGCTACGCTCCTCGCAATGACGCCAGGGGTGAAGGCTATCCCAAGCACCAAGTACCGAATAGCTAAAGGCTAACAGCTAACGGCTAACAGCCATCTTCCCAAGTACCAAGCCCCACACCCATGGACTTCTGCCACCTGCACTGCCATACCCAGTATTCGCTGCTCGACGGTGCGGCCCAGATCAAGGCGCTGGTACACCAGGCGAAGGTGTTCGGCCAGCCCGCCATCGCCATCACCGACCACGGCAACCTCTTCGGCGTGCCGGAATTCTTCACGGCGGCGAAGAAAGAGGGCGTACAGCCCATCCTCGGCTGCGAGTTCTACGTGACGCCGTCGGGAATGCACGACCGCAAGGACAGCACGCGCTACCATCAGGTGCTGCTGGCGAAGAACGAGGAGGGCTACCGCCACCTCATCAAGCTCTCGTCACTCTCGTACACCGAAGGGTTCTACTACAAGCCGCGCATCGACCGGCAGGCGCTCCGCAAATACAGCGCAGGGCTGATTGCCACCACCTGCTGCCTCCAGAGCGAAATCTTGCAGACGATCCTTCGCAAGGGCGAGGACGCCGCCCGCACCGTGTTTGAGGACTACCTGGACATCTTCGGCGACGACTACTTCATCGAACTCCAGGACCACGGCATCCCCGACCAGAAGCGCTGCAACGCCGTGCTGCTGCGCTGGGCGCGGGACTACGGCGTGCGCGTCGTCGCCACCAACGACGTGCATTACGTGGCCCAGGACGATGCCGCCGCGCAGGATGTGCTGCTGTGTCTGCAAACGGGCAAGGACCTGCACGACCCCACCCGGATGCGCTTCGAGAACAACCAGTTCTACCTCAAGAGTACGGTAGAGATGGGCGCGGCCCTGGCCGACCTCGAACCGGCCCTGCGCACCCAGGCCCTCGTCACCACGCAGGAAGTGGCCGCCCGGTGTGCCTTCGAGCTGCCGATGGGCCAGCTGCTGATGCCGCACTACCCGCTGCCACCCGCCTTCGGCACCGACATGGACGCCTACCTGCGCCACCTCGTCTTCGAGCGGGCGCGGACGCGCTACCCGGAGATGCCCCAGCACGTGGTCGAGCGGCTGGACTTCGAGCTGGCCGTCATCCGCAAGATGGGGTTTGCCGGGTACTTCCTCATCGTCCAGGACTTCACCACGGCCGCACGCACCCTTGGCGTGAGCGTAGGCCCCGGTCGCGGCTCCGCCGCGGGCAGCGCCGTCGCCTACTGCCTCGGCATCACCGACATCGACCCGCTGCAGTACGACCTGCTCTTCGAGCGCTTCCTCAACCCGGAGCGCGTCTCCATGCCCGACATCGACATCGACTTCGACGACCGCGGGCGCAGCGCCGTCATCGACTACGTCGTGCAGAAGTACGGGCGGCAGAACGTCTGCCAGATCATCACCTTCGGCACGATGGGTGCGCGCTCGGTCATCCGCGATGTGGCCCGCGTGCTCGGTATCCCGCTTGCTGAGGCCGACCGCATCGCCAAGCTCATCCCCGAAGGGCCGAAGGAGAACCTGGAGTCGGCCCTCGAAAAGGTGCCGGAGTTCCGGGCGCTGCTCAAGGACCCGAACGAGCAACTCCGCAACCTGCTACACTATGCGCGGGTGCTCGAAGGCTCGGCCCGACATACGGGCGTCCACGCCGCCGGGGTGATCATCGCCCCCGGCGACATCAGCGAGTACGTGCCCGTCTCCCTCGCCAAGGGCAGCAAGGACGAGGAGGACGTCGTCATCACCCAGTACGACGGGCGATGGATCGAGTCCTTCGGCCTGCTCAAGATGGACTTCCTCGGCCTGAAGACCCTCACTGTGCTCAACGACGCGCTGGCCCTCATCCGCGAGCACCACGGTGTCGAGATCGACCTCGACCAGATTCCCCTCGACGATGCCCGCACCTACGAACTGTTCCAGCGAGGCGACACGGTGGCCGTGTTCCAGTTCGAATCTTCGGGGATGCGCGAGTACCTGCGGCGCCTCCGCCCGACGAACATTGATGACCTCATCGCGATGAACGCGCTCTACCGGCCCGGCCCGATGGACCTGATCCCGACCTACATCGACCGCAAGCACGGGCGCGAGCCGGTGACCTTCCCGCACCCGCTGCTGGAGGACCTCCTCCGCCCCACCTACGGCATCCCCGTTTACCAGGAGCAGGTGATGCAGATGGCCCAGGCGATGGGCGGCTACACCCTGGGCGGGGCTGACCTGCTACGCCGCGCTATGGGTAAGAAAGACGTGGAGAAAATGAAGAAGGAGCGAGCCAAATTTGTGAAGGGCGCCGCGCAGAAAAATGTGGATGCAAAGAAGGCCGAAGAGGTCTTCGACCTGATGGAGAAGTTCGCGGGCTACGGGTTCAACCGCAGCCATGCAGCCGCCTATTCGCTGGTGGCGTACCAGACGGCCTACCTGAAGGCGAACTACCCGGCGGCGTTCATGGCGGCGGCGATGACGAACGAAATGGGGGACACGAAGAAGCTGGCGGTGGTGCTGGAAGAAGCCCGGCACCTGGGGCTGGAGCTGCTGCCGCCTTCGATCAACCACAGCCAGGCACATTTCACCGTCGAGCAGGGGCGGATCCGGTTCGGCCTCGGAGCCATCAAGGGGGTAGGGCTGGGCGCGATTGAACTGCTCGTCCAGGCCCGCGCCCAGCATGGCCCGTTCCGCAACCTGTTCCAGGTGGTGCGGCACCTCGACCTGCGCGTGGTCAACAAGAAGGCGCTGGAGAGCCTGGCCCGCGCCGGAGCGATGGACGACCTGGAAGGCCACCGGGCGCAATTGGTCGAGGCCCTCGACGCGGCCCTTCAGTACGCACAGAAGCAGCAGGCAGACCAGGCGGCGGGGCTGATGTCGCTCTTCGGCGGCGGGGGCAATGAGGCCACCTTGCCCGAACCCGTCCTGCCGATGGCTCTGCCCTGGCCGCGTGCCCAGGCCCTGGCCCAGGAGCGCGAATTGCTGGGGTTCTACCTCTCTGGGCATCCGCTCGAAGGCTTCGCCGCCGAGGCCCGCGCCTTCTCGTCGTTTGCCCTGGCCGACGCCGAGGCTGCCGGCATCCCGGAATCCCCCGAAGGCGGCTACGGCCTGCAGTCCCGCGACAGCCGCCCTGTCCACGCTGTCTGCGGCATCATCACCGAGGTGCAACGCCGCACCACCCAGTCCGGCAAGCCGATGGCCTACGCCCAGTTCGAGGACTTCACCGGGCAGGCTGAACTCGTCGTCTTCGCCAACACGCTCGACAAGGTGAACCTGTATCTGAAGCCGGACGAGCTGGTGATGGTACGAGGGCTGGCCGAGCGGCGCGGCGGCACGGTCAAGATCATTGTCAACGACCTCATCCCGCTGTGGCGCGTGCGCGAGCAGATGGTCCGGTCTATCGTGCTGCACCTGGACCTCGACACTACGCCTGTCGCCCACCTGGAGCAGTTGCACCAGCTTTGCTCTGCCCATCGAGGTAGCCGGTGCAAGCTGCTCTTCGACGTGACGGCCTACGACCTGCCGAAGCCGCAGCGCCTGCGCAGCCGCACGTTCGTCGTAGACCCCGCGCCGGAACTGGTGCACGGCCTGATGCGGCTCTTCGGACGCGACCGCCTGATGCTGGAAGGGGAATAGCCATGCCGGACACGCCCCCGATCCGCCCGTTCCAGGTTACTGCCATTGCCGAGCTGTATCGGCAGATCACCGCGTCGCCGCACCCGGCGGACCGCGAGATGGACGCCTTCTTCCGCCGCCACCCGAAGCTGGGCAAGCGCGACCGCCGCCTCGTGGCCGAGACGGTCTACGGGATGCTGCGCCACCGCCGCTGGCTTGAATGGGCCTTCCCCCCTGCCGATGCGCCCACGCAGGTGCTGTGCTACCTCGCCGCGTTCGCGCCCGAAACACCCCTGCCCGTCGATCCTGCTGACCGCGCCCGGCTGGAAGCCGCCGTCGCTGCGGCACGGGCGAAGCCCTTGCCGAATGCCCCCGCCGAAGCCCTTGGCCTGCGCACCGCCCTGCCGAACTGGATGGCCCAGGCCTGGCTGGACGCCTACGGGCCAGACGAAGCCGGGGCTTTGTGCGCCGCGCTGAACCAGGCGGCCCCGCTCACCCTGCGCGTCAACACGCTGAAGGTCACCCGCAACCAGTTGCAGCAGCAACTCCTGGCGGAAGGCCATGCTACCGACCCCACCCCGTTCAGCCCTGACGGACTCCTTGTCCGCGAAAAAGCTAACCTGTTTTCCACCGAGGCGTTCCGGGCGGGGCATTTCGAGGTGCAGGACGAAGGCAGCCAGTTGCTCTCCCGGCTCGTAGCGGCAGCGGCAGGCCAACGCGTGGTCGATGGCTGTGCCGGAGCCGGGGGCAAGACACTCCACCTCGCTGCGCAGATGCAGAATAAGGGGATGCTCTACGCCCTCGACGTGTCCGCCCGGCGGCTGGACGAACTGCGGCTCCGCGTGCGACGGGCGGGCGTCTCGAACGTGCGCATCCACCTGCTGGCCCACAACCACACCCGCGACCTCAAACGCCTCTACGGCCAAGCCGATGCTGTCCTGCTCGACGCCCCGTGCAGTGGCAGCGGCGTGCTGCGCCGCAACCCCGATGCCGCGTGGAAGATCACGCCTGCACGGGTGGCCGTACTGACCACCGAGCAACATGCCTTGCTCGACGCCTACGCCCCACTCGTCCGGCCCGGCGGGCGGCTCGTCTATGCCACCTGCTCGCTGTTCCCGGCAGAGAACGAGCAGGTCGTTCATGCCTTCCTCGCCCACCATCCAGACTTCCACCTCGCCTCCGCCGCCGAGATGCTGTCCCTGCAGGGCATCACGCTCCCACACCAGACCGATGCCTTCCTCCGTCTATCGCCCCATCGGCACGGCACCGACGGCTTCTTTGCCGCCGTGCTGATGCGGCAAGATGCAGGATGAGAAAAGTCCGAAGCCTCCTGCAATATCTGACACGGGTGCTGCGTTTACTGGACGATGTGTGGCTGAAAGGACGCCTGGGAACGTCCGACACGCGCAGGAATCGCCCTGGTCCCTGCGCGTTTTTCGTCCCCCGATCTGGCCTGGCAACCACTCCCGTCCGCCTTGCAACCTCCCGACCATTTTTTCGTTATCGGGGGCACACACCCTGTGGAATCGGGCATGGTCTTTTCCGACCCTCCCCTACCGACGCAGGACACGACAGCGACTGACAATGTGACGGAAGACCACGACCGGGTTGCCCTGTGCAACCAGGCCGCCCCGACCACCCTTATCAACGTAGACGACCATGAGCACAAAGCGCAAGTTTTCCATTGGTTTGCTGGTAGCCGCCGCTTTCGCGGGCGGGGTGTTCTTCACCAGCGCAGGCTCCAGCGTCTTCGGCTGGGGTCAGGACCTGACGGACCAGACGCAGGCTTCCAACCCGCCCGTCGCCAACAGCTCGGCACTGGAGATCGAGAACGCCTTCATCCAGGTGGCCGAGGCCATCAACCCGATGGTCGTGCAAATCCAGTCCGAGACCGTCACACGCCAGCGGATGACCAACCCCTTCCAGGGCAGCCCGTTCGAGGACTTCTTCCGGATGCCCGACCAGGGCGAAGGAGACGGGCAGGAGTTCCGCTCCCAGTCCCTCGGCTCCGGGGTCATCCTCCGCGCCGACGGCTACATCGTCACCAACAACCATGTGATCCGGGATGCGTCGGAGTTGAAGATCCACCTCTACGACGGTCGCCAGTTCGAGGCGAAGGTCATCGGGGCCGACGAGCAGACCGACCTGGCCGTGATCAAGATCGACGCCAGCGACCTGCCCGCCATTCCATTCGGGGATGCCACCCAGCTACGGGTGGGGCAGTTCGTGATGGCGTTTGGCTCGCCGTTGGCCGCCGAGCTGGGCAACACCGTCACCTCCGGCATCATCAGCGCTATCGGCCGGACGAGCACCCAACTTAGCCAGTTGAACCTGCTTTCGGCCTTTATCCAGACCGACGCGGCGGTGAACCCGGGCAACTCCGGCGGGCCACTCGTGGACTTGCAGGGGCGGCTCATCGGCATCAACTCGGCCATCTATTCGCGGTCGGGAGGCTACCAGGGCATCAGCTTCGCCATCCCGATTGATGTGGTGCAGAACATCACTGCGCAACTGATCGACGGGGGCAAGATCACGCGCGGCTACCTGGGTATCGCCTTCATTGGCGTAAGCGAGTCGCTGGCCGAAGCCCTTCAGGTACCCACCGGGGCGGCCCAGGTGGGCGAGGTGCGGCCCAACACCCCGGCAGCCCGCGCAGGCTTGCAGGAAGGGGATGTCATCACCGCCATCAACGGCCAGGAACTGCGCGACGCCAACCAGATCCGCACCACCATCGCCAACAAGCGCCCCGGCGACCGCATTGAGCTGACCATCGTGCGCGACAACAAGACGCTCACCGTCCCGGTCACCCTCGGCACCGCACCGGACGACCTGTTCACCCGCAACAACGGGCAGGGAAAACGCGATAACGAAGGCCCCTCCACCGAGGAGAACGCCGACATCGAGGCGCTGGGCCTGGAGCTGCAAAATGCCTCGCCCAGCCTGCTGGAAAACCTGGGCCTGGACAACACCCGGCTCACCGGGGCGGTCATCACCAACATCGACCGCAACAGCGACGCCTTCCGGGAAGCGGACCTGCGGCAAGGAGACCTCATCACCGAGGTGGACAAGAAGCCGGTCCGCAACGTGGACGACTTCAAGAACATTTACAATAATATCGGTGCGGGCAAGACATTCCTGGTGAAAGTGTTACGGGCCAACGGCGAAGGAAGCACCGCCTCCTTCATCACCGCCCTGCGCAAGTCCAACTGACCACGCCCGACCCGACACCGGGCTGTGGCAAGGCCGTACCTCCGGTTTCGGGGTACGGCCTTTTTCATAGGAGGGCGGCAACTTTGGCGGTGTAGCGTCGTGAGAACCGGGTGTGTTGATGCTTCCACGGGAGGTGCCCATGTCCGTGCGTGCAACCCCTTTCCCGCGCCCCGTCTGGTCTGATTTTGCTGCCGAGCGGCGGGCCTACCCGGTGCGGCTGCTGGCCGCCCTGGTCCTGACGATGGGCCTGGTAGCACTCCTGACCCTCTTGCCCTTGCACCCGGCCCGGCTGCGGATGGGCTGGAACGCCCACCGTGCCGAGTTGCCCATGACCTTCGACGAGGTGCAGATGCCGCGCACTGCTGCCGAGGCCCCACCTGCCACCCGTGTGACGCCGCCCGCCCCGGTGCCCCCCACCCCCGGCGAGGCCGTTCAGCCCTCCACCGAAGCGACCGAGAAGCCCGTCCCGCCCCCCGACACGACCCGTCCCGAACGGCCTTCCCAACGCCTGGCGATGCAACGGGCACCGCTTGCCTTTGCCGAGAACATGCCCACCATCCGGGGTGGCCTGGGGGCGTTCTACATCCACATCGAGTACCCGAAGGAAGCCGTCGAGGCCGGGATTGAGGGACGGCTGGTACTGGACTTCGTGGTGGACACCGAAGGGCGACCCCATTCCATCCACGTCCTGCAATCCCTGTACCCCGCCTGCGACTCGGCGGCAGTCCGTGCCCTGCGGGAGACACTGTTCATGCCCGGCCGCCAGGACGGGGAACCGGTGCCGGTACGGATGCGCCTGCCGGTCATGTTCCGGCTCGTGGATGCGGGCCGCCCGCAGCATCCGCCGGACTCCCCACTGGACTGACCGCATGGGGCAGCACGAGGGTACCCAGCCGCAATACCTCCCCTGCCCCGCGAGCCGTCCAGGCCGCTTCGGCAGGGCCGTTGCGGTGTGCGGGCGTGAACACAGCCCCGGTGCCATCCTCCTGCACCGCCAACTGCCCCCGCAGTTCGGCCCAGGCCTCCGCCTTCCAGTACACTTCCAACCCCACCGTGTACTGCCGCGTCAGCCGGTTGTACGTCCAGTCTCCCATGAACACATGGAGCGCGTTGGGGTCCACCGCCCCGGCCAGGTGTCGCACCACCTGCTCGGCCCCCACCTGCGCGTACAGCCCGGCTTCGGCCAGCCGCTCCTGGTCGGACTTGTGCCGGAGGAGCCGCTCGATGGACGCGAGTTGTACCGCCGCGTCACCCAGCAGAACATAGACATCGAAGTAGACGGCGACCTCCTGGGCATCCATCAGCCGAGAACGCAACTGGAACAGGAAGTCCGGATACCCTTCGATCCGACTGAGGTCGAACCGGCCCTGGGGCTGGACAAACGGCACCTGCAACGCCTGCTCCTGGCCGCCTTCCACATACACCCGGAAATGTCCTTGCAGCGGGGCCGTCCGTTCCACCGGCTCCCAGCCCACACTGCCATACTGTTTGCGCATCAGCTTAAGCTGCAACCGGTAGGCCCCACGTTCATAGCTGTTCTGCACGGGGTAGACGAGGCTGTCCCGGACCTCGACCCGCTTGGGCGAGGCGTTCAGGCTTCGCTGGTCGCAGATACGCCCGTCGGCAAACAGCCCGCAGACCTCCACCAGCAGCGCCTCCTCATCGCCCAGCATGACGTCCGGCACGGGGATGCGGGCCTCGGTGCCTGCGTAGAGGGTGTCGTACTGGGCGCTGAACACCTGGTAGGTCACCGCCTGGGGCTGTACGGCCTCACCCCGCCCAAAAAGCGCCTGGCGCACAAACGTGACCTGCACCTGGAGGGTGTCCCACGAGGCCCGCGCCACATCGAACCGCTGAACATTGTACGGCTCGCCCCCGCAACCGGCCAGCATCACGATCAAAACCCATAGCAAGAGGCAGATACGACCGGACATAGACAGGATTCAGGTTAAGAATATTTATAGTCAAATTGACGATATTATAGTCAAATTGACTATAATTAATGCAAGTCTTTTGTGCAGATAGGTTGGGGCGAGCGTTGGGTGGGCGCACAGTGGTCAGAGCAGCCCCCGGAACCGTGCCCAGAACAGGGCAGCGACGTGGATGCCATGCCCGATGGCCCCGGTGTCGGCCAGGTGCAGTACCTCGGCCAGGGGGCGCACCTGCACGGCAATGGCTTCTGCGTCATCGAGTTCAGGGGGTTGCATGTACCGGCTCTGGCGGGCGAGGAACAGGTGTGCCCGGTTGGAATGCCGACTTGGCTCCGGGACGACCGTTCCCAGCGCGTGCCAGTCGTCCGAGGCATAGCCGGTTTCTTCGAGCAGTTCACGGCGGGCGGCTTCCAGCGGGTCTTCTCCGGCACCGAGAGCACCGGCGGGCAGTTCGAGCGTCACCTGCCCGATGCCGTGGCGGTACTGCTGTACCAGCACCACCTCGTCCGTCCCCGTCAGGCACAGCACCGACACCCAGTCCGGGTATTCCAGTACGTGAAACTCCTCCAGTTCGATCCCGTTTGCCAGTCGGACGTGGTCCTGGCGCAGGTTCATCCACCAGCGTCTGAGCAGATACCGGCTTGAAAGAATCGTCCAGGGCTGCATGGGTCTACGGGTGAAGGGGATCGGGTTTGCAGGGACGTTCCCACTTTTTTTGCGGGAATCCAAATCTGGCGGCGTTTTTATCCTGTCCCCGCTATATCCCGTTTCGCATCATGTTCACATTTCTGGCGTGAATGACATGTATTGTTCCGTTATATGCTGTATTATCCGATTTTTATTTGGTTTTTCTTGGCTCTGGTCGTGCAAACGCACAATTTTTTTTCGAACTTCGGTCTGCCCCTGAACCTCCGTCCGGCGCTGTGCGTTCAGATGGTACAGGCCAGACCAGAAGTCTGCACGGGCGCATCCCAACCCTTTTTTCAGCAAGAGGTTATGGCAGCAGTGTTAACCCAGGACGCCCCGGAGGCTGCGGTGGATTTCCTTCCGATCAACGGGACGGACTACGTGGAGTTCTACGTGGGGAACGCCAAGCAGGCGGCCCACTATTACCAGAGCGCTTTTGGCTTCCAGATCATCGGCTACCGGGGCCTGGAGACGGGCTATCGCGACGCCGCGAGCTACCTGCTCCAGCAGGGCAAGATCCGGTTCGTGCTCACCACCCCGCTGGTGTCCGAGGGCTTTGTGGCCGAGCATATCCGCCGCCACGGCGACGGCGTGCGCGACCTGGCGCTGTGGGTGGACGATGCTGCGTATTCGTTCCAAGAGACGGTCCGCCGGGGTGCCCACCCTGTGCAGGAACCCCGCACGCTGGAGGACGAGCACGGGCGCGTCGTCCTGGCGAGTATTGCCACCTACGGCGACACGATCCACACCTTCGTGCAGCGCGACGGCTACACGGGGCTGTTCATGCCGGGCTTCCGGGCCTGGCATAACCGCTACTGGCGGCCCGAACCGGTAGGACTGAAGTACGTGGACCACTGCGTCGGCAACGTGTACCTGGGCGAGATGAACGTCTACGTCCAGTTCTATGCCGACGTGATGGGCTTCAAGAACCTGCTCACCTTCGACGACAAGGACATCTCGACCGAGTATTCGGCCCTGATGTCGAAGGTGATGTCCAATGGGAACGAGCGGATCAAATTCCCGATCAACGAGCCGGCCCAGGGCAAGAAGAAAAGCCAGATCGAGGAGTACCTGGACTTCTACAACGGCCCTGGCGTACAGCATGTGGCGATGGCGACGGACGACATCCTGGAGACGGTGACGGCGTTGCGCAGCCGGGGGGTGGAGTTCCTGAATACGCCCAGCACGTACTACGACGAGCTGCTCGACCGCGTCGGTGCGATCGACGAGGACGTGCAGGCGCTGAAGGAGCTGGGCATCCTCGTGGACCGCGACGACGAGGGCTACCTGCTCCAGATCTTCACCAAGCCGGTGGAGGACCGTCCGACGCTGTTCTACGAGATCATCCAGCGCAAGGGTGCTCGAGGCTTCGGCAAGGGCAACTTCAAGGCCCTGTTCGAGTCTATCGAGCGCGAGCAGGCCTTGCGCGGCAACCTGTGATGCAGCACGCGCAAGGCAGGCACTTGTCCAGGTGCCTGCCCCTGTCATCCCCGCGAAGGCGGTGAGTAGGCGGGGGAGGTCGATTCTCGGAGTTGGGATTGCGGATTTTTCCAAGCCTCAAGCACCACACCCCGTCCCGCCCGGCTTGCGCCGCGCGTGCCATCTCTCTCAAGAGGGGAATTTCGGAGATTGTGGATTTCGGATTGCGGACTTTTCCAAGCACCAAGTATCAAGCACCAAATAGCCAGTAGCCAACACCTAGCTTCTCCAACCGCCATGCCCTACTACGTCAAGCTCGGCCAGGTGCCGCACAAGCGCCATATCCAGTTCCGCAAGCCGGACGGCAGCCTCTACAGTGAGGAGGTGATCGGGGCGGAGGGTTTCAGCGGCATCTCGTCCATCGCCTACCACCTGCACCCGCCGACGGTGGTGGAGCGGATTGAGGAGCCGATCCCGCACCGGGTAGAATACACCGACCTGGACTTCCTGCGCCACCGTCACCTCGAAGGCTTCCGTGTGGAACCCGGCGGCGACTGGCTGGGTGGTCGTACCTACATCATGGGCAACGACGACGTGCGCCTGGCCCTGTGCCTGCCCACCGAGCCAATGGACTTCTTTTACCGCAACGCCGTGGCCGACGAACTCATCTTCGTGCATGATGGCAGCGGCGTGCTGGAGAGTCCGTTCGGGCGGCTGGAATTCACGCAGGGCGACTATGTGCAGGTGCCGCGCACCATCACGCACCGCTGGCAGTTCGACCCCGGCGTACAGCCGCGCCTGCTCGTGATCGAGAGCTTCTCGGAGATCCGCTTCCCGAAGCGTTACAAGAACGAGTTCGGCCAGTTGCTCGAACACAGCCCGTTCTGCGAGCGGGACATCCGCCCGCCGTCGGAGCTGCTCACTATCGACGCGGAAGGGGCTTTCGAGGTGCGCATCGCCAAGAACGGCTACCTGCACCGGCTCTTCTACCGCTACCACCCGTTCGACTTCGTGGGCTGGGACGGCTACATGTACCCCTACGCCATCTCGATCCACGACTTCGAGCCGATCACCGGGCGGGTCCACCAGCCGCCGCCGGTGCATCAGATGTTCCAGGCGCACAACTTCGTGGTGTGCTCGTTCGTCCCGCGCAAGTACGACTACCACCCGGAGGCCATCCCGGCCCCGTACAACCACTCGAACATCGACTCGGACGAAGTGCTCTACTACGCCGAGGGTAACTTCATGAGCCGCCGGGGCATCAGCCGGGGGTCGTTCACCCTGCATCCGGGCGGCATCGCCCACGGCCCGCATCCGGGCACCGTCGAGGCTTCCATCGGCAAGGAACGCACGGAGGAGCTGGCCGTGATGGTGGACACGTTCCGTCCGCTACGCCTCACCAAGGCCGCCCTGGCTATCGAAGACGCCGGCTACCCGTTCTCATGGCGGCCAGAGGCACATCCGCTACCGGTAAACGGGCACTGAGAAGCAGCATCGGGCGGCCGGTCTTACGCTGCAGGGCCGGGTTCATAGCGTGCCACGCAGGGTCAGGTAGAAGTTGCGGCCTGTAGCGCTGATGCCGGAGGCGAAGATGCGGTAGTTGCGGTCGAACACGTTCTCGACGCCGTTTTGTGTCGGAACGTGCGAACATTGCTCTCAAAGCGTCAAGATGGTATAACTGCCGGGTTCAGCTGCGTCAATCACCTGCACGATACGGACAGCCTCTTTCTGGAGCACCGGCCACCGGTTGGTAGGCAGTTCAACCACTGCAATTTTATGGCGCGTCAGCGGCTGCTGGTACCGCAGGTTCCTATCGGCCAGCACCAGCACTTCGAACAACCCGTCCACGCGACGCAGCAACTCCCCATTGCCTATGCCCGACCATCCCTGTGCTTGCACCGTTGTTACCTCGTGATGGGCCAGGAACTGGTGCAACGGCCAGGGGATATTCTCGTCAAAGATGACCTTCATCGGGCCTCGTCCTGGAGCAATTGCAGGAACGTCTCCGCATCTGCTCGCCGAACAGACGGGAAGAACTCCAGAAACTGATCCAGTGAAAACCCGTCGTGGAGGTAGTCCAGCAGGGATTGTACGGGCACACGGGTTTCCCGAAACACCAGCGTCCCCCCCAGCACTCCCGGTAAGGACGAAACAGGACTGTGGTCGAGCGTCACCATAGGGTTGCGGCCCGGAAGTGTATGAAGTGGCTGTATGCTTTAACGCATATACCTGTCCGGGAGGTTTCAGGCCCGCATCAGGCGGCCGGTCTTACGCTGCAGGGCCGGGTTCACAAGGTGCCACGCAGGGTCAAGTAGAGGTTGCGGCCTGCAGCGCTGATGCCAGAGGCGAAGACGCGGTAGTTGCGGTCAAACACGTTCTCGACGCCGGTCTGCACCTGGAGGCGGGGGCTTACCTGGTACGCGGCGCGGAGGTTGACCGTGTGCCATGCGGGCATGCCCCGGCCAATCACAGCAGTGGTGAAGTAGTTGTCCTCGCCGACGAGGTTGTAGTCTTCGAGGCGTTTCCAGCCGTTGAACAGCACGAACGCCTCGCACTGGAACCGGGGCAGCGACACCTGTACACCGGCCTTGCCGAAGACGGGCGGGATATGGTCGAGCGGATAGTCGGTGGAGTCCGTCTTGATGCGCCCGTAGGTGAAGTTGTAGGCGCCGTGGAGGGAGAGGAAGCGCGTCAGGTCGGCGCGGAGGCGGGCGGTGACGCCGTAGAGCCGGGCACGTTGTGCATTGACGATGTTGAGCACGTCGCTCGACTCGCCGCTGTATTCGATCTGTGTCTGTCCGTTGAACGTGCCGGGCACGGTAGTGAAGGCATCGCGGTAGCGGGTGTACCAGAGGATGCCCTCCACCTGTCCCCGGCCCCAAAAACCCTTGCTCACGGCCAGTTCAGTGTTGGTGGTGAACTCCGGCTTCAGGTTCGGGTTGGGCACGATGACACTGCCGGGGATGCTCTCGAAGACCTTGCTGAGGTCGTCCACGTTGGGGGCGCGGAAGCCGGTGGCCCCCAGCACCGAGACCCGCCATTCGTACCCCGGCAGGACGATCAGCCCCAGGTTGCCTGTCACGGCGGTGTGGCGTTGGGTGATCTGGTCGAACGGGAAGGGGAAGAACGTCTTGTCGTTGAAGGTGGCATCGAGGCGGATGGTGCTCAGGCGCAGGCCGTCGTTAAGGATGAAGTGCGGGCTGGCCTCCCATGTGTGTGTCGCGTAGACGGCGGCTGAGGCCATCGTTGCACCCCCGTCGGGGTAGCGGGTGTCGAGCGGGCCTCGCGCGCCGGTGTTCACGTCGGTCGTGAAGGCGCGGGAGGCCACCTCGTTGAACGTGCCCTCAGCGCCGTAGCGCAGCTCCTGCGGGCCGAAGCGCCGGGCGATGTCGAGGTTGAGCGTGAAAACATCCACCTGCTCAATGCGGCTTTCGCGGCTGGCACGTCCGAAGCGGCGGTCATGGCGGCTCTCCTCAATGTTCTGGTAGGCGGCGGTCAGACGCACGTCTTCGGCCCAGGCGGTAATGTCGGTGGCATGGAGCGTGTAGGCCGTGAGCAGGCGGCGCTGCGGGCCATAGTACCATTCAGCGAAGCGCGGCGTGTCGCCCGAGAGTACGTTCAGCCGGTCGTAGCGTGGGACGTCCGTGCTCGTCGAGTACTGGACGTTGAGCAGGTGCGTGCGGTGGTTGTTCGGCAGAAACAGGAGTTTCTGGAGGAAGTCGTACTGGGTATAGCCGGACTGCCGCTGGAGGTTCGGGTCGTCGTTGTCGATCCTCACGTCCTGTCCGTCCTGCCGTTCGACGTAGAACAGCCGCTTGCCCCAGTCGCCGTAGGCTGGGTTGCGGTTGCCGCCCTGGCGCAGGTCGTCGAAGCGGCTGTAGGTGAGGCTGGTGAGCAGGCCCACCCGCCGAAAGCCGAGATTGGCGTTGAGGTGGCCGGTCTGCTCGTTAGCCGCCGTACCATAGCGCAGGAACGCTGTGCCCTCGGTGCGCAGCCCTGGCCCGGTGGCGAGTTGCGGGTCTTTCGTGTGGAGGTGCATCACCCCGCCGAGGGCATCGCTGCCGTAGACGGTGGAGCCGGGGCCGAAGACCACCTCCAGCTTCTGGAGCATGTTGTTGTCGAGCGTGATGCTGTTCTGCAGGTGCCCGGCGCGGTAGATGGCGTTGTTGAGGCGCACGCCGTCCACGACCATGAGCACGCGGCTGGCCTCGAAGCCGCGCAGGATGGGGCTGCCCCCGCCGAGCTGGCTCTTCTGCACAAGCACCTGGCCGGACTGTTGCAGCACGTCGGCAGAGGTGGGAGCGTTCATCGCCTGGAGCGCCGTCGGCCCGATGACTTCCACCTGCTGCGCCACGTCGCGGCGGCGCTCCTCGAAGCGGCTGGCCGAGACCACCACCTCGTCGAGGTCGTAGCTGCGCTCGGAGAGCAGCACGCGGAAGCGCATCGCCTCCAGTTCGGCGAAGGTGAACGCCTCGGTCTGGTAGCCGATGAGGGAGAAGGTGATCTGTGCGGCCCCGCGAAACGCGGCGGCGTCGAAGTGCCCGCGTGCATCGGTCACCGTGGCGGCGGGCGGGGCCTCGCTGGTCACGACGACACCCACAAGCGGTTGCAGGCTGGTCTTGTCCAGCACCGTCACCGTCTGGGCAAAGGCACCCTTCGGCAGCAACGCCATCACCAGCAGTAAAACAATGGGTTTCATATCCTTACACATCTTGGGTACTGGTACCAGCAGGCCAGTAGGCAGGGGTCTTGGCCTGCCCGCACCCACAGGCACACCAGGGCCGTGCCGGATCGGGCGGGAGAAAGCACCAGAAGCCGGGCATCGCCGCCGGACGTGCTCCTGCCCCACGGGGCGGCACATATCCTGGCGGAGAAAGCACCGGTGGAAACGTCCCTGCGGAGGTGCATACGGCAAGGCGGCCGGGCGGTCATGGTCGGAGGAGAGAGGCGACAGCGCGGCCCTTGCCAGCGTAGCTCAGGTGAGGCGTGGGGGCGGCGTGGCCGGGTCGGCAGCGAAGGTGGCGACAGGGAGGGGGGGGGCGGCAAACCGGGCGCGTGCGGGCACAGGACCCCCCGGCAATAGAAGGCCCGGCGGCAGGTCGCCCTGCGGGGTGAAGTGCTCCAGCCAGTGCAGGCCGTGCTGGCCGGGCTGGGTGCCGGGATCGGCCTGGTGGCGGGTGTGCTGGGCCAGTTGTGCCAGCAGATGCTGCTCCTGGTGGTCGGCCAGGACGAGGTACGTCACCGCGCCGGTGGCCGCATCGACGTGTTGCCGCACGACATCGTAGAGGTGCCCGGCGTGGCGGAACTCGCGTTCATGGATCCAGTCGAGCGCCGTGCGGGCTTCCTCCGCCGAGGCAAACCGGAACTCCATGAGGGCTTGTTCGGGAAGGCGGGACTTGATGAGCGCCTTCATCTCGTGCTTGGCCTGGTGCTGAAACATCGCAAAGAAGGCGTAATAGCCCACTGTGTTGTAGAGCAACAAGGCCAGCAGTCCTATCGAGAGAAGCCGTTTCACCGTCGTTTCGTGGGTTTCACGAGCAGCAGGAGTCGTTTCAACCGTTGGACGACCGTCCGGATCCGGTTTGCCGTTCTCCCGAAAAAAGCCGTGCCTGTCCCATCCCCGTTGTGGAACAGAACAGGCACGGCACCCCGTCACAGCAGCGGCGGCTCACCCCTTCTTTACCCCTGGGTGCCGCTGCTTTTCCTCAAGAAACCTACGGGAAGCTGTAGCCCAGCGACATCCGGAAGGCCATGTCGGGCACGCCGAACAGCATCACGCCCACGTCGAGGCCATTGAAGAGGGTGTACTGGCGGCCCATCGAGAAGCCGGTGGGCAGCACCTGGGTCGCCGGGCGGGCGTCCGCCGCCAGCCGTCCGACGAGCAACGTGCCCTGCTGGAGGCCCCCGCCCAGGCGGTAGTGGGGGTTGCGGTAGCCGCTGTACCGGCCCATCGCCTGGAACAGCAGCCCGTCCACATCCAGGAAGAGCAGGCGTAGCGGCAGCAAGGCCCACGCCTGGCCCCGCAGCCGGTCGGGGAACCGGACGTCCAACCCTACCCCGATGGCCGAGGTGGGTGTGCGCGTGATGCCCAGGGCTGCGTCGGTGGCCTCCTCGCCGAAGAATGCCTGATAGGACAGGTCGCCGCTGTACCGGAGGTAGTTGACGGCCAGCGTGTGCGGCCCCAGCCCCAGATCAACGCCCAGGCGCAGGGTGGAGGGAAGGCTGAACGTGACATGCTGGCCGAGCGAGTCATCGAGGGCACGGGTCAGGTTGGGCTTGGCGAGGCTGAGGGCTTCGACGTCGAACAGGTCTGCCGCGCCCGGTTCGGGGTCGAGCTGGCCGTCGGGGTTGATGAAGGCGGGCAGGTAGCCCTCGGCGAGGGCCTGGGGATCGGTCAGGCGGAAGCGCGCGCCCTGGCTCCAGCCAAGCGACAGGTTCAGCCACCGGGCGGGTGCGTAGGCTGCCCCGGCGCGGAGCCGCCACCGGGTGTCTTCAAACCGCCCGGCCCCGCGCCAGTAGAAGGCGTTCGTCTCGCCGGGGGCCAGGTTGGGGTCGGCGCTGTCGTTGAAAAAGTACTCCTGCGTCCCGCCGAGCACCACGCCCCCGTCGGAGCGGGCATCCCACCGCAGCGTGTGGGCCACGTGTTGCCGCTCGAAGGCGACCCCGGCGGTGAGGAGACCGAAGCGCCCATCGGCGAGCGTGCCGCCCGCCCCGAAGCTGAGGCTGGTCAGGTCCAGCCGGGCGCTGGCAGCGGCATCGACGCGGGTGAGGACGCGGATGTCGATGGACTGGTCGCCGCTCTGCTGGCGGGCCTCCAGCAAGCCCTCCACCCCGCTGAGGCCGAGGTCGAACGAGGCCTGGACGGGCGTGTAGGTGCCCATCGCCAGCACGAGCCGCCGGTGCAGCGGCCAGGCGAGGGCGAACGTGGCGACCTGCCCTTCCTGTTCGGCAGCGAGGCGCTGTACCTCGGTATAGCGCAGCACTCCCTGTTCCGCCCCCCGTTCAGGGAAGTCGAGATCTTGCAGAAAGGCGTCGGTCTCGCGCTGGATGGTGGCGGGCGAAACGGCAGCCGCCGCGTCGTAGGCCAGGGGAAGGCGGCTGGAGAAGACGACGCGCCGGTGGGCGAGGCGTCCGAGCGCGGCGGGGTTGGTGAACAGGCTGGTGGCGTCCGAGGCCACACGGGGCGAGACCACCCCGCCCATCGCGTCGGTGCCGAAGCCCGCCCCCGTCAGGTTCAGCCCCAGGCCCAGGCGGGCCTCTACCTGCCCGCCGTACCAGCGTTGCAGGCGGAAGTCTTCGGTATCCTGTGCGGCTGCACCCCCAGCGGCGAGCAGCACCAGCAGGCCCATCAGTTTTTTCATTGCAATAACGGTATTGAAGGGTTAAAACCGCAGGGCGATGGACAGGTGCTGGCTGTTGGCCAGGTCCTGCACGAGATAGGTGTAGCTGGCCCGTACCTGCAAGCCCTGGAACGGTGGGGTATTCAGCCCGAAGCCGAGGGCGTATTGCTCGTCCTGCAAGCCGTTGACCTGTTGCTGCATCCCCAGACGCAAGGCGAACAGCTCCAGGAAGGCGGCTTCCACTCCGGCCCGCACCCGATGGCTCACCCCGCCTTGCAGCGACGGCAGGTAGTCCGCCGTGACGGCCAGGTTGGCCCCAACGCGGTAGACGGTGCCGACGGCCAGCTCCATCGGCACCCCTTCGCGATAGGCTCCACGGGCCGGGCGGTCCGGGTCGTTACTGCGCGAATCCCAGTTCAGGGGGGCTACCACGTCGCGCAGCATCACCCCCACTTGGGCCTTCGGATTGGGCCGGTAGAGCAGCCCGAGGTCCAGCCCGAACCCCTGTCCTGTGCCCTGCACCTGGGCAGCACGGGCGGCCGCGATCTCGTCGCTGTCGAACACGGTATAGTCTTCCTCCCGGAGGTCATTCCCGCCAAAGGAGGCCCGCCGGTATTTCACCCCCAGCCCCAGGGCCAGCGCCCCGAAGGTGTGGGCATAGGCAGTGTGCAGTGTCAGTTCGCGCAGGGCGGCGTCGCCAGAGGAGATAAGGGCGACCCCCACCCCCTGCCCGCCCCCCCGCAACGGCGTCGCGGCAGCCATGTGCTGGTAGCCGACCAGGCCCAGTTGCTGGACGCTGGAGAAAGCCACCTCGGCATCAGGAAGGGACGACAGCCCCGCCGGGTTCCACAGCACGCTGTGTACATCGTCGGACAACCCCACGTAGGCGCTGCCCATCGCCACCGGACGCGCCCCGAAGCCTACATCAACAAAGGCCGCCGGGATGCCAGAGAGTGGCTGCGTAAAGGCCGGACCTGCCCAGAGGCAGCACAGGACCAGCCAACGAAACAGGTTCATGGGATTGCGGATCTCGGATTGCGGAATTTCACAAACACCAAGTATGAAGCACCAGCCCTGTCACTTCACCAGCACCACCGGCACCAGTTCAGAGACCTCGCCTTCGGTGTCGCGGGCGGTGATCTGGACGACATAGCGCCCGTTGCGGGCCATTGTGCCTTCGTCGGTGCGGCCATCCCACACGATCTCGCGGTTGCTGCTGGCGCTGCCGTAGCGGCCGGGGTATTGCAGGTCGCGTTCGAGCAGGGTACGTACCCGTTCTCCCCGCAGATTGAAGATGCGGATGGAGACGAGGGCTTCCGAGGCCGGAGTGGTCAGGATGTAGCCGATCTTGACGGGCGCGATGTCGGGCGAAAACGGGCTGGGCAACACGGCGACGCGGGTCAGGCCGAGGGCTTCCTGGGCGGCGAGCACCCCGTATTCGCCGAACCGCCAAAACGCTTCGGTGGTGAGGGCCTCGCCACTGGTGTTGCTGTCGAGCAGATGCCACTGCACGTCGTAGGGATCATAGCGCCCAATCACCCGCCCTCCTTCAAAGAAGCGCAGGGCTGCATCGGATGGGAGTTCGAGGTGGGCGGCAGCCTGGAGGCTGTCGCCGGGCAAGGCACGATCGGCGGCCAGCGTCACCCGGTAAAGCCGGTCGGACGCCGCGTATGCCTGCTGCGTGCCGACGGGACGGGCGTGCTGCTTGGGCGTCGCCGTGCGGATGGGGCTGAGACTGACGTCGCCGGGGAACGGCAGGGCACCCTGCGGCAGCACCAGTCGGAAGCCCGCCCCGTCGTGGAGGGTGACCGCCGCCTGGCCGTCCACCCGCGCAAACAGCGGGAACGTCACCTGCCCGGACGCGCCGGAGACGGCGTCATGGGCCGTAATGGTAACAGGGCCGATGAAGCCGGGTTCGTCCGGGATGAACACGCCGGTGGCGCTGACCTGCCCCGCCGCCGCTGGCCACACGCTCCACGTGAGGCTCTCGCCCAGGAGCAGCGCCGCCCCATCGGCCCCGACGACACTGGTCCCCAGTTGGACTCCGGTCGAACGGTTGTCCAGCCGGGCCACTGGCGCTGTGAGCGTGACGGTCTCGACCGCTACATCCGTGACGAGGAAGCTGGCTGTAGTAGTAGCCGTAGCACCGGCGAGGGTAGCGGTAGCCGTCAGCGTAAACGTGCCGGGCTGGGAGGTCCGTACCGTCACCACCGTACTGTCGCCCGGCACGGGCCAGGTGAGCACGACCGACGGGTCGCTGGCACGCCAGGTGACCTGGCCGCCGTCACCGGTAACGGCTGTATGCAAGGCTTCGCCGAGGCCATCGCGCAGATCCAGTTGGAGGGTATAGGCTTCGTCCTGGCGCAGCCGTCCTCCGCCAATTCCCGGATTCAGCCGGGCCGTCGTGAGGATGCCTGCTGCCGTCGGGGTGAGGGTGTAGGTGGAGGTCTGCCAGGTGGCTTGCCGGGCGGGGTCGTCCACCTGGAGATAATAGCTCACCGCTTCGAGGACATAGAGGGCGGGCAACACCCCGGCGAAGGTCGTGTCCTGCCGGGTGAGCGGGATGGGGGTGAACACGGGCCGGCTGGCCTGCCGATAGAAGAGCGTGGCGGTGGCGTTGCCGGGTTCGAACCCATTCCGGAAGCCGATAGCCAGCGGCGTGTCGGCACCGGCTGCGATGCTGGGCAGGGGCTTGTGCTGCCAGGGCAAGTCCACCACCTGCACCACCAGCGCCGTATCGCTGGGCAGGTCGAACTGCAAGGTGCTGGCTGTCGGGCGGGCATAGCCATCCCGCTCTACCGCCACCCGGTGGAGGCCCCGGCGCAACGTCTGCCCGGAGCGGAACGTCCCGTCGGAGTCGCTGAGGCCCGCCTGGCTGCCCCCGTCCGGCCCGGTGAGGGTGACGGCTACGCTGGAGAGAGGCTGGAGACCGTCGGTGAAGGTCAGCCGCAACTCCCCGCTGGGCAGCACCAGTTCCGGGGTGGCTACTGTCTGTCCCACCTGGGTACTGTTGAAAGAAACCGTTTGCGTCTGCCGGACAGCCCCATTCAGACGCAGGGTCAGTTCGTAGAGCGTCGTCTCCCCCGGCCCGGTAGACACCGGCAGGTAGGCAAAAGCAAAGGTACCGTCGGGCTGGACAGGCATGGTGCGCTGGACCAGGCCGGTGGCAACCACCGTCAGCCCCTCCTTGCTGGCCCCGGTCACGCGCACCCGCCCGGTGAGGTGCGCACTGGTGATGGGGAGCGAGAAAGCCAGGCCGTCTTTCTGCTCGTCCGTCGCCAGGGACTGGGCCTGGGACTGCGGGGCAAACCCGTCCCGGCTGATGTGCAGGTCATACGCCCCGGCAGGCAGTCCGGCCAGGGTAAACCGGCCATCTGCCCCTGTCTTGGTGGTGTAGCGGTCGCCTTCGGACGGGCGCTGGGCCGACACGGTGGCCTCGCCCAGCGGCACGCCCTGACCCGTCGTGACCAGCCCTGTGAACGAGGCCGTGCCCGGCGTCAGCACGAACGACACGGCCTGCGTCTGCCCGATGCCCAGATCGACCTCCAGCGCCCCCGGCGCCGTCCCGAACCCTTCCCGGACGGCCTTCACGGTGTAGCGCTGTCCGCCCGGTAGGTTGGAAAAGGTGGTGCGTCCGTCGGTGCCGGTCGTCTGCCGCACCACGACGCGGTTGTCGCTGCTGACGACCGAGACCGACACTGCTGCCAATGCCTCGCCGGGCGGTCGTGTCGTCGTGATGGTGAGCGCCCCCCCTTGCACAGTGGCCGTGAAGGTGAACGCCTGCTGCTGTCCCGTCTGCACCGTGAGGGTGGCCGATGCCGGGTTGAACGTGAAGCCGGGCTTCGAGGGGGTCAGACGGTAGGTGCCCGCCGCCAGCGCCCCGATGGTAAACCGTCCGTCGGAGAGGGACTCGCCGAGTTGCACCACGGCTCCGGTGGCCGTATCAGTCACTTGCAGGACGGCCCCGGACGTCCCCGCGTTGCCGGTGAGCGAAGCCGTGAGCACTGGCACGTGGAGGGTGGCGAAGGGGATGTCCTGCGGCCCGCTGCCTTCGGGCACCATCACGTCGGTGCTGGCGTTGGCATAGCCCTGGCGGAACAGGTCGGTCGTGAGGGTGTAGGGACGCCCAGCGGCCAATCCTTCGAAGAGGAAGTTGCCGACGGCGTCGGTGGTGGTGCTGTAGCGCAACGTGCCCGTCGTGGCGTGGACGGCGACGGTGAACGGCAGTGCCTGCCCATCGGGGTCGGTCACCCTTCCGCTGATGCGGCCCTGGTTGGGACGGGTGGTCAGGTCGAGCGTCACCGTCTGCTGTTCTCCGACCGTCACCACCTGGCCGCTCCCAGCGTGGCTGGACGAGAGGGGGGTGAGGGTGTAGGAGCCGGGTTGCAGTCCTTCCAGCACATACGCCCCTTGCGTGTTGGTGCGGGCTTGCAGCCTACCGGTCGGCCCGTCGGCGGTGACGGCCAGGTCCCACCGGGGCATCCCCGACTCCGCATCGCGCACGGTGCCCTGGATGCGGGCACTCCCGGCGTGCAGATCGGTCACGTCGGCCACGGCCTTCGGGTTAGCAT
>CAZLRO010000006.1:0-1171 GCA_964561865.1 uncultured Rhodothermaceae bacterium | reverse complement strand
CTGCCTGGCGGTGGCGGCCAGGCCGATGGAATCCGGTGCGGGCAGCCGCTACCGTGAAGGAACCAACGGGCAGGCCCGCCAGGGTGTAGTGTCCGCCGGCGTCGCTGACGGTGGCGAAGCGCCGCCCGTCGGCGTGCAGGGCGACGAGGGTCGTCCCGGCCACCGGCTGCCCACTGAGGTCGGTCGTGCGCCCTTCCAGCATTCCCGACTGCGGCGACAGGGTAAAGGTCTGGCGGACGGCGGCACGGGCGGCGAGGGTGACAGTGGCTTCGACCGGGGTGTAGCCGGGAGGCTGGACGAGAGCGGCATAGGCCCCCTCGGCCAGACGGGGCAGCAGGAACGTACCATCGGCACCGGTGCGCGTGCTGGCCCCTCCGGCGGTGCCACGCAGGGTCACTAGCACCTCCGGCAAGCCCCGGCCCTGGTCGTCCAGCACCTGCCCCTGCATCGAAGCGAAGGCTTCTTCGAGGGTCTGGTCGAAGTCCGATACCTGTTGCCCGGCACCCAAGGCGAGCGTCAAACGGCGGTCTGCATAGCCGGGCGCTGTGAAAGCCAGTTCGTAGCTGCCAGGGTCCAGGCTGAGGCTATACCGACCCTCAGCGTCGGTAGCAGTGGTGGATACCGCCATCGTCCCCTGCCAGGCGGTAACAGTGGCGACCCGTAGCGGAGTGCCGCCGCCCGTGACCTGTCCACTGACGGTGGTAGCCCCTGGCGCCAGGGAGACGTCGAGGGTTGTGAGGCCACTGCTGGCGGTGAACGTCCGGATGGTAGGCTTGTAACCAGGCCGGGAGACTACCACCTGATACGACCGCCCTGGCACAGCGGGTAGGCCAAAGCCGCCATCTGCCCAGGTCAGCGTCTGCGTCACCGCCTGCGTGGTGAGGTCGATGAACTCCAGCCGGGCGCTGCGCACCGCCCCGTGGGCATCGGTCACCACCCCGGTGATGCGGGCCGTTTCGGGAGCAAGGACTATCGAGGCGAGGCGTTCCTGCCCGGCCACGACAGTGAGGCTGGTTGCAGGAGCAGGCTGGAAACCCGGCGGGTGGCTGGTCAACGTCCACGGCCCTGGTGCCAGGTCCAGGCGGAAGGCGCCATCATCTCCCGTAGTAGCTGTCACCTGCCCCGGACTACCCGTCGCCGTGACCGTTGCCCCGGCTAACCCGATCCCGTT
>CAZLRO010000005.1:0-33129 GCA_964561865.1 uncultured Rhodothermaceae bacterium | reverse complement strand
CCGATCCGTAAGGCCGGGTGGGGCGGTGAGGGGCTGGGGATTGGGACGAAGCGACGGCTAGTAGCCGGTCCATGGCCGCGTAGAGGGTGTCGGGGTGGAGGGGCTTGGTCACATGGTCATCCATCCCGGCGGCCAGGCTCGCTTCCCGGTCGCCCGACATCGCATGGGCGGTAAGGGCAATGACCGGCAGGTGCGGTGGCGTCCCCGGTGCAAACGGGCAGCGGCCCGGGGTTGCTTCGCGCTGGCGGATCTGCCGGATGGTTTCGAGGCCACTGAGGACGGGCATCTCCACATCCAGGAGCAGCAGGTCGAACGGCTGTTCCTGTAGCCGGTCGAGCACTTCCTGGCCGTTCTCGGCCACCGTCACCACATACCCGCGCTTCTCCAGCAGCCGGACGGCCACCTGCTGGTTAATCCGGTGGTCCTCGGCCAGCAGAATGTGTTTCCCGGCGCTGGCCGCAGCGGGCGGGGGCACACGGGCCGTTCCCGCCGTCTGCACCGTTGCACCGGGCTGGGTCTCCGCCGGGGCTAGACATACTGTAAAATGGAAGGTGCTGCCCACTCCTGGTACACTTTCCACCCAGATGCGTCCGCCCATCATTGCTACCAGGTGGGCCGAGATCGCCAGCCCCAGGCCAGTCCCCCCGTATTTGCGCGTGGTGGAGCCGTCGGCCTGGGTAAAGACCTCAAAGATTGCCTGGTGTTTGTCGGCTGGAATCCCGATGCCGGTATCGGTCACGCTGAAATGCAGTTCGAAAGCTTCTGTGCTGCCCATCGTCCGGCTGATCACGAGCGATACCCCGCCCTGCTCGGTGAACTTGATAGCGTTGCCTATGAGGTTGAGCAACACCTGCCGCAGCCGGTAGGGGTCGCCCCGGAACAGCGGCGAGAGACTGGCCGCCACCGTATGGCGCAGGTACAGCCCTTTTTCGGTGGCCTGTCCTGCCAGCAACCCGACGACCTGGTGAATCACCTCCCGGAGGTCGAAGTCGATGTGCTCCAGGTCCAGGTGTCCAGCCTCGATCTTGGAAAAGTCCAGGATGTCGTTGAGCAGGGTGAGCAGCGCCTCGGCGGAGATCCGCACGGTCTCGGCATAATCGCGCTGCTCTGCGGTAAGGGGGGTGTCCAGTAGAAAATGGATCATCCCCAGGACACCATTCATGGGGGTTCGGATTTCATGGCTCATTCGGGCGAGGAACTGCCCTTTGGCCTGGTTGGCATCCTCGGCTTTCCTACGGGCATCCTCCAGCTCCAGCGTCCGCACCTGTACCTTGTGGTCGAGATCCTGCAACAACGACTGCAACTCGTCGGTGAGCTTCTCCCGCTCGTGCAACGACGACTGCAACGCATGGTAGGACATATGGAGCCTGGCCGCCATCGCGCCGAAGTCCTGTACCAGGTCTGCCAGCTCCGAAGGGGTGTCCGGAGTGACAGGTAGGATCGGCTCCGGCGGCAGGTCTACCGTCCAGACCCGTGCGGTTTTCACCAGTTGCTCCAGCGGGCGGGCTACCCGGCGTGCAATGATCCGGACGAGAAATACGCTGCACCCGACGGCGGCCAGCACCCACGCCAGCGTCAAGAGATAGTACTGGACGGTATTCTCTTGCAGGTAGGCATCCGACTGCCGCAGGTACAGGTGCCAGCCCGTCAAAGGCAATACCGTGTGGTGAACAAGGTAGCTTTCCCAGTCATTCCATTGTGTGCCTGGTTCCACATAGTTGAACAACGCCCCCTGTTGTCGGCTGGCCTGTATCAGGGCAGACTTGGCGATCCGGGCAGGGTCATAGGAGAGTGTGGGGCTGGCATAAATCACGTCTTGCCTGGCATCCAGCAGCAGAACCTCCGCCTGCTTGAGCGAGAGGCGTTGCAGATCGTGCTGCCCCAGCCAGGTTGGGTTCAGGCTGCCCTGCATGACCCCGACCACATTGCCAGCCACATCCTGTAGCGGGATTGCCAGGGTCAGGACCGGGCGGCTATCTAGCGGAGAGGGGGATGTATAGAACGCTCGATAAGGCTGTCTCGTGCGGTGTACCTGCTGGAACCAGGGCTGGCCGGAGACCTGTCCGGGAACCGGGAGGGTATCCGGGGCAAACACTAGCACGGC
Organism: uncultured Rhodothermaceae bacterium; assembly: GCA_964561865.1. Taxonomy (GTDB): domain Bacteria; phylum Bacteroidota; class Rhodothermia; order Rhodothermales; family CAZLRO01; genus CAZLRO01. The sequence continues at coordinate 31,025 of CAZLRO010000005.1, read as the reverse complement.
GCCGTTCCCGTCGGCCACCAGAATCGACTGGAAGTGGTCGTGCAGGACAACATGTTCGCGCAGGGTGTGCTGCAGGGCCTGGAGGTCATGCAAGTCCTCCTGTTCCAAGGCCTGGGCCAGCTGTTGTAGCGAACGCTGGTAGGTTTCGAGGGCGCGGTTCAGTTCCCGGCCCAGCGAGTGGCTGGCTTCAACCAGGCGCTGGCTGGCCGTCTCATAGTCCCGCTGGGCGTTGAGTTGTCCGTTGATCAGGCTCAGGACCAGCAGCGGCAGCGTGATCATCAGCATGAACCCGTTGAACAGGTAGGCCCGCACCGAGCGGCGGGGTCGGACTTCCTGGCCCAGCAGGAGGTGTTGCACCGGTTCCAGTTGCAGCAGGGTCTCGGCGGCGAGGATGCAGACCAGCCCCGTGAGGGCATCGGTGGTGACCACGATCCAGCCAATAGACACCCGGAAGAGCACCACAAAGATCAGGATCAGCAGCGGGGTGCCGACCAGGCCCCAGTACAGCGCACTTGCCAGCGCGGGCAGCATCCGCCAGCGCCGGGTCAGCCAACCCACCGCCACGGCTTCGAGGCCGAAATAGAGCAGGGCATACGGATGCCCCCACAGCCGCAGCGTCTCGCTCACGGCAATCAGGGCCGAAAGCAGGCCGTAGACGGGACCATACACGATGGCAATGAGCAGGTAAAACACACTGCCAAAGATCATCGTGATGGTGCTGTAGATGGTCAGGTCAAACTGGTTGACCAATAACCCCAACAGCCCTGCCAGCACACTGACGATCAGCTTCTGTGATTCCAGCTTGAACAGGGTTGGGCGCATACAGGGGATAAGATGGCGCTACGGTGTCTCCCTGTCGCCATAGAACGTCGGGAAACGGGAGGCATCATGGAAAACATCGACCTCCTGACGAGGGGCTTAAGACATTTCGGGAAACATCGGCGGGCGGGTTGGGGCCTCTTTTGCCTGGGGCGTAACCCCTGAACCGCATGTGCTTGCACGAACGTTGCAGGCAGGGTGGCCTCCTGGAACACTTCCATTCTATCTTGGGGTAATCCTGTCCCACCCTCACCCCGTGCCCTCTATGCGTCGTCTGCTCTGGTTTTCCGGTTTGTTGCTCATCCTGTCGGCCTCGGTCCAGGCCCAGGATGTCAGCCGTCTCACGCTGGACCAACTCTTCACGGACTTCGCCTTCTCCGACCAAGACTTCGGCCCGGCCCGCTGGCTCGACGGCCAGACCTATACGACGCTGGAGCCGTCACCCTCCGGGGGAACCGATCTTGTGCGCTACGACGCTCCGACGGGTACCCACTCGGTGCTCGTCCCGGCCCGCGACCTCGTGCCTGCCGGAAGGTCGGAGCCGCTCAGGATTGCCAACTACCACTGGTCGAACGACCACCAGCAACTGCTGATCTTCACCAACACCCGGCGCGTCTGGCGGATCAACACGCGGGGGGACTACTGGGTGCTGGACCTGCGCACGAAGGCCTTGCAGAAGCTGGGTGGCACCGCCCCGGAAGCCACACTGATGTTCGCCAAGTTCTCGCCCGACGGCACCCGTGTGGGGTATGTCCGCGAAAATAACCTCTACGTCGAGTCGCTGGCCGACGGGCGCATCACCCAGCTCACCCACGACGGCACCCGGACGATCATCAACGGGACATTCGACTGGGTGTATGAGGAAGAGTTCGGCCTGCGCGACGGCTTCCGCTGGAGCCCGGACGGCACCCGCATCGCCTATTGGCAACTCGACGCTTCGGGGATTCGGGACTTCCTGCTGCTCAACAACACCGACTCCCTCTATTCCTTCGTCGTGCCGATCCAGTACCCGAAGGTGGGTACGACCAATGCGGCTGGCCGGGTGGGGGTGGTGTCCGCCGGTGGGGGAACGACGACCTGGTTCGAGCCGTCGCAGGACCTGCGTAACCACTACATCGCCCGGATGGAATGGGTCGAGCGTACGGATGAACTCCTCCTGCAACACCTCAACCGTAAACAGAACACGCTGGAGGTGATCCTGGCCAATGTCCACACCGGGCAGATGCGCACGATCCTGACCGAGCAGGACAGCGCCTGGGTAGAGGTGGTAGATGATCTCCGGTGGCTTGATGGCGGGCAGCGCTTCACCTGGGTGAGCGAACGCAGCGGCTGGCGGCACGTCTGGCTCGTCTCCCGCGACGGCCAGCAGATGCGCAACCTCACCCCAGGCGCGGTAGATGTGATCCGTGTCGTCCAGATCGACACGCGGGGCGGATGGCTCTATTACATCGCCTCGCCGGACAACCCTGCACAGCGCTACCTCTTCCGTACCCGGCTCGACGGACGGGGTACGCCCGAACGACTTTCTCCTGCCGACCAGCCGGGCACCCATACCTACAACCTCGCACCAGGGGGTGCCTGGGCCATTCACTCCTTCTCCTCCTTCACCACCCCGCCCATCATCGACGTGGTGCGCCTGCCGGCCCACACCCCGGTGCAGACACTGGTAGACAATGCCGCCCTTCGTGAACGGTTGGCTTCGGTCGCCCTCGGCCAGAGCCGGTTCTTCCGCGTCGACATCGGTGCCGGGGTGCTCCTGGACGGCTGGGAGATCCGCCCCCCGGAGTTCGACCCGGCACGGAAATACCCGGTGCTGTTCTACGTCTACGGCGAACCGGCAGGACAGACGGTGCTGGACCAGTGGGATGGCTTCACGACGCTCTGGCACCACCTGCTGGCCCAGCAGGGCTATGTGGTCATCAGCCTCGACAACCGGGGCACACCCGCCCCCCGGGGCCGCCACTGGCGCAAGCAGATCTATGGCGCTATTGGCGTACAAGCCTCTGCCGACCAGGCCGCCGCCAACCGCGTCATCCGGCAATGGCCCTACGTCGATTCCACCCGCATCGGCATCTGGGGCTGGAGCGGTGGCGGCTCCATGACGCTCAACATGCTGTTTCGCTACCCAGACCTCTACCAGACGGGCATGTCGGTGGCCCCCGTCCCGGACCAGCGGCTCTACGACACCATCTACCAGGAGCGCTACATGGGCCTGCCCCAGGAGAACGCGGAGGGCTATCGCCTGGGGTCTCCCATCACCTTCGCCGAAAACCTGCGGGGCAACCTGCTCGTCGTCCACGGCACCGGCGACGACAACGTACACTACCAGGGCACTGAGCGGCTCATCAACACCCTCATCGCACACGGCAAGGACTTCACGATGATGGCCTATCCCAATCGTTCCCACGGTATCTATGAAGGCGAAGGCACCACGCGGCACCTGTTCGGCCTGCTGACCCGCTACCTGAACCAGCACCTGCCCGCAGGTGGACGCAGCGCTAATCAATTTTAAGGATTTGTGACCCGAACGGCGATATCCGTGATGCAATCCCGGTCGAAAATGATGGAACATACGGAATAGGGACGCGAAGGCCGATGCCGACGATGGGAGGGAGAGCTGGGATTGCGGACTTCGGATTGGAGATGCCACCGGTGGGAATGTCGCTGCCTAACTCCCCAAGTCCCCTCTCCGAGAGGGGTGTGTCGCAGCGGTTGCACTGGCACCTGCGTTGCGGTCAGCCGTGCACCACACCCCGTCTCCCCGATGCCTGCTGGCGCGTGCCCATCGGGGAGCCACCCCTCTCAAGAGGGGATTTTCGTGTGGGCGACGCTGCTGCCCGGTGGCAAGGGTGAGATCAAGACCCCTCGTTCCTCGGGGCAGGCTCTAGCTGGTCGATCTCATGAGATCGACCAATGGCTTCCTCGTGATGACACGTTTGGGAAGGTTGCTGCCCTCTTCGCCAAGTCCCAAGTCCCAAACAGCTAACGGCTAACAGCTATCTCCCCGTCATGACCCTGAACCACCAAACATCCCCAATTTCCCGGTTTTTCTACCTTCTCATGGGCCTGGCCCTGGCAGCTTCGTTTCTCTGGCAGATGCTGCTGGGGCGGTGCCCGGTGCCCTGATGCCGATGCGAATCCTCCTCCTGACCGTGCTGGTCGTGCTGGGTGCTGCCTGGGGGTGGCACCGTTTCCAGGTGGTGCCCGCGCCACCGCCGTCCCAGCCTGTGGCCTCCCCGTTGCCCGACACGACAGCCGCACCGGTCGTGCTCGAACTGTTCACCTCACAGGGCTGCTCCAGTTGTCCCCCGGCAGACCGGCTGCTCTCCGAGCTGGGGCGTCGCTATGGCGCGGCCGTGATCCCGCTGTCTTTTCACGTGGATTACTGGAACCACCTCGGCTGGGCCGACCCGTTTTCCCGCGAAGCCTGGTCGGCCCGGCAGGCGCGGTACGCAGGCCAGTTGAAGGACGGTGGGGTTTACACCCCCCAACTGGTGCTCCAAGGACAGACGGCCCTCGTTGGCTCCCACGCCACCCGGATTCGCCAGCAACTTGAAGCCTTGCGAACCCTACCTCTGGGCACCCGGGTGGCCCTGACCACCACCCCGGGGTCGGCAGGAACCCAGGCGTTGACCGTCCACGTAGAGGTGCTACGATCCCTCCCGGCCCGCACCCTCGACGTGGTGGTCGTCGTCTTCGAGAATGGCCTGGTCACCGACGTGGCGCGGGGCGAGAACGCCCGTCGGCAGCTCCGCAACGACTACGTGGTACGGCACCTGGAACCCGCAGGCACCCTGGCCGCCACCCCCGGCGCTACGCATACGGCGTCGCTGGTACTACCCGGCGACGGCCTCCCCGCGAATGGTGGGGCCGTGGCAATCGTCCAGGACCCGGCCACCGGGCAGATCCACGGGGCCGCCCGGTGGGCTACCATTCCCGCTGCGGAAGGCGACCATACGCTTCAGAATTAGCAAGAACCCGCGTTAAGTTTCTCCGGGACCCGTCGATATGAAACGTAAGGGGAGTCCCCCGGCCCTGTGTGTTGGCCGGGACACCATATGTCGGTTCGGATCACGGACGGCTATGAACACGGTAGACATCAAGGAAAAGAACGACCGCGTCAACGTCGAGATCGAGGCGTTGGAGCGCTGGTATGATGACCTCAAGCGCTACCTGGAGTCGGGGGTGAAGGACACCTCCGTCTCCCCGGAAGAGTTCTCCAATGCGGCCACGATGTCTACCCGGGTGCTGATGCGCCTGAAGGCCCTCTACGACCGCACCACCCGCTGCTAAGGTGGCCCGGCGTGCAATTCACAAATCTCCACTTGCTTTTTTCGCGCAGATGCTTTGATTACAGGCTGTTCCTTCGTCGCTGACATTTCGTCGGAGGGGTCTATGAACAAAGCCGTGCGGGTGCGCCGCCAGATGGCGATTGCGGCGCTCATCCTGATCAGCATCTTCGTATTGATGGCCCTGCTGGCCCGGCTCACCTGAGGTCAGGGCAATGGCTGGCACACCGCACACGGGCACATGGCCCGCAGGCGCTGCCAGGTGTACAGCCCCGTGTTGTGGCCGTCGTCCCAGTGAAAGCGCAGCGCATAGTGGCCCACGGGTTCGAGGCGGAGCTGCGCCCAGCGCATCAGGGCCGGTACCCGAAATACCGCCGGGTCGGGGAGTTCACCCAGGTGTTCGTGGCCCTGACAGCTAGCACAGGGACAGGCGCGGCGCAGCCCGTCCAGCGGGTAGACCGTCTGGTGCCCGTCGGCCCAGTCGATGACCAGCGTCTGGGCGTCGGTGTGGACTTCTACGCGGCGGGCGGTGGTGTGGAGGGACATGGGCGGCTCCGGTTTTAGTCGATCTCCCGGATCAACTGGAAGGCTTCGGCGGCTTCCAGCCCTGCCACGCTGCCCCACCGCCGGGCGATGGCCCGCAGGGCTTCGGGCGAGCGCGGGTGTGGAAACGGGCGGGCCTCCGTCTCGTACTGCTGTAGGGCTGCCATCTTCTCCTCCAGGGTAGCCCCGATATCGACGAAGATGTTCGGGCAGAAAGCCGGGGCAAACTGGCCGAAAGCCCATTCGGTGGACGAGGGCACCTCGTAGGCAACCACCCGTCGGACTGACAGACCGGCTATCGGGCGCGTCGCCGTCAGCGTGGCGCGGAAGGTGATCGCATGGTCGATGTTCAGGTCGCCGCCATGCTGGGTATAGACGACCTCCGGGCGTAGCTCGGCCACCAGCCCTTCGATCCGCTTCACCAGGTCCAGCAGCGGCACGGTGTCGAAACGGTTGTCCGGCAGGCCAAAGTGGAACACCGCCCTGGCCCCCAGCAAGGCCCCCACCCGGTGGCTGGTCTCCCGGAGGGCCTCCACCTGCAACGGGTCGGCCTGGCTCCGCTCCCCGTAGCGGGCCGTGACCCCTTCGCCGAGAATGGCAATCCACACCGGCTGCCCTGCGCGGACCAGCCGGGCAATCGTGCCGCCACAGCCGAGCACCTCATCGTCCGGGTGCGCCGCGATCACCAGTGCCGACATTGAAAGACCTCGTGGATGAAACAGACCACCCGCAATCTACGGCGCGCGCGGGAAGGGGCGAAAGAACAAGGGCAGGAAAGCGGGTAAGGATCGCCATGATCCGTTATCTTTCACCCATTCCTGTCCGCATTCCGTTTCACCCATGCACGTTATCCGGCTGGAAGGCAACAGCTTCCTCGTGGGCGAGCAGGTCGAGGTGGGCGTCGGCGTCTCGATAGGCCCCGACACCATCATCCGGGCCAACCATTGCGTCCTCGAAGACCATGTCCGCATTGGAGCGCACAACCGGTTTCTGGTGGCCGACCACCTGCACATCGGGGCGCGAACGGTCCTGGGCGACCGCAACCAGCTCACCGGGCGTGCCATCCACCTCGGCACCTACGGCTACTGGGAAAGCGATATTATGGTGGGGCAGGGTGGACAGTACGGGCCGCGTTCGACGCTCCACACCGGGCCATACACGATGGTGTGCGACCGCGTCCTGCTCAACCTCAGCGACGCCATCACCATCGGCGCCTGGGTGGGTATCGGCAATGAGGTCAACATCTGGACGCACGGCGCGTTCCTGCCGGTGCTCGAAGGGTTCCCGGCGGACTTCGGCCCGGTCCGGATTGGCGACAAGGTGTGGCTCCCGGCCCGCTCGACGGTGTTGCCCAACCGCACCATCGGCAGCAACGTCGTCATTGGCCTCGGCTCGCTCGTCAACCGGGACATCCCCGACGGGGCCTTCGCCGCGGGCACCCCCATCCGCATCTTGCGGGAGCACGCTTACCCGGTGGTCGATCCCGCCACCAACGCCGAAACCGTCCGGGCCATCCTGCGCGACTATGCGGAACTGGCGCAGTTCAAGCACCTGGCAGTGGAGCTGGACTTCCACGAGGCCGAACAGCACATCCGGTGCAACCACACCGTGTTCGACCTCGGGCAGATGCAGGTCATCGGCCCGCTGGGGCCGGTGGAACAGGATTTCCGCGACTACCTCCGCCGCCGGGGGATCAAGTTCTACAACGGCGATGCCTTCTCTTCCCTCCTCCCTCCGGCCTTCCAGCGCCTGCTGGACATAGACCTCGACGGAGGGGGGCCAGCTTATCTCTGATATAGTCAAATTGACGATATCGTCAATTTGACTATAATTTTCCCAGCGTCGAAAATCTGTACTCCTGGAACAGGCCCGAATTCCCGGCGGTTTGTTGCGGCACCCAGCCCTGGACGACGATGCATCGGATACCCCTGTCTTTTGTGCTGACGCTGTGGTTGTTGTGGGAGAACCCGACTTGTACCCCGCAGCCTGCACCTGCTCCGGCACCTGCGCCGATCACCTCGGCGGCAGCGGTGCTCCAGGCCATGCAGACGCGCTACGCAGGTCAGTGGTATGCTACGCTCATGCTCGAGCAGACGACCATCCAGTACAACGGCCGCCGCCCGGACACGACCCGCTGGGAGGAAGCCTTCCGGTTACCGGGCTATCTTCGCATCGACGTGGGCGACCCGTCGGAGGGCAACGGAATGCTCTTTGCCGACGACTCCCTCTTCACGTTCGAGCAAGGCCGGGTCACGAAGGCTGGCCCGGTGATCCATCCGCTGCTGTTGATGGGGTTCGACGTGTATTTCTTGCCCCTGGACACCGTCTCGGCCCGTCTCGAACGCCTCGGTTTCGACCTCTCGGTGATGCACGAGGCGACGTGGCAGGGGCGTCCGGTGTACGTGGTGGGTGCCGCGCCGGAGGACGATTCCGCGCCGCAGTTCTGGATCGACCAGGAGCGGCTGGTGTTCGTGCGGATGCGCCAGCCTGTGGGCAACGAGGGTGAGCGGACGCAGGAGGTACAGTTCAACGGCTACCATCCGCTCGGCACAGGCTGGATCGCCCCGGAGGTTCGCATCTACACCGATACGACGCTGGTCATGGCGGCGTTCTACCACCACCTGCGTCCCAACGTAGCCCTGGACGCGCGCCTCTTCGACCCGGCTCACTGGACGACAGCCCGGCACGGACAGGCCGATACCCTGGCCGCTCATCCGTCTAACGTCCCCGCCGCCCCTGCTGAAACGTCACACTGAGCCAGGGCACGAGCGGCCAGTCCACCTCCAGGTCCGTGTCGGCATCGTCGAAGGTTTTCCCTGACAGGGTGAACACACCACCATCGACTGCGACCCAGCGATGGTGCACCCGCAGGCCCAGGCCCGTCACCAGCGCCGAGCCTTCAGCGTCGGGCAACCACAGCGATTCGGCCAGCAACCGGAGATGGGGTGTTAGGGCCAGGTCGCCACCGGCCATGAGCACGGGTGCCGTCTTGAAACCATTTTCGTTATAGGGAACTCCCAAGCCAACCGTCAAGGCGCGGTGGTCGGCCCCGAAGGTGCCCACGCTATAGGCTACCCCGCCCCAATCCCCACCGTCTTGCCGCATCGCCAGCGTGCCGACTGCCACGTGCGCCTGGGAACGACGCAGCACGTTCACTTGTGGTATAAGGTAGGTAAACTGGTTCTCCTGATCCGGGATCACCGAACGCCCGCCTGCCAGCGAGACACGGTCCCCCACGCCTACGCCCACAAACGGGAACACCAGCTCCCGTAAGCCGGCCTTCCACTGCCCGCTCCCCAGCGAGCGCGCCGTCGGCGAGAGCAGCAAGTGTGAACGCCCCGGATCGGAGTGCTCTACCTGGGCCAGCACGGGCAAAACCACGAGGACCTGCACCATCAAAATAAGCAGGCTACTGCTGTACGTTTCCTTTTTCATCGTCGTTATCCGGTAGGATTTTGAGATAAAATAATGAGGATGATTGCGAGGAATATTGTCATCATGGACAGGTTTCCAACAGGGTCAAATTCCAGGTCCGTCGCGGGATGATGACGGACGAGCGGTACACCGACGAATAACCACCAAAAACGCCCACTGCGTCCGATTTCGGCAGCAATTCCCCGTTTTCACCTACTTTTTTGATATTGGATACCCCAAAGAAATAGTCACTGTTTCGCTGAAATATAGCATCCGGAACCGTATTCCAATACCTATCATTGGAAGGGTCGCCATTCAAGTTTAGAAACTCAATAAACTCATTAAAATAGAATCGAGACAGATTCCACTCCATCTGCGAAAAACGAAACCAAGCCTTCTTCTCAGATACAAAACCTTGTTTTGGGGAAGCTTTCTCTAACCACCCAATACCAAACATACCTGTGCTATGAGCAGCAGGAGTAAATATGGAATAGGTTCCACCTTCGCGCCGATAGTTTCCACGATCCTCGAAGCGAAACCCTCCGGGTGGAGTAAAAAAACACCTCCCAGTCATTGGAATAGTTCACCTGCATTGCTGCCAGTGATCCATCCTTGACAGTTTGAGGATCTGGTAGCCGAGGAGCGTTTTCCCAGAGATCAGACTCTTCATAACAGTTGCCACTGCGTTCCCGGTACAGCCGCTTGACTTCAACCTCAAGCGTATCCGGGATCGACCAGTCTGGCTGTGAAGGCAGCCGCATCTCCGATTGATAGTGGCGCCCGTCTTGCATGTGGACGTCCAACTGATAGTGTCCACCTGCCAGCATGACCAGACGTTCTGCCGTGTCTACATAAACGCCCGCCCGATGATGGGGCAGCACCACCCGCTGTTCCCAGGCGGTACCTGTTGGGCCAGTGACCACCACCTCCGCGCCTGTATCCGGTATTGGGCGGAAATGTCCCTGATAGGCAAACTCCATCACCTGTGCGTGCAGGGTAGGGCTATAGATGGCCTCATCGACCTCGACGGCTGGGTCCAGGTATACCACATAATCCTTATCGAGCGGCTCTTCGATCAGCCCTACGAAGACTTCGGCAGGCGCATAGAAGGCCTGCGTGTCTGGTGTGGCTTCGAATGTTGCTGCAATGAGCGGGGTACGTTCCGGAAATATTGCCTTGTCGTAGCGGCGATTGGGATCGTCGGGGTTTCGTTCTTCGAACAGGCCACAGCCTGCGGTCAACAGGGCCAGGAACAGGGGGAAAGCGCCTGCCTGATAAGAAAGTCGGGGTGTGCGTTTCATGTTGGGGTACTCGCTTGACAAGGTGGCGCAGGGCAGGAGGCTTCCTACGGCCCCCTGCCCTGCAAAACTTCAGCCACTGACTACAACCCGGTTTTTCACCGTCCTGAATACATACTGGTGATTACCAGTGGCCGCAGTAATGGTACCATCATAGGTATTGCCCATCCGAGCAAATACATTGGGCTTAGTGGCCTTGCGTGCGCCGGATTGCAGCACCACATCATCGCTCGACCCCCAGGAATGGGACTTGCTCGTGAACTTGGTGGCCTCGGTCTTGTACTGACCTGTGCTGAAGTCGTAGGTGTTCACACTTTCAGTCACCGCTGTGCTCTTGCGACGACTGTAGTACTTGTAGTCACTCCAGGGCCAGGTGTTATCCTTCTCCTGAAGCACGAGGCGGTAGGGTTGCTCACCGAGGAGCACAATGGGGAAATAGTCTGCTTTCGCACCTGCGGCCTTACCCAGCAATCCCCAACTTGACATAGCGGTGAAGCTGTAGGAGATGCCATCGGCATTGACATCAGGCACTTCGTAAACGGCCCCATCGGCCCCTTGCACCCGCCGGGTGCTTCCAAACTGAACCGCCTTTGCCAGGATTGTCATCAGGCTGTCCAGCTCACCCCCATCCAGAATGCCAGAGATAAACGAAGCCAGGTGAGTCCAGCTAATGTTTGCTGTGCTGCGTTTGTCGAAGAAGTAGTTCCAGCGATTGGTGTAGCTCTGGTTATAGTCATCCGTCTGCTGGATAGACATCACCAGTTCGGCATCACCTGATTCACGGTTATCCTGCGTGCGCAGCTGGGACAGTGCCAGGAGACGGTCCTCTGTGTCGTCGGTCACCCCCAAGGGGCCAGCCGAGCCATCGATGGAGGACTCCTGGTTATCTACCCCGATGCCGATTACGGTCGAAGTGACGGGAGTGACTTGCACAATGCCGGGCTCTCCTATGAGAATCGAGACGAGCACCGACGCATCTTCGACCGAAGGAGCATAGACCGTTGTCGTGCCCGTATCACCAATATCCGTTTCATCATCCGGATCGGCGATGTATGCCGTGATGCAGGTATTCGCACTAAGCAACTCGTCGCAGTCCACCCCGACCGGTTGGGGACCGAAGCTGCCCAACACTTCGAGTGTGAGAAAAGCCTCGGTAACCTGCTCGTTTTCCCTCATCAGTTCGAGATGCGTAGAGGGGCGATTGGCATCCTTGGCCGCTGTTGGCATCGAACGCAGCACCTCACCGAGATACAGTTGATGCCCCTCTTCAGCCTTGGCGGCAACTTGCGTTTTCAGGTGTTGCAACAACGGGATACCAGCCTGGGTCAGGTACGCCCGCACCTCCTCCATATAGCTATCCCGGAACACCTGTTCCGTCATCCGCACGATGGGACGGCCATCCACAGGGCTGATGCGTTCCGTCTGAATGATGGTTGCCTTTCCAGGATCGGGAGTTGACGACTCGACGATCGAAGGGGTGTCGCAGGCGCCCAGAGCAACCGTAAGAATGCCTGCAAGCAACCAGGCAGGCAAGGGGTGCGATGGAGAGATTGAGTTGAGCATGGCAGTATGAGTTTTGAAGGAAAGTGACCGTCTCATAAGTCCTCCATAGGATTGGGTTTAGGTGAGCACCAGCGTTATGGATCGACCGCTTGAGGTCTATGCCCTAACGCTGATTTTCATCAAAATTACCTCCTGCTGAAAGCAGGTGCCTGAGTTTTGTCCTGAAGTTTTTCCTCAATCCGAGGACTGCCCCTTCACTTGCGCGCTGTACTCCGCAGGCGTACACCCTACAGACTGCCCAAACGTCATGTCAAAGGCGCTCACGCTGTTGAAGCCGACCTCCAACCCTACCCGTGTTACAGAAACCGACGTCTGCTCCAGCAGCTTCCGTGCCGCCGCGATGCACTGCTGTGTATAACAGGCATGTAATGCGAGACATACGGATCGCACGGGTCTGTAAAACCTGGTTCACATTTATATCGAATCCGAACAGATGATCGTACAGACATCGGAACACCTTTTGAACATCTGCAGGCAGTTCCTTCTCCCGAGCGTGAAGCTATTGCTGAAACTGGCGTAATGCTGCGGAGCGGGTGTCGTATAGCATCATGAGAAGAAGCAGGAGTAGATAATCGATCACATAGCCCTTATGGAAAAGTTAGCTTTTTCAGCAAGAGCCAAAACACTTTATCCTCTCTTGCGACGCAGAATACATCAATCCTGTTTTGGATGATACACCAATCCTGTTTTGAGGTCGTTTACCGAGACGATGCTTTAGTGCATCAGGATAGGTCGTGGCCCTGCCGCAGTCCTGTCCGCACGGCGATCACGAAAGCCGTTTGAACCCGATGGGCAGGATGGCCCCTTCCAGAATGGCCCCGGTGAAGTCGGCGTGCTTGCAGTGGGCACCGGAGAGGTTGGCGCCGGTAAGGATCGCCGTCTGCAGGTTGGCCTCGTGCAGTTGGGTCTGGCGCAGGTCGGCGTTGAAGAGGATGGCCTCGAAGAGGTTGGCGCCGGTGAGGTCGCAGTGGCGGAGCACCGCCTCCGTCAGGTTGGCATAGCTGAGGTCGGCGTCGCGCACTTGTGCGCTGGTGAGCCGGGCGTTGGAGAGGTCGGCGCCGGTGAGGGTGGCCCCCAGCAGGTCGGCCCCTTCGAGGCTGGCCCCCTCCAGCTCGGCGACGGTGAGGAAGGCATGGCGCAGGTTGGTACGGGAGAGGTCGATGCCGACGAGGTGCATCCCGGTGAGGTCGGCCTCCGACAGGTCTGGACGTACCGTCGGCTCGGCACGCCGCCAGGCATTCCAGGCTTCAACCCCTTGCAGGAGGTGCTGGTGATGTTCGGGATGGGCCATTCAGGGGAGTGGTAGCTGTTAGCCGTTGGCTGTTAGCTGTTGGGTACTTGGTACCTGGTGCTTGGTGAAGAGGGCAACAACCTTCCCAAACGTGTCATCACGAGGAAGCCGTCTGGCGATCTCATGAGATCGACCAGCTAGAGCCTGCCCCGAGGAACGAGGGGTCTTGATCTCGCCCTTGCCACCGGGCAGCAACATCGCAGCAGCGTCGCCCACGCAAAAATCCCCTCTTGAGAGGGGTGGCTCCCCGATGGGCACGCGCCAGGGGGCATCGGGGAGACGGGGTGTGTCGCAGCGCCTGCACCAGCACCCACGTTGCGGTCAACAGGTGCACCCCCCCCGTCCCGCCCGGCTGCGCCGTGCGTGCCACCCCTCTGGGAGAGGGGACTTCCGGGGGTGTGGTGCCTGGTGCCTGGAGGGCGAAGAGGGCCTTCGCCCCTACGGGTGCCTGGTACTTGGTGCTTGAAAAAATCCGCAATCCAAAATCCGCAATTCCCCTTGGGTCTTGTTTCACCCGGCGTACAGGTTTACGTCGGTGCCAGCGGCATCGGCGATTTCGAGCAGGGTGTCGAGGTCCGGGTGGCGGACGATGAGGTAGCCATCGGAGATGAGGGTCTGTTTCCAGTTGCGGCGGTGTGCCCCGATGGGCAGCAGGTTGACCACCACCACCGCATCGCCGTAGCGTTGCCGGAGGGCTTCCACACCGTGAATCTCGCGGATTTGCCCTTCTCCCTGCGCCCGCTTGTAGATGATGGCCGCATTGTATTTCCGCTCGACGGGCTGGGTGAAGCGCAGGTGGACGCGCGCCTCGGCCCAGCCCACATACAGGTCGATGTTGGAGGCATAGTTCATCACATCGACCGAGTTGGCGCCGGGTGGACGGGCTGCGATCTCGCCAAAGACCACCTCCCCATTGGCTTTCTTGTACCATTCCATGTGCGTGAAGCCGGTGCGGAACTTCAGCGCCCGGAGCACGGCCCGGCCCATCTCGCGGCCCTCGGCCAGGTAATCGGCCTCCACGTCGCGCAGCATGAGGATCTGCGGGCTGATCCACTCGTTCGTCCGGGCAACGAGCGGGCGCGGGCGGTACCACGTCATGCTGTAATACTTGATCTCGCCATTGACGCAGATGGTGTCGAAGGTATATTCCTCGCCATCGATGAACTCTTCCACATCCACTTCCGGCAGGTGGGCGATCTGGGGGAGGACCGTCTTGAGGTCGCTGGCGTTGTTGACCCGGTGGGTGTCGGCAGACCCGGCCCCGGCCAGGGGTTTGAGAATGACCGGATAGCCGATCTTTTTTGCGGCGGCGGCGATCTGCTTCTCCCCGGCGGCCCGTGCATGGTGAGGTGTGCGGATGCCTGCTTCGGCCAGCACGTTCTTCATCACGTCCTTGTCGCGGAAGGGGAGGGTCTCGGCCACCGTCATGCCCGGCGTGCCGAGGGCTTCGCGTAGCCGGGCGGCCAGGATCATCCCCGGCTCCCACAGGCACACCACCCGGTCGATCTTCAGTGGGGCCGCATAGCGCAACACATACTGGACGACCGCGTCCTCGTCCCACAGGGTCGGCGACTGGAGGTAGCCCGCCAGGTGATCCCGCACAAGCTGCGGCTGCGACCACAGCGGCTGGTCGCTGATGCCATAGACGTTGGCGCCCACCCAGGAGAGGGCGCGGCAGAAATACGGCATCTCATCCGGGTAGCCCGGCGAAATCATCAGGACGTTCATGGTGGCAATCGGCTGGATTCGACGGAGACAGGAGGCGTCTGCGGATCCCCCGTCCGGTTCAAGGACCTCTTTCGCCCGGCACCGGGGGAGGCTGTCGGGAATGTAAGGCGAGCGGGTGCCGGGTGGTAGCGCACCCCGGCAGTACAGCCGGGGTTGGGCTGCAAAAAAATTTCGCATCACCTCCCCGAACGGCTGTAGAAAAACCCGTTGGCTGCTTAACATTAGCGCGGCCTTTGTGATTGTCTTCCCGACGTGTATGATCCTTGCTATCCCCTGCGAAACGCATCCTGACGAGACCCGCGTGGCCGCCACCCCGTCGAGTGTGGCCCGCCTGGTGAAGATGGGGGCGACGGTCCATGCCGAGGCCGGGCTGGGCCTTGCCTCCGGGTACCTGGACCGCGAGTATGAGGCTGCCGGTGCCCACCTCGTGGCCGACCGCACGGCCCTGCTCGGTGCCGCCGACCTCGTGCTGCGCGTGCGAAAGCCGCCAGTGGAAGAGGTTCCCCTGCTGAAGCGTGGGGCTGTCCACCTCAGCTTCCTCGACCCCTTCAACGAGCGGGCGTTGATGGAGGCCCTGGCCGCCCAGGGGGTGAGTGCCGTCAGCATGGAGATGATCCCGCGCACCACACGGGCGCAGAAGATGGACGCCCTCACGTCGCAGGCCAACCTGGCCGGCTACATGACGGTGATCCTGGCGGCCTCGCACCTGAACAAGGTGCTGCCCATGATGTCCACCGCTGCCGGGACGATCCTGGCCGCGCAGGTGTTCATCATCGGTGCGGGCGTGGCCGGGTTGCAGGCCATCGCCACGGCCCGGCGGCTCGGCGCGAAGGTCGAGGCGTTCGACACGCGCCCGGTCGTGGCCGAGCAGGTGCAGTCGCTCGGCGCCCGGTTCGTCCAGATCGACCTCGGCGAGACGGGACAGACGGCCCAGGGCTATGCGAAGGAACTGACGCCGGAGCAGATCCAGAAGCAACGTGCAGGCATGAAGGAACGCTGTGCCGCCGCCGACATCGTCATCACCACCGCGCAGGTGTTCGGGCGGAAAGCACCACTGCTCGTCACCGCAGACATGGTCGCTGCCATGAAGCCGGGCAGCGTTATCGTGGACATGGCGGTGGAGAACGGCGGCAACGTGGAGGGGTCGGTGCCGGGCGAGGTCGTGGACAAGGACGGCGTGAAGATCATCGGACTGCCCAACCTTGCCGGGCGCGTGCCCAAACACGCCAGCCAGGTCTATGCCATGAACCTCGTGGGGTTGATTGAGGAGTTCTGGGACAAGAACGAGAAAACCTTCACCCTCAAACTCGAAGACGACATCCTCCAGGGCTGCCTCCTCACCCATGCCGGCGAAATCTGGAACCCCCGGTTCAAGACGGCATGAGGGGGACTGCCGAGTTGATATTGCGGATTTGGGATTTTTTCAAGCACCAGGTACCTACCAGCTAACAGCCCTCTTCACCCGATGCCAACCTCTTCCTTCACCCGATGGCCGCGTCGCCTGGGGCAGAGCGCCCTGCTGACGGCGGTGCTGGTCTGTACGGCCTCGCTTGCGTGGGCCACTCCACAGGAGGTTGCCAGCCATGCCCCGCCTGCCGGAGAAGCGGGCACGCTGGGCCTGATTGCCGCGCTGTTTGTGTTCATGCTGGCGACGTTCATCGGCCTGGATGTGATCCGCAACGTCTCCCGGCTGCTGCACACGCCGCTGATGTCGCTCACCAACGCCATCTCGGCCATCGCCGTCGTTGGGGCGATCCTGGTGGCAGGGCCAACGTGGGGCACGGAGCATCCGTTCTACATCAACCTGCTGGGGCTGATCGCGGTGGTCTGTGCCGTGACCAACATCGTGAGCGGGTTCCTCATCACAGACCGCATGTTGAAGATGTTCAAAACGCGGGAGGGGGGCAAAGCATGACACGGGATGTGCTGATTCAACTTGCCTATCTGGTCTCGACGGGCCTGTTCATCTTCTCGCTGAAGTGGATGAACACCCCGGCTACAGCCCGGCGCGGGGTGCTGGCCGGGGTGGTAGCTATGCTACTGGCCGTGCTGGGCACGCTGCTGCATCCGGATGTGGCCCTGCAGTCGCTGCCGTGGATCGGGCTGGCGGTACTCCTGGGCACAGTCATTGGCGTGCCGCTCTCGCGGGTGCCGCTCACCGCCGTGCCGCAGCGGACGGCCCTCTCGCACGCCTTCGGTGGCCTCGCCGCCGGGCTGGTGGGCACAGCCAAGTACTACCTCTGGCTGCATGAGGGGGCCGAACAGCTCACTGCCTTCCGCATGACCGCCATCAGTGCCGAGGTGCTGCTGGGGTTCCTCACGTTCACGGGAAGCCTCATGGCTGCCGGCAAGCTCCAGGAGTTCCTCCCCACCCGCCCCATCACCTACCGGAACCAGAACTTCATCAACTTCACCCTGTTCGGCCTCGCCCTCGTCTGCTGCGTGGTGCTGGTCATCAACCCTACCCTGAGCTACCTCTTCCCGGTGGTGATCACCCTGGCGCTGCTCTTCGGTGTGCTGCTCATCATTCCCATCGGCGGGGCAGACATGCCCACCGTCATCGCCCTGCTCAACTCCTACGCAGGGCTGTCGGCGGTGGCAATGGGGTTTGTGCTGGACAACAAGCTGCTCATCACGGCGGGAGCGCTCGACGGGTCGTCGGGCCTGATCCTGTCGATCATCATGTGCAAGGCCATGAACCGCAGCTTCACGAACGTGCTCTTCGGTGCGTTCGGGCAGGTGCAGGCCAGTGCCCAGGCAGGCGAGCAGAAGACCGTGCGCAGCGCCTCGCCCAGGGATGCCGCCGAGATCATGGAGCAGGCCAGCACAGTGGTCATCGTGCCCGGCTACGGCATGGCCGTGGCGCAGGCACAGCACCGGGTGCGCGAACTCTACGACCACCTCACCAAAAAGGGCGTCTCGGTCAAGTTCGCCATCCACCCGGTGGCGGGCCGTATGCCAGGCCACATGAATGTCCTGCTCGCCGAGGCGGACATCCCCTACGACGACCTCGTGGAGATGGAGGAGATCAACCCGGACATGCCGCAGGTGGACGTGGTGCTCGTCATCGGGGCCAACGACGTGGTCAACCCCGCCGCCAAGCACGACCAGGGCAGCCCCATCTACGGCATGCCCATCATCGAGGCGGACAAGGCGCACACCGTGCTCGCCATCAAGCGCAGCATGAACCCCGGCTTCGCTGGCATCGAGAACGAACTGTACTTCCTCGACAAGACGCTCATGGTCTTCGGCGACGCCAAGGCCGTCGTCGGCGAGATGGCCAAGGAACTCTCCGGTGAGTTGAGCATGCACTGAGCGACAAGGGCAGGGTACAAACTACAGTGCCAGGGCTATGACACCTCCACTTTCGGCCAAGCAAGCCTCTCTGCGCCTCATTGAGCGTATGGATGAACACGCCACTTTCGAGGACATCCTCTACGAACTCTATTTCTTGCAAAAGGTAGAGCGTGGGTTACAGGCTACGCGCCAGGGCCATACCCATTCGCACGAAGAAATCCGGAAAGAGTTCGCGCAATGGCTGTCGTAAGATGGTCCAGTGTTGCCAGGCAGGACTTGGTGGCCCTTCGGGACTACCACGACCAGCGCTCGCCAGATGCTGCACGTGTCATCCTTAAAAAAACTCTTGGGTGCTATTACCAACCTGGAAGTGTTTCCCCGGAGCGGTCGTGCAGTACCAGAGATAGAAGATCAGGCCTTCCGCGAGCTCCTCGTGCAAGGCTATCGTGTCGTGTATCTGGTAACGGGTGAGATGGAAGAGGCAGAAGTAGAAATCCTGACAATCGCACATGGAAAGCAGGACTTGATGAAGAAACTTGCACGGCGGGGATGAACCAGTTTTCTTCAGGACACAGGAACCCGCAATGCATTGCGTATGCTTGAATTACAAGCATATCCTTGAGGGTACCTTGATAAGATCTGGGCGTATGCGGCCTGGCGGTGGGAGGATGGGCCGGTGTAACCCACCCTCCCACACAAACCAGCCACAGCGCCCCTCGTGCACCTTACTCGGCCACGACGCGGCGGATGGTGATGCGGGCAACGGGGTCGCGCCAGCCGTGCAGGGCCGGGTCGAGGGCTGCGCCACCCCGGATGCCGTCATGGTGGGCGATGACGCCGTCCGTTGCCACCCGCTCGTTGCCGTCTTCGGGCAGCGGCACCGGGCCGAGCGCCCCGCAAGCATCCACAACGGTCGTGGAGAGCTCGTCGTTCAGTTCGGTGCCCGCGTCGTAGCCGTCCACCTCGTACACCGCCTCCTCTTCGGGCAAGAGGATGGTGTCCAGGCCCGTGAAGCCATCGTTCGTGCAGATGAGCATGACCGAGAGCGAGAGGTAGCGCGCCCGACCTGCCGCCTCAATCTGGATCGTCAGCGGGTCGCCACCGGCCAGGACTGGTGCAGTCGTCGCCAGCGCCTGGTGGACGAACGGACTGGCCGAGAGGTCGGCGACGGCGGTGGCGGGATCGCCGTTCTCGGCAATCAGCCGGATGCCTTCCGAAGCCGCCTGCCCGACGCGGAACACGTTCGCCTGGCGCTGGTGCGTCACGACGACACCCGGCGAGAGCGGCTGTCCGGAAGCCAGGTTCTCGATGGTCACTTCGTAGAGCCGCGTGGCGACGGTGGCCTCGCTGCCTTTGGCCGCCACCAGCACTTCCGCCTCGTCGGGGGCGGTCAGAGGCTGCTCGGCACAGCCCGCCAGGGCCAGCACCAGGACGGGGAAGAACATAAGGGTTGGCTTCATGGCTTCATCTCCTGCAAGGGTTGTGGGTTGTGAACAGTCGTTTTCAGGATACAAAGCCGCCCGAAGCGCGGTATCACGCAGCGTTCAAGCATCCTCACGCGCCGGTCACGCAGGGTTCAACAAACAGGCGGGACGAGCCTGCGTGACGACACCGGCAGGTACATTCCCGCCAAAACCAGCCCCCTGGCTTTTTAGGGTTATCGTCAGTTTGACTATATTTCAAGCAGCTACCCCCGGCACGCGACGCGGCGTGCGTGGGGTGTCGGACCAGCCCTGACCCAGTCGCAAACCCTGCTGAGACCATGAGCCAGCCCGCCCTGGTCATCTTCGACCAGGCCGGAACGACCCTGGAAGACCACGGCGAGGTGCCCGCAGCCTTCACGGCGGCACTGGCCGAACACGGCCTCCCGATCACCGACCGGATGCTCCGCAACGTGCGCGGGGCCTCGAAACGGCAGACGCTATGGGACCTCGTGCCCGCCGGGCCGGGGTAGGCCGAACGGGTCGAAGCGGTCTATGCTACTTTCCGCGAATACCTGCAGCAGGGCTATGCCGACCGGGGGGTGCGCCCGGTGGCGGGGGCCGTTTCCACCTTCGAAGCGTTCCGGGCACAGGGGGTGCGCGTGGCCCTCACCACCGGCTTCGACCGGGAGGTGACCCGCTATCTGCTGGAAGCCCTCGGCTGGCACAGGAGCCTTGTGGAGGCGGTGGTGTGTGGCGATGAGGTACCGCAGGGGCGCCCGGCCCCATACCTGATCTTTCGGGCCATGGAAGCCACCGGTACCACCAGCGTCCACTGGGTGGCAACCGTCGGCGACACTACGCGGGACCTGCTGGCCGGCTACCACGCCCGGGTGCGGTGGAACATCGGGGTGCCGACAGGGGCACATGACTGCGCCCTGCTGGAACCTATGCCCCACACCCACCTGGTTGCCTCGGTGGCCGATCTGCCCGACCTGCTGGGGGGCGGCCCCGCGATGACAGATCTGCTGTGAAGGAGATACCCATCCCTGCCGTATCTTGGGCCGTTCCACTTCCTTCACGTTCCGGCACAGCAGCATCATGGGGAAACTCCTGTTGATCGGAGCTGGCGGCTTCATCGGCTCGGTGGTGCGCTACCTGCTCAGCGGGTACGTCCAGCAGGTCAGCCGCAGCATCGGGTTCCCGTGGGGCACCCTGGCCGTCAACCTGCTCGGCTGCCTGGTCATCGGGTTCCTGGCGTACCTGGCCGATACCCGGGGCTGGCTCCCGGACGAGGCCCGCGCCTTCCTGTTCGTTGGGCTGCTCGGTGGGTTCACTACCTTCTCGACCTTCGGCAACGAGAGCCTGAACCTGCTTCGGGAAGGGGACAACCTGCTGGCCCTTGCCAACATCGGTGCCCATCTGGTGCTGGGCCTCGGCGCGGTCTGGGCCGGACGAACACTGGCCTACCTGATCTGGAGATAAGACGATGGCACTCCCGGAAGAAGGCAGCCTGCTCCGCATCTTCATCGGCGAGCAGGACAGGCACGCAGGCAAGCCCCTCTACGAATGGATCGTGCTCCAGGCCCGTCAGCACGGGCTGGCCGGGGCCACGGTGCTGCGCGGCATCATGGGCTTCGGTGCGAACAGCCGGGTCATCCACACCTTCCGGATCGAACGCCTCTCCGAAGACCTGCCCATCGTCGTGGAGATCGTCGACACGCGCGAGAAGCTCGAAGCGTTCATGGCTCTGATCGATGACACCATCCCGGCGGGCCTGGCGACGATCGAGAAAGCCCAGGTACGGTTCTACCGGAGCAACCCGGGCCGGTGAGCGGAAGCAACTGGTCTCACCCCAGCTCCACGCGCACCGTCGAGACGATGTGGTTGAGCACCTGCTGGACGACGCCGGTGTCCTCATGGCGGACGATGAGGTAGCCTTCTCCCTCGTAGCTCGGTGCCGGGGCTGCACCCAGTTGCGGGCGCTTGGCATCGACGATGAGGTAGCCCACCTCGCGCTCGATGGTGTCGAGGCCCTGCACGGCCACGATGCGGCTGCCGTAGCCCTGCGCCCGCAGGTAGGCCGCGCCGACGGCGAAACGGCGCTTGGGCGGGTCGAAGTCGCCATAGACCATCAGGCGCGCCCAGGCATAGAGGAAGTCCATGTCGTGCGCCCGCGTGATGAGCGTGGTGAACTGTGCCCCCGGCGGGCGGGCAGCCACCTCCGAGATGGCGAGGCTCCCGTCCTTACGGCGAAACCATTCCATGTGGCTCAGGCCCGTCTGCATCCCCAACACCTTCAGCGCTTTTGCCCCGGCCTTGCGGATGTCGTTGTACTGCGGGTCGTCCACCTCGCGGGGCAGCACCACCGTCCACTGGATCCACGGGTTGCGCAGCACCTCCAGCGGGGTCGGATAGTACCGTGTGAGCGAGTGCCAGACGGCCTTGCCATCGATGGAGACGGTCTCGAGTGAGTGCTCGTCGCCCGTGACGAACTCCTCGAGGAGTACAGGCTGGTGTGGACCGGGGCGGCTGTGGCCGAGGGCCTGCCGCAACTGGTCGTCCCGGTCCACGCGGAAGGTGGACTGCGACCCCGCCCCCTCGTGCGGCTTGAGGACGAGCGGGTAGCCTACCTCACGGGCGAAGTCCCACGCCTCGGCATCGCTGTGGGCCAGCCGATGACGGGCACACGGGATGCTGTGGGCGTGGAACAACTCTTTCATCCGCGCCTTGTCCCGGAAGTTCGTCGCCGCCTCCACCGTCATGCCCTCGATGCCGAGCGTGCGGCGGACTTCGGCGATGGGCACCTGGAGTTGCTCGAACGCGCCGAACACCCGGTGCAGCGGCTGCCCCACCTTCTCCACCAGTCCGTTCACTGCACCAAGCAACGCAGGCGTGTCCAGCACGTTGTCGATGCGCCAGTGCGCAGCCACTCCACCCCGCAAGCGAAGCGGCAACAACTCCACCGCCTCCTGGCTGATCAGGCCAAGGGTGACCTGCGGCAGGCGCGCAATGGCCTCGATGATGCCAGTGGCCGCAGGCGAAAACACCGGCGCGACGAAGATGACGAAGGGCATAGCTGGTGGTGGGGGATAAGAGGGCACAAAGACGCAAATTGAAGCTCGGAACAGGAAAGATGCAAATCGACCTGGAAATATAGCCCTGCCGGGGAATCAGATACAGGCGAAATGATCGTGCAGATCGATACGGCTCAATCGGTTCGATGAGAGCAGAGCTTGATGCCGCCCATTGCCCAGGCCATTACAACCCACGACAATTTATAGTCAAAATGACTATAATTATAGTCATTTTGACTATAATTTATCCATTCTCACCCCGCCCATGTCTGTTTCAGCACGCGGAGCCAGTTTTCGTGGGTGATTTTCCGGAGGGCTGGTTCGTCGTAGCCCGCCTCGTGCAGGGCGGCGACGAGGTGGGGCAGGCCCGCCGCGTCGCCGATGGCGCTGGGGATGGTGGTGCCGTCGAAGTCCGAGCCGAAGGCCACATGGTCGATGCCGATGCGGTCGGCGATGTAGGTCACATGCCGGACGAGCATCTCCAGCGGTGTGTCTTCCACCTTTTTGCCATCGGGCCGCAGGTCGTAGACGGCGAAGTTCACCCCGATGACGCCGCCGCTGGCCCCCACCGCATCGATCTGCCAGTCGGTGAGGTTGCGCGTGGACGGGCTGATGGCATGGACGCAGGCATGGGTTACCACGAGCGGGGCGTTGGAGCGGGCCGCCACGTCGCGGAAGCCCTGGGCGTTGAGGTGGGCCAGGTCCAGCATCACCCCCAGGCGGTTACAGGCGCGGACGAGTTCCTTTCCCGCGTCGGTGAGGCCGGGGCCGGTGTCCGGCGAATGCGGGAAGCGGAACGGCACCCCATGTCCGAAGGCGTTGGGGCGGCTCCAGACGAGGCCGATGGAACGCAGCCCGGCCTGGTAGAACACCTCCAGCGCGTTCAACCCGGGGTCGATGCCCTCGGCCCCTTCCAGGTGCAGCACCGCCGCAATGGCATCCCCGGCGAAGGCGGCGTCGAGGTCTTGCGCGGTGCGCACCACCTTGAGCACCCCGGCGGCCTGCGCCTCGAGGTGGAAGAGCCGCGCCATCACCGCCAGGGTCTGCTGCTGCGCATAGTCCGGGTCGATGGCCGGGATGGGCGGGACCTCGTAGCCGGTGTCGGTGAAGCGCGTCGATCCCGGGGGCATCCGCTTGTCCGGCGGCGGGGGGATGTAGATGGCGAAGAACCCTCCGCCCATGCCGCCTTCGCGCATCCGGGGCAGGTCGATATGGCCTTTGGCGTTGCGGGCGAAGAAGTCGCGCGGCCCTTCGATCTCCGGCCAGTGCAGGTGCATGAGCACATCGTTATGGCCGTCGAAGACCGGGAGGCGCGGGGCAGTACCGTTGTTTGAAGCAATCATTATGCGAATTGGCAGGCATCCTCTGCCGGAAATCTACGACGGCGGTGGGAAGGGTACAATGCAAGCCTGCGGGAACGTTTGTCGAAGGCGGTCGTTTGCCCCGCATCTTGTCTAAAACCCTGCCGACGTCCTTCGAAAGACCGCTTATCGACCGACCGATACCATTCATGGTCTGTCTCCTTGTTGAACCGTCGGTTTTCATGCGTCTGCTCTGGCTTGTTGGAGGGTGCCTGTTGCTGGGGCCGTGGACGGCCCAGGCCCAGCGGTGGGGACGAGTGGAAGGCCACGTCACGGAAAGCCCGTCGCAGCAGCCCTTGTCGGGGGTGACGGTGCTCGTAGCCGGGACGGATTTCGGCACGGCCACCGATGCTGCGGGGCGCTACACGCTGCGCCTGCCCGAAGGCCGGTACCAGTTGCGGTTCTCGGCGGTGGGATACCAGCCCCGCCTCGACTCGGTAGTGGTGGTCTACAACACGGCGACGCGCCTGGGGGTGATGCTCCTCCCGGACCGGACAGAGCTGGAGGGGGTGTCCGTCGAGGAGGCGGCCTTGCGGGAGGCCGGGGTATATACGCTCGACCCGGAGGCGACACAGCGGATGCCGGACCCGTTCCGGGACGGGTTGCGGGCGTTGAAGGTGATGCCGGGGGTGGCGACGAACAACGAACTCTCGAACCAGTATTCGGTGCGTGGAGGGGGGTTCAACGAGAACCTGATCTTCATCAATGGCTTCGAGGTGTTCCTGCCCTTCCGTCCCCGCCAGGGCGAGCAAGAGGGCCTTAGCCCCATCAACGCCGACCTGGCCGACCGGATGACGTTCTACACGGGCGGCTTCCCGGCCCGCTACGGCGGCAAGCTCTCCTCTGCCCTCGACGTGCAGTACCGCCGCCCGGACCGCACGGGCGCGCTGCTGAACGGGGTGGCCTATGCGTCCCTGCTCGACGCAGGGCTGGCGGGCAGCACCTCCGCCCTCGACGGGCGGCTGGGGGTGCTCGTGGGGCTGCGCAAGGCCCAGGCCCGGCGCTTCTTCGAGACCCAGCAACTCAAGGGCAACTACGCCCCCGACTATACCGATGTGCAGGCGCTGGTGGACTACCGCCTCAGCCCCCGGCATGACCTCGAAGCGCTGGCCCTGTGGGCCGACCATACGTTCGACCTCGATCCCAACGCTCGCACCACGTTCTTCGGCACGCAGAATGACCTGCGGGCCATCCAGATCAGCTACGACGCGGGCAACCGCGAGCGGGATGGCTACACGACCGGCTTCGCGGGCCTGCGCCTTGCCAGCCGGTGGTCCCACCGCCTGCGCACCGAGCATGACCTCGCCTGGTTCGATACCGTCGAGCGCGAGCTGCTCGCCCTCAGCGGCGGGGTGGTGCTCTACCGTATCCTGCTGGACGAGGAGGGGGACGACGAGCAGGAGATTCCTACGGGCACTGCCCGCCTGGAAGACCGGGCCGACAACGAGATCGGCGTCACCACCGGGACGGCGCAGGGCCGCTGGATGCTCACGGCCCGCCGCCATGCCGCCGAAGCTGGCTGGTCGGTGCGCCGCCTCGCGTTCTCCGACCGGCTCGACGAGCAATCCACCGTCAGCGGACGCTCGACGGATGGCGACGCCCTCCGCATCGTCATCGACAGCCTGCGCGACCAGGCGCGCCTCGATGCCTGGCAGTCCGCGCTCTACGTGCAGGAGGTGCTCGATGTGCTCCCGCGCCAGCCGAACCGCCTGGTGCTCACCACTGGACTGCGGGCCGACCACTTCTCGTTCAACGGGGAATGGACGCTCTCGCCCCGCCTCTCTGCCCGGTACCGGGCCAACGACCGGCTCACCCTCACCAGTGCGTGGGGGGTGTATTACCAGGTGCCGACCTACCGCGAACTGCGGGGACGACCCGCCCCCGGCCAGCCCCTCCTCGATGCCCTCAACCGCGACCTGCGCTCCCAGCGGGCCATGCAGTTTATCGGTGGGGCCGAATACTTCCTCCCCCAGGAGCGGCTCTATCTGCGCGGCGAAGCCTACTACAAGCACCTGAGCCGTCTCATCTCCTACGACATCGAGAACGTACGGGTGCTGTATTCCGGCGAGAACGACGCCCGGGGCCGTGCCTACGGGCTGGACGTGCAGGTGCGGGGCGAGTTCGTGCCCGGCCTCGAAAGCTGGGCCAACTACAGCTTCCTCGTAGCCCGCGAGCAGTTCCTGCCCGCCTTCCGCGACGCACACCGGCAAGGCTGGATCGCCCGCCCCACCGACCAGCGCCACACGTTCTCCCTCTTCGTCCAGGACTACATCACCAGCGACCCGTCGTGGAAGCTGCACCTGCGCACGCTCTTCGGCAGCGGGCTGCCCTACACCCCACCCGTCCCCGGCCCGCGCATCGGTACCCTCGTGGCACAGGTACCCGGCGACCGGTCGGCGGCCCGCTACCCGCGCTACTTCCGGTTTGACCTCGGCGCGACGAAACAGCTGACGGTGTTCGAAAACGGCCTGCACAGCCCCGTCCGGCTGGAACTGACGGGCGAGATCCTGAATGTCTTCAACATGGTCAACACCATTGCCTATTCGTGGATTCCCGACGCAGAGGGGGTCTGGAACCGCATCCCCACCCGGCTGACGCCGCGCACCGTCAACGTGCGGCTGCGGGTGGCGTTCTGAGGGATGGAATCCAAATCGCCCATGATGCGTGAGAGGCAAACCGACCGTGCAACCAGAGGTCCGTCATGGAAACAGAAGTGACCCTCCACCTTGATAAAACCTTGCTGGAGGAAGCAGAGCGCTTCGCCAAAGCGCATGGCTTGTCGGTCTCCCAGATCGTCTCGTACTACCTGGCTACTCTTGTAGCCCAACCTACGCAAGAATTAACCCCTCTGGTACGCAGGCTCAAAGGAGTATGGGCTGGTAGCCCGGTCGATGAAGCCGACTACCATTCCTACCTGGAAGCCAAGCATCGCTGAGAGATCATGCGGATTCTGTTTGATACCAATGTTATCCTCGATTTTTTGCTGGATCGCCAACCCTTCAATGTGACGGCAGCATGGTTGGTCAACGAAATAGATTTGGGGCGGCTGGAAGGGTTTTTTGGGTGCTACAACAATAACGACCCTTTACTATGTAGCCCGTCGTGCTCCACGCCCCGATCGGGAAGTCCGCTCCACGATCCGCGCGTTGTTGACCCTCTTCAAGGTAGCACCTGTGAACGAGGCCGTGCTCCAGCAGGCGCTAGGCGCACCGCTGAACGACTTCGAGGATGCCGTCCTACAAGAAGCCGCTCGGCTGGTTGGGGCCGAAGGCATCGTGACGCGCAACCCACACGATTTCCGACAGGCTACCCTGCAGATTTATACGCCGGAAGCCCTGCGCCTCTATCTGACGACAACGGGCAGCCTGTGAACAGGTCTTCAGAACTGACTCCGCAGATGCGCCTGGCGGGTCGGCTCCGGCAGCCGGTAGCGTCCGGTGCAGGCCAGGGTGAGGGAGACGGCTTCGTCGAGGGTGATCCGATGGCCGACACTGACGTACACCGGCTGCACGTTGGCCCGCGTCCGCAGCACCGCGCCGACGACCTCGTGGCGGTGGAGGAGTGGGGCATGGCTACCGCGGTCCGGGCCGGGCGGTGCGAACGTCCCCACCAGCAGGGATTTGGCCACGCCGAGGGTAGGACGGTCGAGCAGCACGCCGAGGTGGCAGGCCAGCCCGCAGCGGCGGGGATGGGCACGCCCCTGGCCGTCGGTCATCAGCACGTCGGGCATGATGGAGAGTCGGGCCAGCGCGTGCAGGGCTGGCGGCACCTCGCGGAAGCTGAGCAGCCCCGGCACGTAGGGAAAGGTCACCGGCCCCTGCCACACGGCGGCATCGACCACGGCCAGGTCGGGCAGTTGCACCACGACAGCCGCCGCCTGCACCCGGTCGCCGCGCACGCCCATGTCGATGCCCGCGACGGTGTGGACGGGCTGTGCCAGCGGCTCCTCGCGCACCAGCCCGGCCAGCCGCTGCTGGATCTGCCGCGCTGCTTCGGGCGGGACGTCCCACGCATGGGCCTGGTGAAGTTGTATATCCACGGGAACCGCACACCGGTTGCTGGCATCTGACCCCCATGTTACAATCCTGCACCCCCGCATGAAACCCTACCGGCGCTGTTTTTTGGGCGTGGCCCTGTCGCTGCTGCTCGTCCTGCCTGCCCTGGCACAGACGGCGCCGCCACCCCGTTCGGCCAAGAAGGCCTTTGCCCTGAGCCTGCTGATGCCTGGTCTGGGCCATCGGTACGTGCAGCACGGGCACTGGAAAGGGCGGGCGACGGCCTATGCCTTCGCAGAAACCGGCCTCTGGCTGGGCCTCGCGCAAGCCCAATGGCGGTACGACCAGCAGGTAGAGAGCTACGAGACGCTGGCCGCCGGGCGTGCCGCCGCGCAGGTCGAAGGCAAGAACCGCACCTTCTTCCTGAACCTGGCAACCTACCGCTCGTCCGACGAATACCTTGAATTGAGCCTGCGCAACCGTGCCTGGGACCAGATCGACTACGTCAGTGACGTCGCGTTTCAGTGGGAATGGCAGAGCGAAGCGGATTTCCAGCGGTTCCGTGAGTTGCGCAACGGGGCCGAGTCCCTGCGCCAGCGTCGGCTCACCTTCACCGCCCTGCTCTTCGCCAACCGGCTCATCGCGGGCATCAGCGCTATCCGGGCCGCCAACCGGAGCGGATCGGCCCCCGGCCTCTCGCTGGCCCCGCCCCCCGAAGGCGCCCGCGTCCCGATGCTACAGGTGCAGGTAGGGCTTTGAAGGATTGCGGATTGGGCACTCCCCTCCCTCGCTGTGTCATTGCGAGGAGCTTGACCGATCTCATGAGATCGGTCAGACATGGCAATCTCGACACTGGACATGGAAACATAGTCAACTTGACTATAATTCATGCCGGGGGGAACGGGGCCGTCTCGACGGTAGATTACTTCGACGCTGCTGCCTGGTGGCAAGAGCGAGATCACATCGTCAGCCTAGCGGCTTCCTCGTGATGACACCGGTGGGGATGTTGCCGCTATGTCCCCAAGGACCAAGCCCCACGTACCAAATCGCCAACAGTTAACGGCTAACAGCTATCTTTCCAAGCCCCCAACCGCTTAACTCGCAAACCCCATCCACGAGTCGCCGGTCATGCGCAGGGGGCGCAGGTCCAGCAGCATCAGCGCCGAGATGATGGTCTGGCCGGGGTAGGAAGGCATGCTGGCACTATAGACCTCCTGCACCCCGATGGTGGCTTCGTAGCCGAGGGCCTGGGCGTAGTTGTACACATCCACGCAGATCTGCTTCAGCGTCTTGCCTTCCCGGAACGACTGGTGGCTTACGGCCCAGAGTTGCTGTTCAACCATCGGGGTGGTGCGCGTCAGCAGCTGGAGGGCCGGGGGAAACCGGCGGGTTGCCACCGTCGGGGTGATCTTTTCCTTCCGCAGGTACGGCATCCCGTCTCCTTCCGCCAAGGTGGCCCCGTCTCCCTGTCCGTAGCCGTTCTCCTCGCTCTGCGCCTGCTGGCTCCGCGGCGTGCCCGATACGGTAAACTCGTACTTCGTCATGGCCTTCCTGTCGTGGGGTCGCTGTACCTCCCGGTATCGGCCTGTTCCAGAGCGTCTTTAAGCCCGGCTCGCTACTTTTCCGGAAACAACTTTCCATGAATTGCCCCACCCTGTTCGGTGTGCGGCGCAGGGGCCAGCCATTTCCTTGACTTGGCCGAAACCCGGTTGGTATATTGCAACCCCTTTTCGCAGACCGGGTCATTAGCTCAGCTGGTTAGAGCGCTACGTTGACATCGTAGAGGTCGATGGTTCGAGTCCGTCATGACCCACATTTTAGAGTTACAAACCGTTGTTATTAAAGATGATTTGAGACCAATGGTACAACCTAGGTACAACAAATTTGCAAAAACGCCCCGGTCTATACCAACCGGGGCGTTTTTGTTAGGCATGTGGCATGCCCCCTTGTCCCGACCTGCCCTGGCAACTGCGACGTAACCGGGGTATTCTCATTGCGCCGATGTCTGATGAACAGCCCATCGGTTCAGTAGGTGGCAACGTATACGCTCTGCTTCGTGGTCTGGGGTGGGGACGACTTGGTCCAGGTCATTGCTGTTCCTACGAGGGCATCTCGGACCTGCTGCGGGGTAGCAGCCGGGTTTTGGGAGAGATAGATGGCCACGGCCCCCGTCACATGCGGGGCGGCCATGGAGGTGCCGCTCATCAGTACTGGCGGCGGTTTTGTCCCTACTGCGTGGCTGGTCGAAACGATGTTCACGCCGGGTGCCAGCAGGTCTAGGCCAGCTCCAAAGTTGGAGAACGTCGCAAAGCTGGTGCGGTCATCATACGCACCTATCGTGATGGCTTCGCTCACATGCGCCGGTGTAACGGTTTGGGCGTTGATACCTTCGTTGCCAGCCGCCACAACATACACCACCCCCTGGGCAATTGAGGAGGCAATGGCCGCGTCCAGGGCGTTGTAGCTCTTAGTGCCAATATCGGCACCAAAGCTCAGGTTCACAACGATGGGAACGGACGGATTGGCAACCTTACGGGCAGTGATGACATCAATGGCCTCCATCACAATCGAGAGTTCGGTCTGCCCCAGGTCGTTGAGCACCTTGAAGTTATGAAGGTTGATACCGGGGGCTACCCCAACCACGCCAAACGTGTTGTCCTGGGCACCAATGATACCGGAAATATGCGTGCCATGCCCGATCAGGTCGTTTGTATGACCGGAGCCGGAGAAGTCCAGGGCCTCAACAACCGTGAGGTCGTCGGCCTTGATACCGGAATCGAGGACATACACTTCCACCCCCGTCACGCTGCCCGTCTCCTGGATCGTCAGCTGGACCACCAGGCGTCCACGCAGGTCGGGCGTCGTCCGCAGCTCTCGCTCGTAGCAGGCCTGGATGGCGCTGCGGCGCGTGTTGATCATCCGGACGACG
>CAZLRO010000004.1:24511-33339 GCA_964561865.1 uncultured Rhodothermaceae bacterium | reverse complement strand
CATGAAGAGTTTCCACAACAAAGCGCTGCGGTGGTTTTCGATCATCACGACGATGGGGGCCTGGTTCAGGCCCATGAAGATGGGAGAGACCCAGTCCTCATTGAAGTTGAGGGCATCGTAGAAGCCGTATGGCCCCCACAGTCGGTCACCGAGCGTGCGGTAGAAGTGCCGGAGTGCTGCCATGGAGGCTTCCGGGGTGTACGGGAAAGAGGCCAGCGCCCCGGTAGGGGTGAGTGTGCCGGTATCCTGGCGTGGTACGGCTTCATGTGCCCGATAGCCCCAGGGGCCATCGCTGGCCGTCAGTCCCCAGGCCTCTGCACTGTAGCCCTGGTGTCTGAGGGGATTTTCGGTACTGTAGGCCCGGCTGATCTGTGCGATCCGCTGGTTGTTGACAAAGTAGTTGGCATACCGGTCCCGCTTTCCGCGGGGGTCGAAGCCCAGAAACGAGTAGTGCAGGAAGAATAGCGGCCCGCCCGACCCTACCCCCACCGGTAGCTCAATGCCGTAGTACGTCTCGCCATTCACATAATGGTCTCCAGCGGTGGTACGGCCCCAGCCGCGCCGGTAGTCGAGGTGGCGCTGGGAGGTACCCGCCCATCCCGTGTGCCACATTTCCGCTGGAATGCCGTGGGTGGGGGAGGCGATGGACAGCAGGTACACGATCATCGTCTCGTTCCACCCGATGAGCGGATGCACAATCGGCCAGCCCTGGTCCGGCGACCAGTGCCAGTACAGGTAGGGGCTGTCCGGCGTGCGGCGGTACCAGTCCCACTCCACGCCCTCCCAGAGCCGGGTGATGCGGTCGTAGAGGGCGCGGTCCTCGCGGAAATACTGGCGAACAGCCAATAGCCCCTGCATCAGAAAGGCGGTCTCCACGAGGTCGCCCCCGTTGTCGGCGGCCCCGAAGACAGGCCAGGTTCGCCCGGTACTGCCGTAATAGAAGTGCGAGAAGGCCCCGTGATGCCGGTCGGCGTGTTCCAGGAAGTCCAGCACCTGCAGCAGACGTGCCCGGCCCTCGGCACGGGTGATGAAACCCCGTTCCATCCCCACGAGGACCGCCATGAGGCCGAAGCCTGCCGCCCCGGTGGCTACCATTTCCGGGTCGCCGGGGATGTTTTCGAGGGCCAGCCCGGCCACCGGGTGCGCCCCGTCCCAGTAATAGCGGAACGCGGCTTCCTGCACCATCGTCAGCAGTTCGTCGTCGGTCATCGGGCGGGTGGCGGCGGTCACGGCCGGGGTGGGTTCCGAGCACTGGTCGAAGACATCGCAGGCCCGGATACGCCAGGCTGCCGTCTGCCCCGGCGCACCCAGCCAGTCGGTGTAGCGTCGGAACACCGGTTGCTGGATCCCCACGACGGTAAAGGGCTGGCCGTCCACCGAACGCTCGATCCAGTAGGCAAGGACAGCGTCGGAGGGCTGTTCCCAGGCCAGTTCGACGTGCCGTTCGAAGCCCCGTGCCACGAGGCGGGTCGGAGGTGGGGGCGGAGCAGTTGCCGGGCCTTCGGGGAGGAAGCGCAGGTCATCGAGGTAGAGCGTATGCGGCTGCCCGTCGTCGAGCCATTGCTCGAAGAAGAGGCGGCTGGCCCGCAGCGGGGTCAGGACGCGCCCGTCGGCCAGGCGCAGGTCGAAGTCTGTGAGCGGGATCCGCAGGGTCGTCCACTGCCCGCCGGGCAGCCCGTCCGGCAGCCACTGGGACAGCGGGCGCTCGGTCCAGACCTGCTGGTGATCCTCGATGCCGATCAGCGGCAGGGCCGCCGCCGGGATCGGTTGCTCGGCAAACAGGTGCATCGACAGCCACTTGCCTTCAAACGCGTTGCGGCGGTTGCGGTAGACAAGGGGAAAGACGTTGACCCGCCAGAACCCGCCGCGTGCCGAGGTCCAGGCCAGCTTCAGGGCGTTGGGGGTGCTCATGAAGCGCTCGGTCGAGACGGCGAGCTTCCCCCCCATGTGTGCGAGAACACTGGGAGCGGTGACCTCTACCGCACTGTCGAAATAGCGCTGGTCGGAGCGGCTACGCTCCCAGTAGACATGCCGGTCCCAGGCGGTCTGGGCCTGCACAGGGGCAGCCAACCCGCCGAGCACGAGGCCGAGGAACAACAGTCGATGGATCATGGTGCCCGATGGGATACCTGTTAAGCTTGCCAGGTGTTCACCCGGACACGGTTTCTGCCTCATACGCCAGCCGCGGTGCAAGCCAGCGTTCGACATCGGCGATGTTCATGTCCTTGCGCCGGGCGTAGTCTTCGACCTGGTCGCGCCCGAAGACCCCGGCGTCGAAATAGGTGGCCTCCGGGTGGGCCAGGTAAAGGCCGCATACCGACGCGGCCGGGTGCATCGCCAGGTGCTCGGTGAGGGTGATACCGGTGTGCGCCTCCATCTCCAGCAACTGCCAGAGGGTCTGCTTCTCGGTATGGTCGGGACAGGCCGGATAGCCGGGAGCCGGGCGGATACCCCGGTACGCCTCGGCGATAAGTTCTGCGTTGGCAAGCCGCTCATCGGGGGCATATCCCCAGTAGTGGCGGCGCACCTCGGCGTGCAACCATTCGGCAGCGGCTTCGGCGAGGCGGTCGGCAAGGGACTTTGTCAGGAGTGCCTGGTAGTCGTCGTGGTCGCCCTCATAGCGGGCGACGAGGGCTTCGAGGCCCTCCCCGGCGGTCACGGCGAAGAGGCCCACGTAGTCCGCAATACCGCTGGCCTTCGGGGCGACGTAATCCGCCAGCGCCCGGTTGGGTTTGCCAGGGGTTTTAGTGGACTGCTGCCGCAGGGTGTGGAGGGTGGCCCGTACCTGCGTGCGGGTGTCGTCGGTGTAGAGTTCGAGGTCGTCGCCGGTGCTGTTGGCGGGGAACAGCCCGAAGACGGCGTGTGCCCGAAGGCTGCCCTCAGCGACGAGTTGGTCGAGCAGGGCCTGGGCGTCGGCGAGGAGGCGGCGGGCCTCGGTGCCCTTTTCCGGGTCGTCCAGCAGCCGCGGGTACTTGCCAGGGAGTTGCCAGGTGAGAAAGAAGGGCGTCCAGTCGATATAGGGGCGGAGGGTGTCGAGCGGGATTGCCCGCAGCGAAGTGACACCCAGGTGCCGAGGCCGGGTGATGGGCACGGTGGCCCAGTCGCAGGTGAAGGCGTTGGCGCGGGCCTCGTCCAGCGGCAACAGGATACGCTGCTGCTGGCGGCGGGCATAGTCGTCCCGCACCTGCGCATAGGCCGTGCGGATGTCGGCCAGGAACACCTCCCGCTGCTCGGACAGCAAGGTGCTCACGACGGCCACAGCCCGCGAGGCGTCGAGCACGTGCACCACCGGGGCCTCGTACTGCGGGGCGATGCGGACGGCAGTGTGGACTTTCGAGGTCGTCGCCCCGCCGATGAGTAGCGGTGCCGTCAAGCCCTGGCGCTGCATCTCCCGTGCCACATGGACCATCTCGTCGAGCGACGGGGTGATCAGACCCGACAGCCCGATGAGGTCCACCCCGTGCTGCCGGGCGGCGTCCAGGATGCGGTCGGCGGGCACCATCACGCCGAGGTCGATCACGTCGTAGTGGTTACACCCCAGCACCACCCCGACGATGTTCTTGCCGATGTCGTGGACGTCGCCCTTGACGGTTGCCAGCAGCACCTTGGGGCGACGGGCCGGGAGGGCGGCACCGTCGCCCCCGGCCGCCTGCTGTTGCTGGAGGAACGGCTCCAGGTACGCCACCGCCTTCTTCATCACCCGTGCGGCCTTGACCACCTGGGGCAGGAACATCTTCCCCGCCCCGAAGAGGTCGCCCACAAGGTTCATCCCGGCCATGAGCGGCCCTTCGATCACCGCCAGCGGCGAGGCGTATTGCTGGCGTGCTTCCTCGGTATCGCCTTCCACATAGTCCACAAGACCCTTGACGAGGGCGTGCTGGAGCCGTTCGGCGACGGGGGCCAGCCGCCAGGACAGGTCTTGCTCCTGCGTCCGCCCTTCGCCCCGGATACGCGCGGCGTATTCGACGAGGCGCTCGGTGGCATCGGGCCGGCGGTCGAACAGCACGTCTTCGATGCGGGTGCGGACTTCGGGTTCGACCTCCTCGTAGACCTCCAGTTGCCCGGCATTGACGATGCCCATATCCATCCCGGCCTGGATCGCATGGTAGAGGAAGACCGTGTGCATGGCCTCGCGGACGCGGTCGTTGCCCCGGAAGGAGAACGACAGGTTGGAGACCCCGCCGGAGACCTTCGCGCCGGGCAGGTGGGCCTTGATCCAGCGGGTGGCTTCGAGGTAGTCCAGCGCATAGCGGTTGTGGGCCTCGAGGCCGGTGGCGACGGCGAAGATGTTGGGGTCGAAGATGAGGTCTTCGGGTGGAAAGCCTACCTCTTCGGTGAGCAGCCGCCAGGCGCGGGCACAGACCTGGATGCGGCGCTCCAGCGTGTCGGCCTGACCCTCTTCGTCGAAGGCCATGACGATGACCGCTGCCCCGTACTGCCGGCAGCGCCGCGCCTGTTCGAGGAACACCGCCTCGCCCTCCTTCAGCGAGAGCGAGTTGACCACCGGTTTGCCCTGCACGCACCGCAACCCGGCCTCGATGACGCTCCATTTCGAGGAGTCGATCACCACCGGCACGCGGGCGATGTCCGGCTCGGCGGCCACCAGGTTCAGGAACGTCGTCATGGCGGCCTCGGCGTCGAGCAGCCCCTCGTCCATGTTCACGTCGATCATCTGTGCACCGGCCTCCACCTGCTGCCGGGCCACCGAGAGGGCCTGCTCGAACTGGCCTTCAAGGATCAGCCGGGCGAACCGGCGGCTGCCCGTCACGTTCGTCCGCTCGCCGATGTTGACGAAGTTGAGGTCTTCGCGGAAGTCCAGCGGTTCGAGGCCCGCCAGGCACAGCCGCCCCGTCGAGGCAGGCACACTGCGCGGGGCGAACGGAGCGACGGCCTCAGCGAGGGCGCGGATATGGTCGGGCGTGGTGCCACAGCACCCCCCCACAAGGTTCAGCCAGCCTGCGCGGGCATAGTCGGCCACCTGCGCCGCCATGAAGTCCGGCGATTCGTCGTAGTCCCCCATCGCGTTGGGCAGCCCTGCGTTCGGGTAGAGGCTGATCCGGGTGGAAGCCACCGCCGCCAGTTCTTCGAGGAAGGGGCGCATCTGGGCGGAGCCGAGGGCACAGTTCAGCCCCACGCTCAGCAGGTGCGGCGCATGGCGGATGGAGGTCCAGAAGGCCGTGGGCGTCTGCCCGGAGAGGGTGCGTCCGCTCTGGTCCACAATGGTGCCCGAGAGCATGACTGGCACCGCCCGCCCCGTCTGCCGGAACACCTCCTGGATGGCGAAGAGGGCGGCTTTGGCATTGAGGGTGTCGAAGACAGTCTCCACGAGCAGCACGTCCACGCCGCCGTCGAGCAGCCCGGCCACCTGGGAGGCATAGGCAGCACATACCTGGGTGAAGGTGACGGCCCGGAAACCAGGGTCGTTCACGTCGGGCGAGAGCGAGAGGGTCTTGTTGAGTGGCCCAATGGCCCCGGCCACCCAGCGGGGACGGTCGGGCGTCTGCCGCGTCCAGGCATCGGCGGCAGACCGGGCAATCCGGGCGGCAGCCACATTCAGCTCGTAGGCCAGGGCTTCGGTGCCGTAGTCGGCCTGCGAGAGGCTAGTCGCGTTGAAGGTGTTGGTCTCCACGAGGTCGGCCCCTGCCGCGAGGTAGGCCCGGTGGATATCCTCGATGAGGGCGGGCTGGGTGAGTACCAGCAGGTCGTTGTTGCCCTTGAGCGGGTGGGGATGGTCCCGGAAACGGTCGCCCCGGAAGTCGGCCTCCTCAGGCTGATGGCGCTGGATCATCGTGCCCATCGCCCCATCGAGGACCAGGATGCGGCGGGCCAGGTGGGGTTCGAGCGGATGAGGCATAGGCTTCCGGTACGACAGGGGAAAGCGCGTGAACGCCCCGGCCTGGGCAAAGGATTCGAAAAGGGATCGGTGTATGACGGAGCCACATCTACAAATCCATCACCGCTTCGGGCCGAAGGTAGCTTCCATGAGCAGCCAGGTGTGCGGGTCCAGCACCACCGTATCGGGGCGCGTCTCAACGTCGAAGGTGAAGGTGTGCTCGGCCTGGTCGAGGCGCAGGGTCTCGAGGCGCAGCGGGGCCGTGCCCACCTGGATACCCACCTCCAGCGACACCTCGAACCGGCGGGGCTGGGTCTGCCGGAGGGTGACCGTCAGTTGCTTCGTCCGGGCATGGTACTGCCAGTCACCGACGAGGTGCGGGTGGCCGGGCTGGGAGAGCCATTGCTGGAAGAACGCCGACAAGTCCTGCCCGGAAGCCGCCTCCACCGCCTGCTGGAAGTCGCGGGTGAGGGCGTTGCGGTCGCGGTACTGCTGGTAATAGCGCCGGACGCCGTCCCAGAAGGCTTCATCGCCCACCTGGTGCCGGAGCATGTGCAGCACCCAGCCGGCCTTCTGGTAGGTGTTGGGGCTGAGCAGGTCGTTCAGGTCGGTGAGGGTGGTGTCGAGGATGGCGTCGTCGGGGGCCTGGGCGTAGTAGCCCAGGATGGCCATCCGGTCGCGTTGCATCCCGGCCACCAGCCGGTCGCGCCCATAGGTGAACTCCAGGTACAGGTGGGTGAAGTAGGTGGCAAACCCCTCGCTGAGCCAGATGTGGGGCCAGTCCGCCTCGGTCACCGAGTCGCCGAACCACTGGTGGGCGATCTCATGCGCGAGCAGCGTCTCGTTCGAGCGGTCGCCCTTGACGGCGTTCTCGTGGTAGAAGATGTTGCTGGCGTTCTCCATCCCGCCATACTTCGTCTTCGACTGGACGTTGGCGAGCTTCTGGTAGGGAAACGGGCCGATATGTCCCTCGAAGAAGCGAAGGATGCGCTCGGCACGGGCGAAGTCGAAGAACCCCTTGTCGCGGTCCTGAGGGTAGACCCAGCTTTCCACCGGCACGTCCCCCACCGTCCCCACCTGCTGCACGGCGAACCGGGCCGCGCCAATGACCATCACCTTGGTGGCGAGCGGGACGTCCGAGCGCCAGTGCGTCAGGCGCAGCCCGTCCGGCAGGTCGGTCTCTTCGACCTTCGCCCCACTGCCCACCACCTGGTAGTGGTTCGGCGCGGTGACGAGGAACTCGACGGTGGCCTTGTCGGCCGGGTGGTCGACCGTAGGGAGCCAGTAATGGGCGCGGTTGGGCCAGTTGTCGCCAAAGAAGGTGCGTTCGCCGTACTTGTTCTGGCCGATGATGAGGCCGTCTTCCGGCGTGCCGTTGTAGGC
The DNA here is from genome assembly GCA_964561865.1 of uncultured Rhodothermaceae bacterium. Classification (GTDB taxonomy): domain Bacteria; phylum Bacteroidota; class Rhodothermia; order Rhodothermales; family CAZLRO01; genus CAZLRO01. The sequence goes on along the minus strand of CAZLRO010000004.1, from coordinate 26,123 downwards.
CACTGTGAACCGGTGCACCGCTCCTGCCCGGGGGGGGTCGGGGAGGCGAATCCACAGGCGGTCCATTTCATGCCGGTACGACCGTAGTTCCTGCCCGTCCAGCAGCACACGGGTGACGGTCATCCCGCCGCCGCCGACATCGTCGAAGTCGAGCGAGAGGATCGGCGCGCCGCTGCGGAAACGCACCGTCAGCGTGGCCTCCCCGGCGATCGCATCCGTCTGGTCGCTCAAGGTCAGCCGGAACACATAGTGCTCCACGTCGATGGCGGGGTTGGGCAACTGGGGGTCGCGGGCTTCGGCGCAGGCCGTGCCCACGAGCAGGCTGAAGACCAGCAAGAGGCGCATAGGCAGAACAGGTAGCGGCTTCACAGGATCGACTTTCCAAGCAAGGAGGCGACGAGGTCTGCGGCGGCCAGCGCCGTGCGGTTCTTGTCGTCGAGGATGGGGTTGACCTCTACCACATCCACCGAGGCCACACGGTCGTCATCGGCGAGAATTTCCATGAGCAGGTGGGCCTCGCGGAAGGTGAGGCCGCCGGGCACGGGCGTTCCCACCCCCGGCGCATACATGGGATCGAGGCTGTCCATATCCAGGCTGAGGTGGATGCGCTCGAGGTGGCGCAGCCGCTTGAGGGCCTGGTGGGCCACGTTGGCAATACCCAGCTCGTCGATCTCCCGCATGGTGTAGAGGCCCATGCCGCTCTCACGCAGCATCTTGCGCTCCTGCACGTCGATGTCCCGCAGCCCGATGTAGACCACGTTCTCATGCTTGACCTTGGCCCCTGGACGCCCCAGGTGTACCAGCTCCGGCGCTCCCAGGCCCGTCAGCACGGCCAGCGGCATACCGTGGATGTTGCCTGTGGGCGAGGTTTCGGGCGTGTTGTAGTCGCCATGGGCGTCGATCCACAACACCCCCACCTCCTGTCCATCCGAGACACCCCCCACGGTACCGATGGACATCGAGTGGTCGCCGCCGAGGAACAGCGGCAGGCAGCCGTCGGCGATGGCCTGCTGCCCCTGGGCATAGATGCGCTCGCAGGTGCTGACGATCTGTGGCAGAAAGTCCATGCCGCTCGCCCGGTCGCGGATGGTGCCCCGCACGGCCACCTCTACGTTCCCCGCATCTTCTACCCGGTAGCCCAGCCGTTCCAGTCGTTCGGCCAGGCCCGCGTAGCGCAGGGCACTCGGCCCCATATCTACCCCGCGCAGGGACTGGCCAAGGTCCATCGGCACCCCGATGATGCGAATGAGCGGCAACATACCATAACCCGGTTGGTTCAACAGAAACAGGAGGCAATAATCCAGGTGCAAGCTACGACACACCCTGCCCTCCGGCACGGCTCCATCCGGCCTTATCCCGGGAAAAGCGATAAAATTGCGGTTGGAAGAGGCTGTTGGCTAATGAAGCCACAGCGGAATGACAGCAGGGGTGGGATTCAGCAAGCCCAAAGGCCATCAGGCCGTCCCAAAGGCCGAATGGCCGTACCACTGGTCGTGTCATGCCCAGCAACGCCCTGTCATTCCGACCGTAGGGAGGAATCTCACGCGAGCTTTTTATGAGATTCCTCACTTCGTTCGGAATGACAACAGGGGTAAAGGGTCTGCATGACCAA
>CAZLRO010000004.1:11240-24411 GCA_964561865.1 uncultured Rhodothermaceae bacterium | reverse complement strand
AGGCCGTCAGGCCGTTCCAAAGGCCGTCAGGCCGTTCCAAAGGCCGTCAGGCCGTTCCAAAGGCCGTCAGGCCGTCCTAACGTAAACGTAGTGAGCGTCCCAAGTACCCAGCACCAAACTACCCCCGAACTGTCGTATCTTGGAGCAACCTTCGCCATGTGTTCTCTGCACTTCCCCTGAATATGCTCCTGTGCCGACTGCCTGAAGTTCAGTTCTATCGTTTGTATCCTTACGACCATGTGTCAATATGCGTACCCACAAGGGGAGAGCGGCCAACGTGCATGTCCACATCCCGACTATGGCAACAGCCGCTTCTGCGTCTTCCACCATCCCGGTGCCAGCCTGAAAACCCTGGACTTCGAGGAGGCGTTTGAAGTCTATCTGCGCACAGCAGAGACCCATCCCCAAGTCAGCGTGTTTGATTTTGAAGGGTTTGTCTTCCCGGCACTCAGCCTCAGCGAGCGCACCTTCCTCAAGCCCGTCTCGTTCCGCAATGCCCGGTTCGTGGGCCATGCCAACTTTCGTCGTACCCGCTTTGCCCGAAACGCGGATTTCCGGGAAGCCACGTTCGGCGGCATGGCGGACTTCCAGCAGGCCACCTTCGCCGGGCATTCAGACTTCAGCCGGGCCAGCTTCTCCGGCATGGCCTCCTTCCCGTCCGCCGCCTTCTCCGGGTTCACCACCTTTCATCAGACCCGGTTCTCGGGCCAGACTACCTTCCGGAAGACCACCTTCGCTGGCATCGTGGCGTTTCGGTCGGCGGACTTCATCGGCAACGCCGACTTCCAGGAGACCGCCTTTGCCGGGACAGTGTACTTCCCCGACACGACTTTCGGGGCATTAGCGCTGTTCCAGGGAGCACTCTTTCAGGGACAGGTAGACTTCCAGCGCGCGCGCTTCGACGCAGCAGCACGGTTTCAGTCTGCCCAATTCTCCGGCAACACCCGCTTCCAGGCCGCCTGCTTTGCCGACACCACCCAGTTCCGACGGGCCGTCTTTTCGGGCAACACGGGGTTCCAGCACACCGTCTTTGCCGGTGCCGCCGACTTCCAGCAGACGATCTTCCAGCAACGGATAGACTTTCACGAAGCCCGGTTTCTGGGGGAAGTGGATTTTGGGCAGGCTCGTTTTGCGATGCTCCGCCACCTGCCCGGCGCAGCGCCAGAACAGGTGATCCGCCTCGACGGGGCCGTGCTGGAAGCCGCCAGCTTCCCCACTGGAGCGATGCTCTCCGGCTATTGCTTTCGTGATGCCTTCCTGATAGGGATCAGCCTGGCCGGCAGGCGGCTGGAACACTGCGACTTCACCGGGGCCGTGCTCTACCAGGTTCATACCGACGGCTGGCAGCCCGATGCACAAACCCTGCATAACACCCGCTACATCTACACCGACTACCAGCCCCGCAACCCCGCCGACGACTCCGGCACGCCGTACCAGCCCGTCGAAGCCAGCCGCGTCCCGGCCACCGGGACGTTCGGCGACCTCGAACACCACGGATTCACGCTGGCCTCGTGCTTCCAGCACCGGTACCGGTGGCACACCACCCTGCTGCTGCCCGATGAACTCCGCCCCTCGGTGCTGGGGGCACTTCCCTTCTTTTGCGAATATCTCCGCAAGACCTGCCCACCTGCCGACCTCCACCTCCAGGTGACCCCGGAAGGCCCCTGGGTCCGGCTCGTGTTTGCCACCGACCAGATCGAACTGCGCGATACCATCGAGTCGCGCTTCAAAGCCTACATCCGCGACCTGCTCCAACCCCTCGACCAGGGAGACGTCACCCTCCCAATACCCGGACATTCCGAGGCCGAGCACGCCACGTTCCTGAACGACTACCGCGTCCTCCGACAGCGCATGCAGCAGGAACTGCGCGACAAGCGCCTGCACGCCTTGCGGCTCGGCACCGTCCGGGCCTATGAGGCCGACCTGGTAGCGACGTTCCAGCCCTTCTTCGAGAACGGGCGCGCCCAGGACCTCCAGGCCCTGCTGGAACTGCTGCACGACACCCGCTCTCCCAACCCGCTGGCACCGACACGGCAAGGCACGATCACATAGGTTTCACAAAGCATAAACCCGACCTCGCCCCCCGGCACCGTATCTTCAAAACGACCGTTTCCCCCCGGAGGCGGTCGCTTTGTAGGCTCCTGCCTGGTTAACGATAGACCACCATGGAACGAACCCTTGCCATCCTCAAGCCAGACTGCGTCCGCAAGCACCTCATCGGCACCGTGATCCAGCACATCCAGCAGGCGGGCTTTACCATCCGCGCCCTGAAGCTGGTGCGCCTGACAAAGCAGGAGGCCGAAGGCTTCTATGCCGTCCATCGTGGACGCCCGTTCTTCGAGGAACTGACCACCTTCATGTCCAGCGGCCCCTGCGTGCCAATGGTGCTGGAGAAAGAGAACGCAGTGGCGGACTACCGCACGCTCATCGGTGCGACGAACCCGGCCCAGGCTGCCGAGGGCACCATCCGCCGCCGCTATGCCGATAGCGTCGGCGAGAATATGGTCCACGGCTCGGATTCGGTCGAGAACGGACGTATCGAGGCCGCCTACTTCTTCCCCGAACACGAGATCGTGGCGAACTCGTAAGCGCCCCCGCTCCCTTTGTAAAAACCCTCATCGGATGTGTCTGGTGGGGGTTTTGTTGTACGAATGTTCCCCGCCTCCACCGCAGGCACACCCCTCCCATGACGAGGCCGTATCCGCCTGCCCGGCCTTGAAAGAGCATATCGTCACAAAATATCGTCAAATTGACGATATTATAGTCATTTTGACGATAATTTACACCACGATTGCGGGCCTGGTGCTTCTGGCCCGGCAGCGAGCACTTACGATGGCGTGTCCGCCGGGGCGTTGTCGCGTGCTATCTTTCCGTCCTCATCAACCCCGAGCGACGATGTACACGCAACGGCTGGAGGATTTTGCGCATGCCCTTGCGCCGCGCCTGACAGGCACCCTGCGGCGGGACGCCATGACGCGGGCGCTCTACAGCACCGACGCCAGTATGTACCAGCAGATGCCGCTGGCCGTGCTGATCCCCCGCCATGCGGACGACGTGCAGGCCGCGCTGGAAGAAGCCGCCCGGTTTGGCCTGCCGGTGCTCCCGCGCGGCGGCGGTTCCTCGCTCGCCGGGCAGACGGTGAACGAGGCCATCGTGATCGACTTCAGCCGCCACCTCGACGCGGTGCTCGGCGGCAACATTGAAGAAGGGTGGGTATGGGTGCAGCCGGGCCTCGTGCTCGACCGCCTCCAGCGCTGGCTGCTGCGCGAGATGCCGCAGTGGACCGTCGGCCCGGACCCGGCCAGCCACAAACGCGCCACGCTCGGCGGGATGCTCGCCAACAACTCCACCGGCACGCACTCGATCCTCTACGGCAACTTCATCCACCACCTGCGCGAGGCCCGTGCCCTCCTCGCCGACGGCACACCGGTCACCTTCCCTCCTCTCGATGCCGCCGCTTGGGCCGTACGCGCCCGCCAGGCCGGGCGCGAAGGCGACCTCTACCGTGCTCTCGACGCTCTCGTCACGGCACACACCGACACCATCCGCCGCGACACCCCCCGGCACTGGCGTCGTAACAGCGGTTACCGCCTCGAAGCCCTGCTCGAAGACCAGCGGCACGTCGGGCGGCTGCTCTGCGGCAGCGAGGGCACGCTCGCCGTCGTCACTGATCTGACGCTGGGCCTTGTGCCGCGCCCGAAGCGCACAGCGCTCGGCATCGTCCACTACCGCACCCGGCGCGAGGCCCTGCAATCCGTCACCACCATCCTTGCCACCGCACCGGCGGCGGTGGAGCTGTTCGACGGGCACACCCTCCGGCAGGCGAAAAACGCGCCCGGCTTCGCCCACCGGTTCGCATTTGTGCAGGGGATGCCCGGCGCACTGCTGATGACCGAGTATTTCGGCGAGACGGACGACGAACTGCGGGCGAAGCTGGACCGCCTCGAAGCCGTGCTGACACAGGCCGGGCAGGGCTATGCCGTGGTGCGCCTCACCGACAGCCAGTCGATCCAGAACGCCTGGGGCGTGCGCGAGGAGTCGCTGGGCCTGATCATGAACGTCCGGGGCGACCTCAAGCCGCTGCCGTTCATCGAGGATGCCTCCGTCCCGGTTGAACACCTGGCCGACTACATCGACGAGCTGGTGTACCTGTGCGAGGCGACGCACACGCCAGTGGCGATGTATGCACACGCTTCGGCGGGCTGCCTGCACGTGCGTCCGTTCATCAACACGAAGGATGCCCACGAGGTCGAGAAGATGCGGGACCTGGCCGAAGGCTCGATGGCGCTCGTGCGCAAGTACGGCGGGGCGGTGTCGTCCGAGCACGCAGACGGGCGGGCACGGAGCTGGCTCAACCCGCCGCTGCTCGGTGCGGCGCTCTACGGCGCGTGTGTGGACCTGAAACGCGCCTTCGACCCTGCAAACCGCCTCAACCCCGGCAACAAGGTCGAGTCCCCACCGATGACCGAGGCGCTCCGCATGGGGCCAGCGTATGCCACCATCCCGGTGCTCGACGACCTCGACTTCTCGGCGGAGGGCGGGTTTGCACAGGCCGTTGAGATGTGCAATGGCAACGGCGCGTGCCGCAAGCTGGAGGGTGGGACGATGTGCCCCAGCTTCATGGTGACGCGCGAGGAGCAGGATTCGACGCGGGGTCGGGCCAACGCGCTGCGCCTGGCGATGTCCGGCGCGTTGCCGCAGGCGGCGTTCACCGGCCCGGAGATGGTGGCGGTGATGGACCTGTGTATCCAGTGCAAGGCGTGCAAGACCGAGTGCCCGTCGAACGTGGACCTGGCGAAGCTGAAGACGAACTGGCTGGCGCAGTACTGGCGTGACCACCCGATGCCGCTACGGACGCGGCTCTTGGCACACCAGCCGATGCTGGCACGGCAGATCACCGGCCCGGTGGCGAAGGCAGTGAACTGGATGAACCGCCAGCCGGCGGTGCGTCGCCTGCTCGAAGCCCGCCTCGGCCTCAGCGCCCAGCGTACACTCCCACCGTTTGCCGAGGAGCCGTTCACCGAATGGTTTCGCCGCCAGGACTGGGCCAACGACGGCCCGCCGGTGGTGCTCTTCGCCGACACGTTCAACAACTACCACCATCCGGAGGTGGCCTGCGCCGCCGCCACGTTCCTGCACCGGGTGGGCTACCGCGTGGTTGTGCCTGCGCCGGATGCCTGCTGCGGGCGCCCGCTGCTGTCGAAAGGGCTGGTGGCGAAGGCCCGGTCGCTCGCGGCCCACACGGTCGAGAAGCTGTACCCGTATGCCGCACAGGGCTGGCCCATTGTGGGCCTGGAGCCGAGTTGCCTGCTCACCTTCACCGACGAGTTCCGGTCGCTGCTGCCCGGTGAGGCGAAGGTGCAGGCAGTGGCCGCAGCGGCGCGGCTGTTCGAGTCGTTCGTCGCTGAGGAGGCCGATGCCGGGCGGCTGGACAGGGTGCACTGGAGGGGAGACCGGCGGCAGGTGCTGCTGCACGGGCACTGCCACCAGAAGGCCCTCGTCGGCACCGGGCCGTCCGAGCGGGCGCTGGCGCTGCCGGGCTATACCGTCGAGACGGTGGATGCGGGCTGCTGCGGTATGGCCGGGGCGTTCGGGTACGAGGCCGAGCACTTCGCCGTCTCGCAGGCGATGGGCGAGCGCGTGCTGCTGCCTGCCGTCCGTGCCGCCGCGCCGGACACACTCCTGGCCGCCGCCGGCACCAGTTGCCGCGCCCAGATCGCCGACCTGGCCCACCGCACCGCACAGCACCCAGCCGAGATCCTGCTGGAGGCGCTGGGGTAGAAACTGGAACAGCCCCGCCTGCGTTGGACGCTCAAACGCCCATGGAAACAACCCTGTCGCTGGAAGCCGTTGCTCCGGCGCTGAAGCCGGTGCTGGAGCACCTCTCTCCGGGCGAGACCGTGACGCTGGTCAACGAAGCAGGCACACCGGTGGCGGTGGTGACGCCCTTGCCACCACCCCTCCCGAAGCTGTCGGAAGCCGAGTGGTGGGTTGGCTGGAAGGTGCTGGGAAAAGAGATTGATGCCGCCTGGTAAGGTTCCAAGAGTGCTGTGGACACGCCCTCGGAGATGCGCCGATGATCTGCATTGACGCCAGCATGTTCATCTCCAGTGCGCGCCCTTCGGAGGTCAGCCATCAGGCCAGTTCGGCGTTCCTGCATATCGTTCAAGCGACGGCTCTTGTCCCCACGAAAGCACCCGACCCGTGGCGATACGTCCTTTCCGGGGCACACGGCTCGGTTCCTGCCCCGTGTAAACCTTCTGGCGCACGGCGTGGTCTAATGCGGTCGAAGTCTGTTGCACCGCATGTTCGTTCTTGAGCCTCTGGTACCGGAAGCCCCCGTAGCGACAGTGCCCGCCACGTTCCGCGACCTCGTGGAGACGTACCAGCGACCACTTTACTACCTGGCCCTGGACCTGACTGGCAACCCCCACGACGCGGAGGACCTCTCGCAGGAGGTCTTCATCCGCGCCTGGCGGTCGCTGGCGCAGTTCCGGGGGGAGGCCACCGTGTACACCTGGCTCCGCCGGATCGCGCTCAACCTCTACCTGAACCAGCAGCGCCGGAAGGTGTGGTCGATGCTGCGGTTCTTCGGCGAAAGCCCGGCCCTGGAGCAGCGTACCGACCCGCTTCCGAGGCCGGATCACCACACCGACGACCGCATGCGGCAACAGCACATCGCGGCGGCGCTGGAGGGCCTCTCGCCCCGCGAGCGCTCCGCCTTCGTGCTGCGGCACTACGAGGACCTGGCGCTCAAGGATGTGGCCGAGGCCATGGGCATCAGCGAAGGCACGGTCAAAAGCCTGCTCTTTCGCGCCACCCAGAAACTCCGACAGTCCCTCGCGTTCTACCAACCTGAACTTTGAAACCAATGGATGCTGGAGGAAGCCGGTGCTTGGGAGAAGGGCAGCACCGGTGTCATCACGAGGAGGCCGTAGGCCAGAGCCTGCCCCGAGGAACGAGGGGGCATGATCTCGCCCTTTCCACCGGGCGGCAGCGTTGCGACGGCCAGCGTTGAGATTGCCACGTCGCTGCGCTCCTCGCAATGACACGGGGAGGGGGACCGCATCCCCGATCCGCAATCCGAAATCCGCAATTCCCATGTCCATGGCATGTAAACAAGGCGAGCGGTGTGTGCAGGATGCCCTGCACGGCACGCTGGGCGAGGCAGACCAGCGCTGGCTGGACGGCCATGCCGCCACATGCCCGCACTGTGCTGCGGCCCTCCGCGAAGGCCGGGCCGTGCTGGACCTGATGGCCGTGCGCGTCCGTCCGGAGCCACCCCCTGCATTCTGGGATGGATACTACGACCGGTTGCAGGCACGGATGTCGCAGACGGAAAAGCCGGTGTGGGCACGCTTCCACACGACCATGCAAGAACGATGCGCAGCCTGGTTCCCGCCGGTTCCACGCCTGGCCTGGCAACTGGCCTTCGCCCTGGCCCTCATTGCTGTGGGCATCGGGCTGGGTCGTACCCTGTTCTCGCCAGCAAACATCTCGCCTTCGGTTGCCGAGGAACAGCCCCTCCCTGCGATTCCGGATATCCTCCCCCCCACGCTACCCGAAACACCCCTGGTAGTCCCCCCTGCCCTCGCGGCGACCTCTCCAGCAATGCTACCAAAGGCCACCACTCGCACCGAACGCCGTCGGCTGCAGGGCCAACCCTTGGGGGCTTCGCCTGCCCTGGTCCCCGCATCGGTAGAAGCCCGCACCTGGCAGTACCTGGACCGGTCGAAGGTGCTGTTGCTCGGCATCGTCAACACGGAGCCGACGGCCCCCGACGCAGCGATGTTGAACCTGCCGCACAAGCAGGCCCTGGCCCGCGCCCTCGTCGCTGAGGCAGGCCGGTTGCAGACAGAACTGAACACCCCCGCGCAACAGCGCCTGAACGACCTCGTCCGCGACCTCGAAGTAATCCTGTTGCAGATCGCCAACCTCGAAGCCACCCACGACCTCTCGGCCATTGAGATGGTCCGCAGCGGTGTGGAGCGGCGCGGGATCCTGTTCAAGATCAACCTCGAAGCCATGCAGCGAACGCGTGCTGCCACCCCTCCGCCGTCTGACCTGTGAACCTGATGCCCCAGACCATGCACCGTATCCTGTTGCTGTGCGCCCTCGGCGGGCTGCCTCTGCTGGCCCAGGCGCAGCAAAACGAAGCCGCCCGTGCCTATCAGGAAGCCTACAACCTGGTCCTCGACGAACAGTGGACAGAAGCCACCGAGGCCCTGGAAGCCTTCCTGATGGCGCACGAAGACAGCAACTGGGCCGACGATGCGGCCTATTGGTTTTGCTATGCCCGTGAACAACAGGGCGAGGCCGAAGATGCCGTCGCGTTTGAATGCTACAACGCCTTCATCCACGACTACGCACGCAGCAGCTATGCCGACGAGGCCCGCACGGACCTGATCCGCCTCGGCAGGCAACTCGCCCGCACCGGCCGGCCCGAATACGAAGCCGTCATCGCCTCGATGCAGGAGAATGAGGACGAAGAAGTCGTGCTGGCCGCGCTCTATGCGCTCCAGAACATCGACGACAGCCGCGCCTTACCCGCCATCATGGGCCTCTACCAGGACCACCCCAGCCCCCGGCTGCGTGAGCGTATCGTCTATGTCCTCGGCGAGATCGACGACCCGGCGGCCCTCGAACACCTGGCCGACATCTGCCGGAGCGACCCCGACCGCCGTGTGCGCATCAGTGCCGTCTATGCCCTGGGCAACCAGGGCGGCAACGCAGCCCTAACGGTACTGGAAGGCCTCCTCCGCGCCGACACCGACCTCGAAGTCCGCAAGGCGGCCCTCAACGCCATGGGCAACCTCGACGCCGCCAACCTGCCTGAGGTCCTGCGCACGCTGGCCCTCAGCGACACAGACCGCGAGCTGGCCGTGGCCGCCACCTACGTGCTCGGCAACCTCGATACCCCCAAAGCCAGCCAGGTCCTGCGTGCTATCCTCCAGGAAGCCCCCCGGTCGGAAGTCCGCAAGGCGGCCCTCTATGCTCTCGCCAACCGCGACGAGGCCGTATCGCTGGAGATGCTGCGCGAGGTGGCCCTGGCCTCGGACGACCCGGAGCTGCAGGAAGCCGCCGTCTACGCCATTGCCAACATGGACGGCGATGCGGTGACGGCTACGCTTACCGAGGTGTTCACCACCACGCAGAGCCGCAAGGTGCAGATGGCAACCCTCTATGCCATTGCCAACCACGAGGACGAAGCAGCCGAGGCGTTCTTGCGCGAGACTGCCCTGGCGCACGACGACCCCGAAGTCGCCAAGGCAGCCGTTCATGCCCTGGTCAACGTGCTGGACGACGATACGACCCCATTGCTGGAGGTGCTGCGCCGGGCACAGCATCTGCAAGTGCGCGAGGCCGCCCTCTATGGCCTTGCCAACCTGGAGGAGGATAAGGCCCTCGAAGCCCTGTCCTCGGTGTTGCAGGAAGAGCAGCACCCCGACCTTCGGCGCACCGCCATCTATGCCCTCGGCAATATAGGCGACGACCGGGTGGTGCCTCTCCTCCAGGAAGTAGCCGAACGCGAGGGCGAGAGCACCCGCGTGCGTACCGCTGCCGTACAGGTGCTGGGCAACATCGGCACACCCAAGGCCCAGGAAGCGCTCTTGCGCATCCTGCAAAACCGCAAGCCGGACGACAACCGCTGACCCGCTCAGGAGATGGCTTTCGGGGCCGTCAGCACGGCCAGGAACGTCCCGGCCCGGCTGATGCTGCCCGGCATCGAGAACGGGTCGTGCCCGGCACCCTCGTACAGATAGGACTCGAACTGGGGAGCGGTGCGCCCCAGGGCCTGCATGGCCGCGATCAGCGACTGGGCCTGGCTGACGGCTACGACCAGGTCTGCCGTGCCATGGTGCACCTGCAAGGCAGGCAGCCGCTCGGCAAACAGCACCGCCGACCGCCGGGTCAGTTCCGGGCGCACCTGGGCGATGGTCAAGGCACCGTTCTTGAGCGGCTGGAGGAAGGTGGCATCGAGATAGTCCGTCCCCGGCAGGTCACGCGGGGTGCCGAGGAGCGCCTCCTCCGTCACCTGCTGCATGAACTCCCCGTAGAAATCCGTCGGGCCGAAGAACTCGACCACCCGGTCGATCCGGGCATCGCGGGCCGCCATCAGCATCCCCACACCCGCCCCCCGGCTCAGACCCACCACCCCGATCCGGTCTTCGTCTGCTTCAGGCGTCGTCTCGATAGCCACGTTGAGCAGCGCCAGGGCATCGTCCACATCCCGGTCCCAGGGACTCGGTGTACCGCCCGACGTGTAGGTCTTCGTCCCGAACCGCAGCGTCTCGGACCGGAATGAGGGGATCACATAGACGAACTCGTCGATCAGTTCGGGCGTGCCCAGCAACACCGTCAGCAGCTCTTCCACACTCGTCCCGGCGTCGCCTGGATGGGCATAGACCAGGAGGGGCAGGCTGTCCGGTGACTTGCCTGCGGGCACCACTACCGCCCCGTAGTGCAGCACTCCGCCCACCGTGTGCGAGACGACCCGCACCGTCAGCAGCGTGCCGCCCGTGAACCCTACGTCCGTTGAGACCACCTGGTACCCCTGCACGCCGACATTCCGCCCGGCCCATTCGGTCAGCACCGCATTGATCTCGGCCTCCGAGGGCGGGGCAAACAGCGCGGTGACATTGACCCCGGCCACAAACCGGTCATCGTCGCCGCCGCCCCCGGTATCACACGCCGGAAGCGCCAGTAACAACAGCAGCACAACGAGGCGCAAGGCAGGAATCCGCATCTTGGTACTTGGGAAGAGGGCTGTTAGCCGTTAGCTGTGGGCTGTTAGCTTTTGGTATTTGGTGCTTGGGAAAATCCGCAATCCGAAATCCATCACAGCCCGTCCATACACGAAGAAACGGGCATCGGGTTCAATCCAACAGAAAATTTCCGTGAACCAGGGAGGCTTATCTGGACGCAATCTAAATTACACCCGTTGTGCTACCCCATGTCGTTCCGACCATGCGTGCCTGTTGCCTGTTGCTGCTGCTCCTGCTGCCCGCCTGTGATATCCCGTCGACGCCTCCCGACAACGAGGTGACCATCCGCCTTGTGGAGATGCGCTTCGAAGCCTCCCAGACGACCTTCAAGGCAGGCAGGGGCTACTGGTTCACCCTGCGCAACGACGGTACCGTCGCACACGAATGGGCCATCGTTCCCCACGGCGACCAGGATGAGACGCGGATGCTCTTCGAGGTGGCCGATGTCTTCCTCCCTCCCGGCGATGAGATGACCGTGCGCTTCACCTTCCCGGAGCCGGGCAGCTACGATTTCGCCTGCTTCCTGCCCGGCCACTACCAGAGCGGCATGAAGCTACCGGTGACCGTCGAGCCGTAGCAAGGAAAATATAGTCAAATTGACTATATTGCACCCACTCGTTACTGACGTTCCTCTTTCGGCCCGGGTCGATAGCCTCCGAGGGCAGGCAGAAACGAGGCAGTCATTGCACTGAAATTATAGTCAAATTGACTATATTCTGCGATCCAAAGATTCCTCATTGACCGAGGGCGTGGCTTTTGTGACTCTGATATTATTTTTCAAAAGTTTAAACAAAACAAAAAACGGCATATCCGTCGGTTTTGGGAGCGGATATGCCGTCAGAGTGGAGATGCCGGGAGTTGAACCCGGGTCCGAATGGACGCACAGTCCAGGCTTCTACGTGCATAGTGGGCCTACTGGGTCTCGCCCGCCCCGTATGCCGGTCCACGAGGCCAGGTGCGGGCAAAGGCTGGTTGGGTCTTGTTGCTTCCCCTCAGCCGGTGGGGTCACAACCAGTCCATCGAAGTCGGTGCCTCGTCATGGGCCAATGGACAAGCCCATGGGAGACAGATGGCAAGGCTTAAGCGGAAAGCTTACGCGGCCATCGCGTATGCGTAGTCGTTCGCATTTGCGGTTTCCCGTCCGTGATTTACGAGCAGGCCGGGAAGCTCGACACGCCACCTGCCACACGTTCCACCCGTCGAATCCGTAACATCCCCAGGAGTGTAAAAGAACGGCCCCGATGTAGGTCGGGAGGGGCTTCCACGAAGTCCGGAGCCGTTGGTTCCCGTCAGCGCTGGGTGGCGACCCGATCCCGTTGCACATCGGTGCCGAGGAACATCAGCCCCTGTTCGGTGAAGGCTTCATTCAGGTCAGGAAACACTGCCCGTGCCAGGCTACGGCGCAGATAGGGAATCTTGCTGCGGCTGCCGGTGACGTACTGCCGATGGGCATGGACGTACACCCGCACATGATGGCCTCCGATGGGAACGGCTTCGAGGGACATCTCTACACGGTACAGCCCCCATGTCCGGAACGTTCGGGCCTCGGTGGTGACCGCGCCGGGTGCGTCGGCGGGGGCGAGCGTCCATCCGGCTTGTGTCAGCGCCGTGCGAAGCCGTCCTTCGACCGCCGTATCTACGACGGGCGTGACCGCATAGTCCCGGTAGAGCGGCGAGATAGACGGGGCGCAGGCCGGGAGCAGTACCAACAGGAGCAGCAGGCGATACATGGCGATAGGAGCAGGCGAAAGAAAGGGGCGGTGCGACGGGGCTCGGGAAAGCGTCGTTTCCGGTCTAATCTAGCCGTTTCAGAAAGGATCCGACAGGCAAAAAGGAAGACCGGGCCGACGTGCTCACCCAGACACATCGACCCGGTGAATCGGAGGCCATCCGAGGTGCCTGTGGGCACCAGCCGGCTCCGCACAGGAGGTATGGCGAAGTCGGCTGGTCTAACGGCCATTCAAGCTGTGTGCCAAAACGCGGCAGACGTGTTGGAGAGTGCGGTAATGACCAGAAACGGTCCTCCATTCCCGCCCAGCGGCGGCTACCGGGGTATCGATTGTCCGACCTACAGCCCCGGATGCCTGCAAAGCTGGACATGGGCTGGCTGTTTATCGACCCACAACCTCTAGGATGCCATCATCAGGGCCGGGGTGCGGGTGGTATGCCGCAGGAAGTCCAGCAACAGCCGGTCAAACGTCTCCGGGTGTTCCATCATCGGGGCATGGCCGCACTGCTCGATGAAATACAACTGGCTCTGGGTGATGTGTTGTCGGAAGGTCTCGGCCACGTCGGGCGGGGTAATCGTGTCTTCCCGTCCCCACACCAGCAGCGTAGGGATCGTGATGTTCCGGATACGGTCGAGCACGGTTTCGGCCTGGGTGGAGCGCGCCATCTGGATCAAC
>CAZLRO010000004.1:0-11230 GCA_964561865.1 uncultured Rhodothermaceae bacterium | reverse complement strand
ACCGGAGTGCCCGCCCCCGGTTATTCACCACGTCATAGACCTGGTCGACCAGTTCCGGGGTGGCGTGTACCGGATCATAGAAGGTGAAGGCGGCCCGTTCGCGGATGTACTCGCGGTCGCGGCGGCGCATCGTAGAGGTGCCCATCCCCACTTCGTAGATGCCTGAAGCGCCGGACAGCACGAGGGCCGAGACGGTCTGGGGATAGGCGAGCGTGTAGAGCAGGGCCACGTGTCCGCCCAGAGAGTTGCCTGCGATCACTACCCCGTCCATCTCCAGGGCCTTGATAAATCCCCGGACGTAAGAGGCCAGCCCGGTCACGCTGGTCTGGGTCAGTGGCAGGTCGTACACGGGCAGCAAGGGTACCAGCACCCGGTAGCCGTTCCGGGCCAGCGAACCCACCGTGTGGGTCCAGTTGCTTACGTCCCCCAACATCCCGTGCAGCAGCACCACGGCAGGCAGGTCCGAGGCAGGCCCTTCGTCGATGTAGTGGTAGCCGTTGCGTTCGTGCAACGTATAGGGCGTTGTGGGCATAGTGGCAGGCAGGGAAGCGGACGGCAGGTAATGCATGTAAAGAAATAGCCAAAATGCCCCGATGTCAATCAAGCATCGGTCATTGTCTTGGAAAACACATAAAGCGGCTGTTGGCGCACACCGGGGCGGTTGCAAAATACCACCGGCATGATTCTTCAACAAAGTATCAAACCAGAAAGTCTACCTAACCTTGCAGTCTTTTTACAAAAGCTCCTATCTTTGTTGTCTTGCTTTTCTTTCATTCCATCCCAACTGGTAGTTGCCATGCCCTGCGGTCGTAAGCGCAAGCGCCACAAGATTGCGACGCACAAGCGGAAGAAGCGCCTCCGCAAGAACCGTCACAAGAAGAAGTCCTGACAGGGTTCAGGCGGACTTCGTTTTCCAGGAAAAGCTGCGGCTGGGCCTCCGGCAGTGGCTTTTTTTGTAGGACGAAACCCCGAAACGGCCCGAACCGTTGTAGCTTCGGATGCCTCGCTGGTCGTAATTGCAGGTTGTTATCGAAGCCTATGAAACCGTATTCGTTGGGAAGCATGGTGCGTGCCGGGGTATGGGGCGCATTGTTGGGCAGTGCCGTCGGCTTTGGCCTGGGGTTGTTGCTGGCCCCGGAAGCCGGGCGGAACACCCGCCGCAAGCTCGCCTATCAACTCGACCACCTCAGCGAAAAGCTCAGCACCAGCGTCGACCACTGGCTCAACCCGGAAGCCAGTGGCGATGAACGCCGGCAGGGGGATGCCCTGGTGGCCGAGGCCCAGGTCACGGCCCAGCGCATCAGCGAAGACATGGAGGCCCTGATGCAGCAGACCCGGCCCGGAAAATAGAGGCAGTCCTGGTCGCCGTTCCCTGGACTACGTCTGTATCTGCCTATCCGTGCCATGCAAACACCCATCGTTATTGGGATTGCCGGAGGCACCGGTTCCGGCAAATCCACGGTGCTGGACCAACTCCTGCGGCGGTTCGGCACGGCGGTCATGGCTGTGCTGGAGCATGATATGTACTACCACGACCTCGGCGAGGCCCCGCCCGCGGAACGCACCCGGTTCAACTTCGACCACCCCGACGCCCTCGACACCCCGCTCCTGCGTGCCCACCTCGACCGCCTCATCGCCGGGCAGCCCATCGAAAAACCGGTTTACGACTTTGCCTCGCATCGCCGCCTGGCCGCCACCACCACCGTGTTCCCGCGTCCGGTGATCCTCGTCGAAGGCATCCTCGTGCTGGCAGAGCCGCTGCTGCGGGAGCGGATGGACGTCAAGCTCTTCGTCGACACCGCAGATGATATCCGCCTCACCCGGCGGCTCCGGCGGGACCTGGTGGACCGGGGGCGGGACGTGGAGTCGGTGCTGCACCAGTATGTCCACACCGTGCGCCCGATGCACCTCGAGTTCGTCGAGCCGTCCCGACAACACGCCGACCTGATCATCCCACGGGGCGGGCACAACCAGGTTGCCATTGACGTCGTCATGGCCTACATCGCCACCTGCCTGGCGTCCCCTTCTCTCGTGGAAAGCTGACCTGCCCCTCGACCAGGCTGGCATCTCAGGTCAGGGTTTTGCCTACACCGGGCCTCACCCCGGCCTGACGGACGTGTAGGGGACTGGCCTGTCATAGATGCAGGACCCTCCGTGCTAACATGCGGTTGTGGTGCAACAAGAACGCATTGCAACCAGAACGCATACAGACGGATAGCCTGCCATGAAACGTAATCTCCATGCCCTTCCCTCCTACACCCTGGCCGGCTGGCTCCTGCTGGGCGGCTTTGGGCTGATGGGCTGCGAGCGTGCCCCCTCGACGCCGCCGGCCCCGGAACCTGCAAACACCCCTGCCGAAGCGGCAGAAGCCATCTCAGACAACCCACTGGCGCGGGGCGAGGCCCACTACCGGCAGTACTGTGAGCAGTGCCACGGGGAACAGTCGCAGGGCGACGGACGGCTCGCGGACCTGCTCAAGGTGGCTCCCCCCAACCTGACCCTGCTCGCAGCCCGGCACCAGGGCCAATTCCCTGCGGACTACGTCTACCGCATGATCGACGGACGGGAGGAGCTGCAAAGCCACGGCCTGCGCGAGATGCCCGTGTGGGGCAACATCTGGACGGACACGGATGGTAGCCCGGAACACGAAGCCGAAATCCGTCAGCAGATCAGCGAACTCGTAGAGTACCTGCGCACCATCCAGGACACCACCCAGGTGGTGGATGGTGGGGCCTGACGGTTGCTCACCAGCTACGGGTAGAGAGGATCCGGACGCCGTGCAGCACCAGATACGGGTCTACTTCGGTGATGCCGTCGAGGTGTTCGTGCAGCAGGGGTGCCCAGCCGCCGGTTGCTACCACGACCGGGGGTTCGCCGAGCCGTCCGGCGATGCGACGCAGCATCCCGTCCACGCTGTCGAGGAAGCCGTAGAGGACGCCAGACTGGAGGGCTTCGCGGGTAGAACGCCCCACAACCTCCTCCGGCAAAGCCAGCGGGACTTCGGGCAACTGGGCAGTGCCCCGGTGCAACGCCTGCTGCAACAGGGCAGGGCCTGGCCCGATGGCCCCCCCCAGGAAAACCCCGGAGCGTGCTACCACATCGTAGGTGACCGCCGTGCCCGCATCCAAGGCCACAACACTGCGGGCAGGGCTGCCATAGCGTACCCAGGCAGCAGCGGCTGCCGCAAGGCGGTCCCGCCCCAGGGTCTCCGGGGTGTGGTAGCCCAGTTGGAACGGGAGCGGGAGCGCCGGATCCACCACCGTGATGGGGCCAGACATCCGGCGTTGCAGCAGGGATAACAGACGGGCAGTACCGTCGGGCACCACCGAGGCAATCCCTGCCGCCGTCACCACCCTGTCCGTCCAGGCTTCCGCCAGGGCTTCGGCCCACCGCGCTTCCGTGTCCTGGCGGTGGAGCACCTGGCGAAACGCATGACGCAGTTCTACCCCTTCGAAGAAGCCGCCCTTGACGGCACTGTTGCCAATATCCAGCGCCAGAAACATGAGGATCGCAGAAGTGGTGAAGGAAATTGTTAGCTGTTGGCTGGTTGCTGTAGGGTACTTGGAAAAATCCGCGATCCGCAATCCCAGATCCGAAGCCCTTCAGTTCCCCACTCCCCGTCCCCCCATCAGTTCCCCGGCGTGGAACACGTGTTCTCCCTGCGCGGTCTGGAGGCGGAGGGCACCGGCCTCTGTCACCCCCAGGAGGATGCCGGAGACCGGGGTGTGGTCATCGGCCAGATGGAAGGTGACGGGTTGCCCCACCCAGGCGAGCCGGGCCTGGTACGCCTGTCGGACGGCAGCTCCGCCATCGACGGACAGGGTGTCGTACCAGCGTTCGAGGTGTTCGAGCAGGTCGGCCAGCACTGCCGCCCGGTCGAACAGCCGCCCGGTCACGCCATAGAGCGAGGTCGCCGTGTGGGCCAGGTCGGGGGGAAACGTCGCCTGGTTGACATTCAGCCCGATGCCCAGGATGACGGTTGGATATCCGTGCTGGGGAGTAGACTCCAGCAGCATCCCCCCGCCTTTGCGCCCGTCGAGCAGCAGGTCGTTCGGCCACTTGACCCAGGGCCTGACCGGTGCCACCCAGGGGGCAACGGCCTCGGCCACAGCCACGCTGGCCGCCAGGGTGACCAGCCCCAGGGCTTCCAGGGACAGACGCGGGCGTAGTACCACCGAGAACAGCAGGTTTTGTCCGGCCGCCGCCCGCCAGCTACGGCCCAGGCGGCCCCGCCCAGCCCGCTGGAAATCGGCCAGGACGACGGCTCCTTCGGGTGCTCCTTCCAGCGCCCACCGCAGGGCCTCCGTGTTCGTGGAATCGACCTCGGCAAATCCTGCCAGCCGATGCCCCCAGGAACGGGTGTGCAACCGGGCGGTTATGGCATCAAGGAAAACGTCGGGCTGTTCCATTCCAAAGCCGGGATTGTGCGGAAAAGTAAACACCTGCAAGAGGAGTATAGGCCCCATCCGAACACCATGCCACCTGTTTCCTGCCCGGCACCGCGTGGAATAATTCTTGTTACGATCCCGTTGCTGACCTTGATCTAACCTCCTGAACCCTTTCGTCCGTGCATGCGATGACCTTTCGCAACCCGTTTTTTTTTCGATGGATGCTGCTGGCGATGGTGGTGTGGGTGCCCTGCTGGGAGGTGCAGGCCCAGCAACAACTGGTACCCTCGCCCCCCCGGCGAACGCCCGAACTCAACACCCAGTTTCACCGGGCCGAGACCGCCTGGAGGAGCGGCTCCAGCCTGCTGGAAGCGAAAGCGCGGGTAGACCGGGTGTTGCGGGCGCTGCCCGACGACCTGGAAGCCCGCAAGCTCCGCGCCCACATCCTGCTGGCGATGCGGAACCCGTCGGCGGCGTTGCTCGATGCCCGGCATGCCGTCCAGCTCCAGCCAGCCGATGGGGAAGCCTGGGTGCTGCGCTGCGAAGCGGCGCGGCTGAGCGGAGACCGAACCGAGGCCGAGGCCGCCCTGGATGCGGCGCTGGCACACTTGCAGCACCAGGCTGAATTACACCTTCGCCTGGCCTGGAACGCCACTGAGATGGGGCATCTGGACAAGGCCGAGGCCTCGACCCGCCTGGCGATGCACCTCGACCGGATGCTACCGAATCCCTATTACCAACTCGCCCGCATCTTCCTGCTCCGCAAGCAGCGGGACGAAGCCGCCACCGTGCTGGCGAGCGGATTCGAGGCCGCCCTGCTCGACCCCGTGCTGGTCGAGCGGGATCCGCTCCTCAACCAACTCGCCGCCCACCCCCTGCTGCAACGCTGGTTGCGCCCCTAGCGGCCACCTTGGGGCTTTTCCCCCAGGCTATCACCCTTTCAGGCCAGTAGATGCAACCGCAGGACGGCATAGAGTTCCGCCGGGGGAACGAGCAGGCCAAAGAGGGTGCCACCCATGACCTGGCCCCAGGTGTGTGCCCCTACCTGCACCCGCGCCCACATCAGCAAGGGTACCAGCAGCAGCATCGGTCCTGTCCAGGCCAGCCGCACGAGCGCCGTTGGAGAGGGCCACAGCATCGCCACCAACAGCGTGACCCCTACAAAGCCCGCCAGTCCGGTCATGTGGATCGAGATTTTCCACCGCAGGTTGATCAGCAGCAGCAGCAGGGTGTTGAACGGGTAAAACGCAGCCAGGGCCACCACGAGGCGGGACTCCGGGCTGGCCGTCAGCAACACGACGACAAAGGCGGCCAGCGCTGCCACCGTGCTGCCGATGAACGGGCCGGTTCGCTGGTGTTGGTCCCGTACCTCCACCGTAGCGGCCTTGCGATGGCGTACCAGCCAGAGGACGTGCAACAACGGGATGAAGCAGAAGAACACCAGTCCTACCGCCGTGAACCAGCCGACTTGCAGGGCAGAGCCGCCGAAGTGGGCCACGAGCAGCCCAAACAGCAACCCCGGCATCATCAGGGGGTTCAGCACAAACGTCAGCAGATGCGCGAAACGATAGCGGAGCGGCTGCGAGCGGGTGCTGGACATGGCCGGGGGAGGCAGGAGGTGGTGCAACGGACAAGATACGGTGCAGCCTTTCCCGATTCCCACTGCCTGACGTAACCTTCATCAAGCCAGCCCGTAAGCGCGGAACGCACCAATCCATTATCCTGCCATGAACGACCGATCCAAAACCCTGGTCCTGGTAGCGCTCGTGGCGCTGTTCCTCGTTTCTGCGCAGTTTCTGGGCGGCTTTGCGGGCTTCCCCTGGTTCAAGGTCCTGCTGGTTGCCGGGCTGGTCTGGTGGTTTTTCGGACGCCCCCACCGGTGCGGTTTTGCCTTTCATGGATGCTGCGGGCGACGGGATAAGACGAACGGGGAGCCGACTCCTTCTCCCCTGTAACAACCTGATCCAGCTCGTTACCTGCCCTGCCGGATTTGCGCCTGCGGCAGGACCTGCTTGATTTATTCCTCCCTTCTGGCGTATCGTGGTGGCAGCAGTTCTCCGGAATTGCACCATGCGGTTGAGGTTCTGTGCAGATGCGGGGTGCCCACCTTTTCACCCCGGCACCAGTAATGTATCCCACACCATACGCAGGAGGTAGGTCATGCTCAAGGAGTTCAAGGAGTTTGCCCTCAAAGGAAACGTGGTCGATCTCGCCATTGGCGTGATCATCGGCGGGGCCTTCGGGGCGGTCGTCAACTCGGTGGTGGCCGATATTCTCAGCCCCATCATCGGGCTGCTCACCGGCGGGGTCGATTTCGCACAGATGAAGGCGGTGATCCAGGCCGCCGACGAGGTGGCCGGAAAGCCCGAAGTGGCGATCATGTACGGTAACCTGATCAACGCTGTCATCAGCTTTTTCATCATCGCCTTCGTGCTGTTCCTGATCGTCAAGGGGATGAATGCGGCCAAGCGTGAGGAGGCGGCAGCCCCCCCACCTCCAGCAGAACCCCCCGCCCAGGAGAAGCTGCTGGCCGAAATCCGCGACCTGCTCAAGGCCCGCGGCTGAGCGCCTTCCAGAGACCTCTCGGATGGACAGCGGCAGGTCCTCACCAGGGCTTGCCGCTGTCCGTCTGGCCGCTGCACCGGGCGATGTTGATGTCCCCTTCCGCGTACCAAGCCCCCATACCAGGTGTCGGCAACCGTGCAGCAGCATAAGCTAACGGCTAACAGCGCTCTTCCCCCGTTTCCTGCCAACCGATGCACCTCTTCTACCGCGTGTACGGGGAAGGATTCCCGCTGTTGATCCTGCACGGCCTCTTCGGGTCGAGTGGCAACTGGCATACGCTGGCAAGCAAGGCGTTCAGCCCGTATTTCCGCGTGTTCACCCTCGACCTGCGCAACCATGGGCAGTCGCCCCACGACGCCCGCCTGGACTACCCGGCGATGGCCGACGACGTGCGCGTGTTCATGGACGCGCAGGGGCTGGAGCAGGCGCATGTGCTCGGTCATTCGATGGGCGGCAAGACGGCGATGCAACTGGCCCTGACGTGGCCGGAGCGGGTGGACCACCTTGTCGTGGCAGATATCGCCCCCCGGGCGTACCCGCCCCGTCATGACCACCTCCTCGCCGCCCTCGCCTCGGTAGACCTGTCGGCTATGCCGAACCGGACGGCCGTCGAGGATGTCCTCGCCCGGCAGATCCCGGAGACGGGCGTACGGCAGTTCCTGCTCAAGAACCTCGAATACCAGCCTGCCCAGGGCTATCGCTGGAAGATGAACCTGGCGGCGATCCAGGCCCACTACGACCGCCTCAACGCCGCCCCGGATGCCGCCGGGGTGTTCGACCGCCCCACCTGCTTCCTCCGCGGCGGACGCTCCGACTATATCCGCACAGAGGACCATCCCCGTATCCTCCAGTTCTTCCCGCAAGCCGAGGTGGTGACCATCCCGGAGGCCGGGCATTGGATCCATGCCGACGCCCCGCAGATTTTTGCGGAAACCGTGCTTCGTTTTCTCGGTGTGGCCGGGCACACATGACCGCTTCGCCGTAGATTGCCGGACATCCGGAAGACTAACCTCACCGGCTGATGACCTTCTCCGCCCGCGACCGGAACCTGACCTACCTCGGCATCCTGATGGCGCTGTTTCTGGCCGCACTCGACCAGACCATCGTCTCGACCGCCCTGCCGAAGATCGTGGAAGACCTGCACGGGCTGGACCGGTACGACTGGGTTGCCACCGCCTACCTGCTGGCCTCGACGGTGTTGCTGCCCCTCTACGGACGGCTGGCCGACCTGTACAACCGCAAGTCTATCGAACTGTGGGCCATCGGCATCTTCCTGACCGGCTCGTTCCTCTGCGGGGTGGCCGGGGAGTTCGGGCCGCTGCCCCTACTGGGCGACGGGATGATGCAACTCATCGTCTTCCGGGCACTCCAGGGCGCAGGCGGCGGCGGGCTGTTCTCCATGACGTTCATCATCATCGCCGACCTGTTTCCTCCGGCGGAGCGCGGCAAGTACCAGGGCTTCATAGGGGCCGTCTGGGGCATCGCCAGCCTCCTCGGCCCGTTCATCGGCGGGCTGCTGACGGACTATGGCAGTGCCCTCATGCCCGGCATCGAAGGCTGGCGATGGGTGTTCTATGTGAACCTGCCGTTCGGGGCGTTGGCCCTCTGGTTCATCCTTACCCGGATGCCCTCACTGCCGCGCCGGCATACGACGGCCCGGCTCGACGGGGTTGCGGCGATCCTCCTGATCCTGGGGCTGCTCCCGCTCGTGCTGGCCGTGCGTATGGACAAGCAGGCGTATGCCTGGCACAGCCCTGTCACCCTGGGCCTGCTGGCCGCAGCAGGCATCGGGTTGGCACTGTTCGTCCTGCGGTCGCTGCACGCGACCAGCCCCATCCTCGACTTCCGGCTGTTTCAGAACCGGGTCTTCAGCACGGCCAACCTGGCGCTGTTTTTCCTGGGTGGGACGTTCCTGTCTTTGATCGTCTTCCTGCCGCTGTTTCTGGTGCAGGTGCAGGGCGTCTCGGCGGTGATGGCGGGGGTGAGCCTGATCCCGATGACCCTTAGCGTGGTAGCTGGCTCCGTTGCCTCCGGGCAACTGGTCTCGCGCTACGGGCACTACCGGCGGCTGCTGCTGGGCGGGGCGGTGGTCCTGATGGCGGGCCTGTGGCTGCTCTCGACCCTGACACAGGACACCCCCTACGGGATGCTGGTACTCTACATGGCCCTGTGCGGCCTGGGGCTGGGGCCGTCGATGCCGTTGTATACGCTGGCGATCCAGAACGCGGTGGACTACGCACGGGTGGGGCAGGCCACCAGCGCCAGCCAGTTCTTCCGGCAGATCGGGGCCGTGGTCGGCATGGCCCTGATGGGCACCGTGTTCGCCCTCACCCTGGCGCAGACGTTCGACGAGCAGGCGGCGGTGCTGGAGGGGCTGGACCCCCGCGCCCTCGTCGCCCTGGTCAACGAAGGGCAAGCCGGAGGCAGCCAGCACCAACTGAACCAGTTGATACACCAGCGGCTCAGCCGCACCTACAACCAGGTGCTCACGGCCAGCCTCTCCGGAGAGACCACCCGGATGGATTCGCTCCTGGCAACCGTGCCGCTGCCGGACTCCACCCGGCAACGGTTACGCCAGGCCACCACCACCCGTAACATGGCCGCCCTGCGGACAGCCCTCGGCCAGGTCCGGCAACAGATCACCGCCCAGGCCAGGCCCTTGCAGACCCGAATCGAGGCCGTGCTCCAGACGGCGTTCACCCGGGGGATCACCCACATCTACCGATGGATGCTGGGGTTCGCCCTGGTTGCCACAGCCTTCACCCTGCTGGTGCCCGAACTCCCCTTGCGCCAGACGATGGACCTGCAAGACGAAACCACCCCACCACGCCACTCCTCGGGCAAAAGCGGGGAGCGTTAGGGGCTGCGCAGCGCCGCAATGGGTTCGATGCGGGCTGCCCGCCGGGCCGGCACCACGCCCGCCGCCAGGCTCACCAGCAGGGCCACCCCCAGGATCGCCAGCAGCATCCAGAGCGGCAGATAAAACACGTCGAGGTGCGGGACGTTCAGCCGGGACAGGTACAGGTTCACCCCCCAGCCGATGAGCCGCGTCAGGGCAAAGCCGAGCAGCAGCCCCAGCAGGCCCCCCACCATCCCCAGCAGCGCGCTCTCCACCAGGAACAGCCGTTGCAGGTCGCCCTCGTCGCCCCCGACGGCTTTCATCACCCCGATCTCGCGGTAGCGCTCCATCACGTTCATCATCATCGTGTTGGCAATCCCGATGGTAGCCACCAGGAGCGCGATGCAGCCGATGATCGCCAGGCCGAGGTCCATCAGCAGGAACAGCCGCTCCACCTGGACGAACTGCTCGCGGAAGCTGGTGACGAACACCCCGTGCCGCTCCAGCGCCTGCCGGACCGGGTAGAAGTCGGACGCATCGCGGAGCTGAACGCGCACGGCCATATACCCGCTGCTGGCCGACCGGCTCATCAGCAAGTCCATCGTCGAGAAGAACGTCACCTTTTGCAACCCCTTTGCCAGCTCGAGCGGAAGTACGATGCGGAACAGCCCCGACAGCGCCTGCTGCTCCTCTTCGAGCAGGCCGATGACCTGCATCCGGTGCGGCACCGTGCGCACCGGCAGCGTCCGCATCCCCAGCGTGAACGCCTGCACCGCCGTCGCCATCGCCCGGATGTCCAGCAGCGCCGTGTTGAGCGTGATGGTCTGGCCCAGGATGTCTTCCGGCTGTTCAAACCCCAGGCGCTTCGCCATCGACGGAGACAGCAACAGCGCCGAATCGGCCTCGCTCGTGAAGAACCGGCCCTGCACCGGACGGTAGGACGCGATCTCGCCGTAGGCCATCGGGACGGCTACGGCGCTGGTGGCAACGGTGCGCTCGCCCGCCTCGAGGGTGACGGGGAAGACCACCTCCGGAAAAGCCGCCAGCACCCCTTCGATCCGGGCAAACGCCGCCACCAGGCTGTCGGTGAGCGGAACCTCCGGCAGGGTGTCCGGCGTGGCCTGCTGCTGGATGAAGGCCAGGTTGCCGGGATCATCGAACGGGTTGGGCCGCGAGGTCACCCGCAACGTGTTGTACAGTTCCAGTGCGTTGAACTCGTTGCGGGCGTTGCGTTGCAGCCCGGCCCCATACGAGAGCAGCGCCATCAAGGCCGCCACCCCGATCATCACCCCCACCAGCGTCATCACGCTGCGGGTGCGGTTGCGTTGCAGGTTGGCCGCCGCCAGCCGGATCAGGTCAGCAAAACGCATCACAGAAGGTAGGCTTCTTGATTCATCATTATCGTCAATTTGACTATAATATAGTCAATTTGACTATA
>CAZLRO010000003.1:0-33735 GCA_964561865.1 uncultured Rhodothermaceae bacterium | reverse complement strand
GAAGGGGCGCAGCAGCAATGCCAGCATAGCCTGGGTCTCGAACCCGTTCAGTTCGAACACCGCTGAAGGGGGGGAGAGCAGGATTTCGAGCAGCCAGCCCAGCCGGGCCAGCAGGCCGAGGCGTTGCCAGTCCCGTACTACTGGGGGGCGTCCTTCCTGGCGCAACTGGGCCACCCGCCGTTGCACGAAGACAGAGACCCCGCCAAACGGGGGCGGCCAGGTGCCAATTATATAGACCCGCGCCTTAGGAGGAGCCGCCATGCGTCTGTTTCGTTTATGGATTCGATCCGGGGCAGAA
Source organism: uncultured Rhodothermaceae bacterium (assembly GCA_964561865.1). Classification (GTDB taxonomy): domain Bacteria; phylum Bacteroidota; class Rhodothermia; order Rhodothermales; family CAZLRO01; genus CAZLRO01. The sequence continues at coordinate 33,437 of CAZLRO010000003.1, read as the reverse complement.
GGGTCAAAATGAGACGCCCAGCATTGCGTTGTTGGGTTGGGGCCGGTGGTGCATAAATTATGCCGCTGCAAAAAATAGGGATTAATCGTCAAGAAACGGGGCGGACGGTGGCGGATCCTCCCTCTCCCTGCGAATCCGGCACCAAATCTGTCAGCGTCTTTGTTGATTTGGGATTGCGGAATGCAGATCTCGGATTACGGATTTTACCCAGAGACCAGGCCTCCACCAGCTACAGGCTAACAGCTATCCCCGCATGTCGCACCCGATCACCCGGTATACGCCCGCACAGCTCCTGTACAAGGTGCCCCGCGTGGTACGGCGGCGGCTGCGTGCGCACTGGCGGCGCTGGCGGGATACCCAGGCTCCTACCTATGCCCGTGCCTTCCCTTCTGGCCTCCTCGCCCGCTACCTCCCGGACGTCTCCGCCCGGATCGACGCAGCCGGTCTGGCAGTGCTGGCCGGGGTGACGGAGCAGTACCGGCGCGGGTGGTTCGACCTGCTGGGTTCCGGCTGGGTGCCCGTCCACTACGGCGCGGTGTTCGCCGGGGTGGAAGGCCACCGATACGGGCCGTCGGCGCCGGTGGTACCCGACGCGGAGGGGAGGTGGTTGCCGGTTACCCCTGCGAATAGAACCGAGGCTCGGCGTCTCTGGGGAATGGTGGACGAAGACCACGTACCGATAGACTGGCAGGTGGACTTCCGGTCGGGCTACCGCTGGGAGGCCGCGACCCCAGCCCAGGAGCTGACCTACGGGCATCTGCCCGGAGTGGATGTGAAGGTGCCCTGGGAGCTGGCACGGATGTACCACCTGCCCCAACTGGCACTGGCCTTCGGTGCTGCCCGGCAGGGCAGGGCGGGGCTGGCATCGCCGGAGACGTATCGCCGGGCCTTTTGCAACCAGGTGCTGGACTTCCTGGCGACGAACCCGCCCCGCTTCGGCATCAACTGGAGCACGGCCATGCTGGCGGGCATCCGGGCGGCAAACCTGGCGGTGGCGTTCGACCTGTTCCAGGCCGCCGGCGCGTCCTTCGCCCCGGCCTTCGAGCAGGTGCTGGCCCGCAGCCTCTATGAACATGGCCGGTACATCCTGGATCATCTGGAGTGGTGGGATTTCGACGAGCGCAACAACCACTACCTGGCGAACATCGTCGGGTTGCTGTTCGTGGCGGCGTATCTGCCCGCCACCCCGGAGACGGACAACTGGCTGGCCTTTGCCGGGCACGAGTTACGCCGGGAGGTGTCCTATCAGGTCCATGACGAGGGCAGCGGCTTTGAGGCTTCCACCTGCTACCATGCCTTCAGCGCCGAGATGCTGGGCTGGGCGGCAGCACTCCTCGCCGTCCTGCCCCCCGTCCGCAAGGCGGCGATGGCCCGGCTGGATCCGCAGGGGTTACCCCGCGAGGCCGCCCGGCGTGCTCTCGAAGGGCTTGCCTCCGACGCACCAATCGTCTCTCCAGCCTATCTGGCTCGTCTACGCGGGATGTACGATTTTCTGCGAGACGTATCCCAACCCGACCACCAGATCGTCCAGATTGGCGACAACGACAGTGGGCGGTTTATCAAGCTGCTGCCCGTCTATCACCGCCGGACGATGGCCGAGGCGCGTGCCCGCTACGCTAACCTGTCGGCGTATGAGGCCTTGCCCGATACGGCACCCTGGTGGGACGAAGACCTGCTGGACTACCGCCCCACCCAGGCGCTGTTGCAGGCCCTGGTGAATCCAGAAGCCCCGGCGGAGCGGCTGGAGACACACTTGCTGCGGGACTGGGTGGGGCCGCTCCTTGCCAGCCCCACGCCGGCTGCATCCCACACCTATGCGGCTCCGGATACGCTGGAAGCCTGGCAGGCGCGGATAGCGGCGCTCCCGGAGAACCGCCGGTCCCGACTGGTGCTTTCGGCGTTGCCTGGTGACCTTCGAGAGGGTCTGCAAGCCCGCTGTTACCCGGAGTTCGGGCTGTGGCTGTTCCGTTCACCCCGGCTCTGGCTGGGGATTCGATGTGGCCCGGCGCGGCTGCGGGGCAACGTGGGGCATCCCCATGAGGACCAACTAGCCGTAGCATGCTGGCTCGATGGCACCGCACGGATCACGGACCCCGGCACCTACACCTACACCGCTCTGCTGGAACGACGCAACTGGTACCGGTCGGAGGCGGCGCATTTTGTGCCACGGTGTGAAGGCGAGGGGGCGCATCCGGCCCCGGCGCACGCCGCATTTGCCCTCCCCACCTGGCGTCCGGCGGTCTGCCGGGCTTTTGGGCCAACCGGCTTTGCCGGGCTTTGGACGCGGCCCCAGGGTGGCGAGGTGGGCCGCATAGTGGAGGTTACCGCTACCGGGGTGTGCATCACCGACTTCAGCCTTGCCGCCTGCAAGCCTGGCGACCTCCAAGCAGCCTATGCCGTGCAGGAGACCCTGCCTGTCTCGGCAGGCTACGGGCGGGTGCTAAACCGTATGGGGAGGGAGGGATAAGATGGCCTTGCTGCAACAGCCATTGCACTGGCCGCGCCCGGCCCTCCCTGCGGCAGTGCCCCTGTCCGGGGCCTCGGCGGCTGGCCCGCTCCTGCTCCTGGGGCACGCGGTGGTGCTGCTGTTCATGCTGGCTGTGGCGTTCTACTACGGGGCTGCCCCCCCGGACCCCGACACCATGCTGACGCCGTTCAGCGGGGCGTTGCTGGGGCTGTTTGCCTGGATGCTCGTCTCATGGTCTCTTGCCAGTGGGACGCTCTTCAACCCCTATGGGCTGTTCCTGATGGCGGCCATGCCGTTCCACGGGGGCTATGCGGTGCTGCATCTGTTGCACCAGGAACAGCAGATGACCTTGCTGGGAGACTTCACCCCGGCCACCCTCTACCTGACCCTGGCGCTGGTGCTGTTCGGGTTCGCGTTCCTGCACCTGGGGGCGCTGCTCTGCGAGGTCTTCTGGCCGCACCCGGCTTCGTACCACCTGGGCACACCAGCAGAGACCGAGACGGGCACCGTGTACCTGGTAGGCTGGCTGCTGATCGCCGTGGCCTTCGTGCCGATGGTACAGGAGATCCGGTCTTCCCTCGCAGTGGTGATGAGCACGGGGTACAAGGGGTTGTTTCAGGGGGCGAGCATCGACGGGGATGCCGGCAACACCCTCTCTGGGCTGCTTTCCTCGTTTTTCCTGCCGGGGGTGTTCTATCTACTAGCGGGCAGTCAGGAACGATGGATCGGGCGTGCCGTGTCGCTGGTGCTGGTGATAGGCTATGCGAGCGCCTACCTGTTCATGGGGTATCGGGCCTATGCCCTGTTGCCGTTGGTAGCGTATGCCTGGCTGAGACACCGCTGCATCCGTCCGCTGCCGCTGGTGCCATTCTCGCTGGCGGGGCTGGGACTGTTCCTGTTTGTCGCCCCGCTGGTCCGGCATGTGCGCAACCTCGAAGGCAGTGCCCGCCTCTCCCCATCGGTGGTGTGGGATGCCTATACTTCGGTCGAGAACCCGGTGCTGGCGCTGCTCGGCGAGATGGGAGGGACTATACTCACCATTGGGTACACTCTGGACCTGGTACCATCGGTACGCCCTTTTGAGGGGGGTATGGGCTACCTGCGGGCCTGGCTCAACGCCGTCCCGGTGGTGGATATGCCCAACATCTACGGGGACTGGTCCACTTGGCTGGCTTGGCAGGTGAAGCCCCTTTGGGCGGCCAACGGTTTCGGCTTTGGCTACTCGTTCATCGCGGAAGCCTACGCCAACTTCGGCGGGTTGGGGGCACCGCTGGCCCTGGCCGTAGTGGGGGGGCTGGTGGTCGGCTTCCTGCGCTGGGCCGGGCAGTCCCCCGATCCGGCCCGTTATGCCCTGGTCGCCGCGTTCATGCCTGCGCTCCTGTTCTATGTCCGGGGGGAGATGATCAGCCTCAGCCGTCCGTTGCTCTGGTATGCGCTCACCCCCTGGCTGGCAGTGCTGCTGCTGCGGGAAGCCCAGCGGCGGATGGGAAAGGGAAAGCTGAGTCGATCGACCACCTCAACCCTTCCTGTCCAGAAGGAGCGCTCGGTAGAGCCTTTGGAACAGCCTTCAATCCGCAATCCAAGATCCAAATGATGAATGTTGTTCTGCTGACCTACGATTTCTCGACAAGGATCATGGGGGGATCGGTGCGGCTGATCAAGATGGCTGAGCACTTGCCTGGGTATGGCTGGAAGCCCCACGTGCTGACGGCCTCGCCGCCGGAAGAGCACCCTCGTCTGGCCGAGGGGGATATCACCTTCATCCCGTCGCCGGAGCGGGCGTTTGGGGGGGGGATCCGCGTAGCCGAGGCAGGGCCGAGCGTCATCGGCGGGCAGAATCCCGGCTGGCTCTCCCGGCTGGCGTTCCTGAAACACTTCCTCCCGCTCGAACGGCAGATCACCTGGTGGCCCAGCTTCCGAAAGGAATCCCTGAAAGCCTTGCGGGGCAAGGAGATTCATGCCGTTGTCTCCACCAGTGCGCCGTATACGATGATGCTCTTCGGACACTGGCTGGCGCGGAAGCTGGGCGTGCCGCATCTCGTGGACGTGCGCGACGACTGGCAGGCCCGACACCTGTTTGAAGGCCGCTCGTGGCTCAACCGGACGCTGCTGAACGCCTGTTGTCGGTATGTTGTGCGAAGGGCCGCAGCCGTCACCGTGGTGAGCTGGCGTAGCCTGCTGTTGCAAGAGCACTTCGGCGTGCCCGTCCACGTCCTGCCCAACGGATATGACGAGGCGGACTTCGCTCAGGTCCCGCTGGAGGCCGCGCCCGTCTCGCCTGAGGGACCGCTGCGCATTGTACACCTGGGCTGGCTCGGCGATTTTCGGTCCATCGGCCCGGTGCTGGAGGGGCTGCGGGAACTGCGTGCGCGCGACCCTGACCTCTCCCGGAAGGTACGGTTGGAACAGTATGGCCTGATCGAGCCGGGACAGTTGCGGCTGATTGAGGCCGCTGGGCTGGGCGAGATGGTACGGGTACACCCGCAGGTGCCGCATCGGGAGGCGGTGGCAGAAATGGCCCGTGCCGACGTGCTGCTGGTGATCCCCGGCACCAACATCCCGGCGGCCCTCACCGGCAAGATCTTCGAATACCTGCGTGCCCGCCGTCCCATCCTGCTCTGGACGGGCGAGGGGGCTGCCCTCGACCTGGCGCAGGAGGTGGGGGTGCGGTGGTGCATCCGCGAAGGCGACCAGGCGGCCCTGACGGCAACCCTGGCCGAACTGCTGCACCTGAAAGCGCAGGGGGGCCTGCAGACGAGCACCGATGCGGAGAAGATCGCCCGTTTTGCCCGCGAAGCTACCACCCGCCAACTGGCCGGCCTGCTGGACCAGGCTACGGGCCGCGTGGCCCGACCGTCTGCTCTTGTCTCTTCGATCCTGCCCATGGAGGAGGTATGTACCTGAAGCCCGCGTTACAGAAACGCCAGCCCCTCATCAGCATCGGGATGCCGGTGTACAACTGCGGCCCGTTCATCGAGGCGGCGGTGGCCTCGTTGCAGGCCCAGACCTATCCCCACTGGGAACTGCTGCTGGTGGACGACGGCTCACAGGACGACACCCTCAAACGGGTCCAGCGCCTGCACGACCCGCGCATCCGGCTGTTTGCCGATGGGCGGAACCAGGGCCTGCCCGCCCGCCTCAACCAGACCATCGATGCGGCACAGGGTACCCTGTTCGCCCGCATGGATGGCGACGACATCGCCTACCCGGAGCGGTTCGCCCGGCAGGTGGCGTTCTTGCAGGCACACCCGGAGGTGGATGTGGTCAGCACCCACCTGCTCGTCTTCCGCAGTGATGGGACCGTCAGCGGTGGCGAGACGCTGCGGGGAGATCGCCACGAGGACATTGTGCGCCGCCCCTGGGCCGGTTTTCATTTCAACCACGCCACCTGGATGGGGCACCTCGGATGGTTCCAGCACTTTCGCTACCGCCCGGACGTGCAGCGGACCGAGGACGACGACCTGATGCTGCGGGCCTACCGCCACAGCCGCTTCGCCCGCCTGCCCGACATCCTCTATGGCTATCGGGTGGATGAGCTGCGGCTCGACAAGATCCTTAAGGCCCGTTACCATTACTGCAAGGTGCTGCTGCGGGAGACGCGGGTACAGCGGGACCTGCGCCTGGCCCTGGGGGTGTTCGAGCAGGCCGCCAAGGCCGCCGTCGATACGCTGGCAATCGGCACCGGGCTGCACTACCACCTCCTGCGCCACCGGGCACGCCCCGTCTCGCCGGAGGTAGTCCAGCAATGGGAGGCTGTCTCCGCCCAGGTGGAGCAACACCGGGTGGGTAGTGCGCTCCCGGTTGTGCCGGAAACCCTATAGCCTGTAGCCCGATGGAATCGCTTGCCGAAAAAGCCTTCTGGGACGCCCGGTACGACCCGAAGCAGGTGCCGAAGGTGCCGGTTCCGGGCGATCCGCGTCGGACGCTCCGTGCCTTCACACGCAACTACGACGAATATGTGATCTGGAACCAGCACTTTGAAGCGTGGATGCCGCGTGGAGAAGGCCGCAAGGTGCTGGAAATCGGCAGTGCGCCGGGGTACTACCTCGTCCAGCTCCACCAGCGGTTTGGCCTGGACCCCTGGGGCATTGAGTATTCCGAGCCGGGCGTGGCGATGAACCGGGCGTATTTTCGAGCCTACGGCCTGGACCCGGACCACATCGTGCAGGGCGACTTCTTCGACGACGAATGGCTTTCCCGAAACGCCGGGCAGTACGACGTGGTGGTGTCGCGCGGGTTCATCGAGCATTTTGTGGACGTGGAAACGGTTGTGTCCCGGCATGTCCACCTGCTCAAGCCGGGGGGGCGGCTGTTCCTGACGGTGCCCAACTTTCGCGGCATTTACGGCCACTGGCTGCGGCGGTTCAACCGGGTGGTATACGAGAAGCACAACGTGGAGATCATGGACCTGGCCGTGTTCGAACGGCTCTTCGCACGCCCCGACCTCCAGACGTGCTACTGCGGGTACTACGGTACCTTCCACCTGGGCCGGTTCAAGGCTGGCGATGCCCACCCGGTCCTGCAACGGTTGACGGCCCAGCGCAACCGCATGCAATTCCTGTTCAATGCGGCGTTCCGGCTGATGTTTGGACTACGCGACCCCAACCACCCCTGGTGGAGTCCGTTCCTGCTGTATATCGGGGAAGCCCGGTAGCAGGATTTTAGGGGTGTTTTTGAGGGAGAACAATGCACGTCTCGGATTTTCGGCATCAACTGGCGAATCGGGTCAAAGCGACCAGCGGGCACCTGGGAGCCGGGCTGCATGCCTTGCTGGGTAGCCGGGCCACGGCGACGCTTGGCATCCTGTTCTACCACCGCATCATGCCTCATCTGCCGGGGATACCGGCACCGGGACTGAACGTCATCCCTTCGGCCTTCCGGCGGCAACTGGAAGGGCTGCTGGAACGCGGCTACACGTTTCTGGCGTTGCGGGACGTGCTCAGCCGACTTGAACAGGGATACCCTCTCCCAGAGAAAGCCGTCGTGCTGACGTTTGATGATGGTTTTGCCAGCCTGTTCGTCCATGCCTGGCCGATCCTGCAAGACTTACAGGTGCCCGCGACCGTGTTCGTCGTCACTGGCTACGTCGATACCGAAGTCCCGATGCCCTTCGATTTCTGGGGAATGCGCTACCATACCCGCACTCCGTCTGAGGCTTGGCGTTCGCTCACGTGGGAGGAATGCCGGGTGATGGAGGCTGCGGGCCTCATCGAAATCGGGGCGCATACCCATACGCACCGGGATTTGCGGGATGACCCTGTGGCCTTCGAGGCCGACCTCACCCAGTGCTTCGACGCACTCCAGTCCCATCTGGGCCGTACCGGCCCGCTCTTCGCGTTTCCGTTTGGCGACCGGGGGTTGGGGTATGTCAACGACCGACTCATCGAGGTCGTCCAGCGCTCCGGTGCCCCCTGTGCGCTACTGACGACAACAGCCCTGGTGCATCCCCAGGAAAACCCGTTCGGCTGGGGGCGGCTGGAGGTGGTAGAACAGGACACCGGGGCCACCCTCGCCGCCAAGCTTGAAGGCTGGTACACCTGGGTCCGACACCTGCGCGACCTGACGCACCGGGTGCTGCCTTGGTGAGCATTGCTACGGCCTGGCGGCCTTTGGTGAAATCAATCTTCAAGGGTGCGAAGCACCCCAAGTACCAAGCCCCAAGTACCCAATAGCTAACAGCCATCCACAAAAAAGGCCCGGCAGTGTTGCCGGGCCTGGGATGTCTTTCGGATGGGTCGAGGCTCAGTAGGAACGGCGTCCACCGCCGTTGCCGCCGCGCCGGTCGCCGCCGCCGTAGCCACCGCTGCCGCCACGCCGGTCACCGCCGCCGAAGCCGCCGCCGCCACGCCGCTCGCCACCGCCGTAGCCGCCGCCACGCCGCTCGCCACCGCCGTAGCCGCCACGCCGCTCGCCACCGCTACTGCCCCCGCGGAAACCGCCGGGTGCACGCTCTTCACGGGGACGGGCCTCGTTGACCGTCAGCGTGCGCTGGCCCATCGTTGCGCCATTCATGGCGTCGATGGCAGTCTGCGCTTCGCTGGAGTCCGGCATCTCTACGAAGCCGAAGCCGCGCGACTGCCCGGTGAACTTGTCCTTGATGATGGCGACCGAGTCGACGGTGCCGTATGCCTCGAATGCTTCACGCAGCTCGTCGTCTGTCGTCGCATGGGGCAGGTTGCCTACATAGATGTTCATTGTACCGTTGTGTGTTTGCGCATCAGGCAACCGCCAAATACCTAGACTCCGAGGGCCGGTGAAGTTCACCGCCATGAGCAGCTTGAGACAGCAACCGAGTGATGCATGGATTAGGAAAACAACCCTAACGCGGGTTATTACAGGGTGTTCCCGCGTAGGAGAAAATTGCAGGGTCCTGTCCCGGTGCGGGATGCCCGGTGGCACAGGCGGTCGTTTATTTCTTGCCCTCGTCCTCGTCCACCACCTCATAGTCCACGTCCCGGACCGGGCGCGCGGCGTCGCCTTCATCGCCCGACGGGGTAGCCGACGCCTCTTGCTGCTGGGCACGGTAGAGGTCTTCGCTGGCCTCGTTCCAGGCGGCGTTGAGCTGTTCCACGGCCGAGTCGATCTCTCCCAGGTTGTGCTCCTTGTACGCCGTTTTGAGCCGTTCCAGGGCTGACTCGATCTTCGCCCGCTTCTCCGCAGCGATCTTGTCGCCGTAGTCCTTAAGGTTCTTCTCGCTCGTGAAGATGAGGCTGTCGGCCCGGTTGAAGCGCTCGGCCTCGTCCCGCTTCCGCTTGTCTTCCTCGGCGTGGCTCTTGGCATCGGCCCGCATCTTCTCGATCTCCTGCGGGGTCAGGCCGCTGGAGGCTTCGATGCGGATGGACTGCTCCTTGTTCGTCGCCTTGTCTTTCGCCGAGACGTGCAGGATGCCGTTGGCGTCGATGTCGAAGGTGACCTCGATCTGGGGCATGCCACGCGGGGCAGGGGGGATGCCGTCGAGATGGAACCGCCCGATGGTGCGGTTGTCGTGGGCCATCGCCCGGTCGCCCTGCAGGACGTGGATCTCCACGCTCGGCTGCTGGTCGGAAGCGGTCGAGAAGATTTCGCTCTTCTTGGTGGGGATGGTGGTGTTGGCCGGGATAAGGGTGGTCATCACGTTGCCCAGCGTCTCGATGCCCAGGTTCAGCGGCGTCACGTCGAGCAGCAGCACGTCCGTCACGTCGCCCGAGAGCACCCCGCCCTGGACGGCGGCGCCGACGGCGACCACCTCGTCCGGGTTCACCGACATATTGGGTTTCTTGCCGAAGAACTGTTCGACCACGCGGCGGACCATTGGCACGCGGGTGGAGCCGCCCACCAGGATCACCTCATGGAGCTGGTCTTTTGAGATGCCCGCATCCTTGAGGGCCTTCTCCATCGGCGGGATGGTACGCGAGACCAGGTCATCAATGAGCTGTTCGAACCGGGCGCGGGTCAGGTCCAGCGTCAGGTGCTTCGGCCCGTCGGCGGTAGCGGTGATGAAAGGCAGGTTGATGGTGGTCTGCATCGACGAGGAGAGCTCGATCTTGGCCTTCTCGGCGGCTTCCTTCAGCCGCTGAAGCGCCATCGCGTCGGCGCGCAGGTCGATGCCTTCCTGCTTCTTGAACTCGTCGGCAATGTAGTTGATGAGGCGCTGGTCGAAGTCATCCCCGCCCAGATGGGTGTCACCGTTGGTGGACTTGACCTCGAAGACGCCGTCGCCCAGTTCCAGGATGGAGATGTCGTAGGTGCCGCCGCCGAGGTCGTAGACGGCCACGGTGATCTCCTTTTCCTTCTTGTCCATGCCATAGGCTAGGGCGGCAGCCGTCGGCTCGTTGATGATGCGGCGCACCTTCAGGCCCGCGATCTCGCCCGCCTCTTTCGTGGCCGTGCGCTGGGCATCGTTGAAATAGGCAGGCACCGTGATGACCGCCTCGGTCACCTTCTCGCCCAGGTAGTCCTCGGCGGTCTGCTTCAGCTTTTGCAGCACCATCGCCGAAATCTCCTGCGGCGTGTACTCCCGCTCCTCGATCTTGACACGGGCAGTGTTGTTGGCGCCCGGTACCACATCGTAGGGCACCGTCTTCCGCTCCTCGCCCACTTCGTCATGACGGCGGCCCATGAACCGCTTGATGGAGAAAATGGTGTTGCGTGGGTTGGTGATGGCCTGACGTTTGGCCGGGGCGCCGACCAGGCGCTCGCCGTCCTTCTTGAAGGCGACCACCGACGGGGTGGTGCGTGCCCCTTCGGCATTGTTGATGACGACCGGCTCGCCGCCTTCCATGACGGCCACAACCGAGTTGGTCGTGCCCAGGTCGATCCCGATAATCTTACCCATATGATGAGGTCCAGAGGAAAAAAAGTCTGTCAGGAATGCCATCGTTATGTCAGAACCGGCTACCGCCGGATCAGACAACAGGCTGCATCATCCCAGATCAAGCCGTGTGCCACTTGTAGGCTTCCGACAAATTGGCAGAAGCCGAACGCTCCTCGATTCGTCATTCCGGTAGGTGGCGACGGGTCTGTCCCGACCCTCGTGCCGTATATTCCCGGCATGATGAAGACGCCCGACACGATGCGACACCTGCCCAATGCGCTGACCATCCTCCGCATGCTGGTGGCGCCGGTGATCCTCTGGCTGTTGCTGGGTAACGGTTTCTGGACGCACTTCTGGGCGCTGGTGCTGTTCGTCCTGGCAGCCCTCTCCGACTATGTAGACGGGCGGCTGGCCCGCATCTGGCAGGCCGATTCCCGGCTGGGACGGTTCCTCGACCCGCTGGCGGACAAGCTGCTGGTGCTGGGCACCTTCGCCGCCCTCGCCGTGATCCTGCCACACCTGGTGCCCTGGTGGGCGGTGCTGCTCGTGGCCCTGCGCGATGTGGCGGTGACGGCGTTGCGAAGCTGGAGCGAAGCCCAGGGGCGCTCGGTCAAGACGCTCTACGCGGCGAAGGTGAAGACGGCCGTACAGCTCACCTATCTGATCGCCCTGCTGGTATTTCTGGCCGCAGCCCACCTGTCGGGGAGTGTCGGCGGGGTGGCCCGGTGGGTGCTCTCCAGCCCGGCCCCACTCGTTCTGCTCATCGGCGTGGTGGTGGTGACCCTGGGGACGGGCGCCCTGTACTTTCGCCCGGCGCAGCCCCCGGCCCTCTGATCCTGTGAACTCCCTGCCCGATGCCCCCCGAAACCCGCGTGCTTCCTCAAACCCTGGCCGCTGACTTGTTGCGCATCAAGGCTGTTGGCTTCTCCCCCGATGCCCCGTTCACCTGGGCCTCCGGGCTGAAGTCGCCGGTCTACTGCGACAACCGGCTCACGCTGGCCTGGCCGGACGTCCGTGCCCGCATCGCCGCGGGGTTGGAGGCCCTGATCCAGGCCGCAGGCTGGCAGCCGGAGGTCATCATCGGCACGGCGACGGCGGGCATCCCGCATGCTGCCTGGCTGGCCGACCGCCTGCACCTGCCGATGGCCTACGTCCGCTCGAAACCCAAGGAATATGGGCGCGGCAACCAGATCGAGGGCCGCGTGGAGGCTGGACAACAGGGGGTGATCGTCGAAGACCTGGTCTCCACCGGCATGTCCTCGCTGGCGGTCGTGCAGGCGGTACGGGAGGCCGGGGTTGCGGTGCTGGGGGTCGTGGCGATCTTCTCGTATGACCTCCCCGTGGCCCGCCAGGCCTTTGCAGCAGCTCAGGTACCCCTCCGCCCGCTGCTGACCTTCGCAGACCTGCTCGCCGTGGCGCAGGCGCTGCTCTCTCCGGACGCCCTCGCCTCCCTCCAGGCCTGGCACGCCGACCCGCAAGCCTGGTCGGATGCCCGGATTTCGGGTTGATACACCTCCAGCACGATCCATTGCTCACCCCCTTCTACTCTACGTCCCCGCATGAAGGCCCTTGTCCTGACCATTGGCGACGAGATCCTGATCGGCCAGATCGTCAACACCAACGCGGCCTGGATAGGTGAGCAGGTGAGCCTGCTGGGGATAGAGACGGTGCAGATGGTGACGGTAGGGGATAACGAGGCCGTGATCGTGCAGGCGCTGGCGGATGGGTTCCGCCGGGCCGAATGCCTGATCGTGACCGGGGGACTGGGGCCGACCCACGATGACATCACCAAGGTCGCCGTGGCCCGGTACTACGGAGTCGGTTGCTCCTTCGACGCGGCGGTTTACGAACAGGTGAAAGACCGCTTCCGACGGTTAGGGACGGTTATGCCGGAGAGCAACCGCTCGCAGGCGATGGTGCCCGACGGGTTCGAGGCCCTGCCCAACCCAGCCGGGACGGCGCCGGGGCTGTGGCGTGAGGATGCACCGGAGGGACGACGCCGGATCGTGGTGGTGCTGCCGGGCGTGCCGCACGAGATGAAAACGATCATGTCCGAAACCGTGCTGCCCCGACTCCAGGCCCGGATCACCGACCAGGTCATCCAGCACCGGACACTGATGACGGCAGGCATCGGCGAGTCCCGGCTTCAGGAAGAGATCGGCGACCTCTCCGCGTGGCTGTCCCCGTCGCGGAAGCTGGCCTATCTGCCCAGCCTCTCGGGTGTGCGCCTGCGTCTGAGCGCATACGGCCCCGACGGGGAGACGGTAACGGCAGCACTTGCAGCGTTCGAGGCGTACCTGCGCCACCGCATCGGCCAGTTTATTTACGGCACCGACGACCTTACGCTCGAAGCCGCCGTGGGGCAGCTCTTGCAGGCGCGGGGGCTGACGCTGGCCGTGGCCGAAAGCTGTACGGGTGGGCTGGTGTGCTCGCGGTTGGCCGATATCAGCGGGTCCTCGGCCTACCTGCTCGGAGGCATCATCGCCTACGATAATGCCGTGAAGGTCGCGCAGTTGGGAGTGTCGCCAGAGGTGCTGGCCGCGCACGGGGCCGTCAGCGAGGCGGTGGTTCGGCAGATGGCACGGGGTGTGCGCGAACACCTGGGGGCCGACGTGGCGGTTGCCGTCACAGGCATCCTGGGACCCACCGGTGGCACACCTGAAAAACCCGTCGGCACGGCCTGGATCGGCTATGCTGATGATTCGGGTGAACAGGCCATGAAAATGCAATCGGCGGGGGATCGTCTGCGCAACAAGGAGCGGGCCTCGGCATCCGTGCTGAACTACCTGCGGTTATGTTTGTTGAACCAGAACGTCTAACGGGAAAGGGGTTATCCAATGGATGACACGCGGCTGTCACCCTGCCAGGCTAACTTGCCCCCACTCCGTATTCCGAACCCGTTTCCTGTAAAATCGAGACCTTTATGGCAACCATCGGCCCGAACGATCCCGCCCGGCACCGTGCCCTGGACATGGCGGTAAAACAGATCGAGAAAAACTTTGGCAAGGGGGCGATCATGCGCCTGGGCGATGCCCCGGTCGTGCGGATCGACACCATCTCCACCGGCTCCCTGGCCCTGGACGTAGCTCTCGGCGTGGGGGGCGTCCCGCGTGGGCGGGTCGTCGAAGTGTATGGCCCTGAATCTTCCGGCAAGACCACCCTTGCCATCCACATCATTGCCGAGGCCCAGAAGATGGGCGGGGTATGCGCCTTCATCGACGCCGAACATGCCCTCGACGTGCAGTACGCGGCCCAGCTGGGGGTGGACCTGGACAACCTGCTGATCTCGCAGCCTGACACCGGTGAAGACGCGCTCAACATCTGCGATACCCTCGTCCGCAGCGGTGCCCTCGACGTGATCGTGATCGACTCGGTGGCTGCACTCGTGCCCAAAGCCGAGATCGAGGGCGACATGGGGGATAGTCATGTGGGCCTCCAGGCACGCCTCATGAGCCAGGCCCTGCGCAAGCTCACGGGTGTCATCAACCGCACGAAGACGGTGGTGGTGTTCATCAACCAGGTGCGCGAGAAGATCGGGGTCATCTACGGTAGCCCGGAGACGACCACCGGGGGGCGGGCGCTCAAGTTCTACGCCTCGGTACGGCTGGACATTCGCAAGACCGGCACGATCAAGGAAGGCACTGAGGTGGTGGGCAATCGCACCAAGGTGAAGGTGGTGAAAAATAAGGTAGCACCTCCGTTCCGCGAGGCCGAGTTCGACATCGTCTATGGTGAGGGCATTTCCGCCCTCGGTGAACTGATCGACCTGGCTGTAGAGCACAACATCATCCAGAAGAGCGGCTCCTGGTTTGCCTTCGGTGATACTAAGATCGGGCAGGGTCGCGACGCCGCGAAGAACTGGCTCAAGGAAAACCCCACGTTGCAGGCAGAAATCCGGCAGACCGTCCGCGACCAGCTGATCGCGCCGCCAACCCCGGTGCCGGAGACCAATGGCGAAGCCTACGCCGATGAGTATTGAGTTCCTTGACCGAAACGTCCCGGAGGCGTTCTCCCGCAAGGGCGAGGCCTCCGGGTACGTGCGATGGGGGCTTGTCGGCTGGTGGGGGGTGTGCAGCCTGCTGGTAGCTATGGCCGCACAGGCACAGCCCGGATGGGAGGTGGCGGTGCTTCGCTACGTGTACGAGCAGGACAGGGCTGCCTTCCAGCGGTGGATGCAGGGGGCTGATGCCTCCGCGTATCCGGTGTGGATCGCAGCGCCGATGGTGGGCGGAGGCGTGGTATTGCTCGAAGGCACCTCCGGGCAGGCCGCCCTCCGGCTGCTGGTTACGGAAGCGCTGGCGCTAGGGGTTGTGTCCGGCCTCAAGCCCCTCGTCCACCGCCCCCGGCCCTATGTTGCACAGCCTGGTGTCAAGGCCCGGCTGAAAGACCAGGGCGCGCGGATGCAGCGGGTCGATCCGTGGTCCTTCCCTTCCGGCCATGCCACGCTCTCTTTCGCCGTCCTGACGGCGTGGGGACTGTCCGAATCCCGGTGGTATGTGTGGCTGCCGGGCACCCTCTGGGCCTCCTCGGTGGCGCTGAGCCGCGTCTGGAAAGGGGTACATTACCCCGGTGATGTGTTGGGAGGAATGCTGCTGGGAATCGCGGTCGGGGCTGGCGTTCATCTGGCGGCTCCGCTACTCCAAGACCAAAATGAGACAACGGAAGCGCTCTTACCTCCCCTGCTGCACCTCAAGGTAAGACTGGAGTAAAAGAATAATTTCGGTTTGCATCTCGTTAAGATTCGATAATTTGGAAAACCTCCGTAATGTAACTTCAGAGAGCGGCATGGTATTGGCTATTGCCCGGAACCTGGAATTTCACTATCTTCCAGTTCAGGGAGAGTGATATCAGATTCCGGCAAGAATAGTCGGATCATTCGAGCAGGCTGTTCTGTCTCCCCTGCGGTACAATTCTGCTTGCAGGGCCTTATCTTGGAACAGCTTGTCGCCGATACTACCGCTTCTCAAAAAGTCATAATTGAACAAGGGGGTGTCAAAGACATGAAAAAGCAGCTACTGGTTGCTGTTGCACTGATTTGTGCAATGCTGGGGACCAATGGGATGGCCCAGACCTCACACGTGATGGCAGGGCAGCGGAACCAGGCACGGGTGACGGCTTCCGGGCCTTCCACCACCACATCGAGCGTGCTCTATTCCCAGGTCGATAGCGATCCGTGGGATTTCGTCGGCATGATTTCGCAAGACTTTGAGACGCAGGACAGCTGGGATTCCCAAGGGGCAGACGACTTTACGGTGCCCGCCGATACCAGCTGGACGATTGACGGGGTGAACGCCTTTGGTCTCGATGCCTACGGCACGCCCATGAACTTCGTCAATGTCACGTTCTATGCCGATGCGGGCGGCACACCCGGTGCCGTCGAATGTGCCTATTCGGGCCTCGCCTCCGGCGATAATGGGTTTGGCGACTTCACCATCGTCCTGCCCACCGCCTGCGTCCTCGGCTCCGGCACCCACTGGGTCTCCGTGCAGGCCGACCAGGAATCCAGCTCCATCGTGACCTGGTTCTGGTCGATGGTCGATCAACTGGATCCTATCGGCAACAACGCGGTCTGGCAAAACCCGGCCAATGGCTTCGGCTCCGGCTGCACCTCGTGGACGGACGTACACGACTGCGGCTCCTGGTACTACGATTTCGAGTTCGAACTGACCGGCGAGGCCAACCCCGTCTGCCGGATGCATGTCGATCTGCCCACGACGACGGTGCTGCCGGGCAGCAAGCTGTCCTTCGGCGTCGAGATTGAGCACAACCGCCACAAGACTGTGCTGGCACCGTTCTTCGCCCGCATCGAGGACATGAACGGCAATGTCATCACAGGGAAGGTGTCCTCCACCCATCGCATCACCCAGGGCACGGCCCTGTCGATGGATCGGACGATCCGTGTGCCCAGCAACATCGCGCCGGGCCGGTATCGGCTCGTCGTCGGCATTGGCGAGATGGCGCAGGGCGAAGTGAATCGGGTGCAGGAGTTCACGGTAGCGGGTGCGGCTGGCAAGGGCGCAGAAGCCCCCATCCGCTATGCCCTGGACAACTATCCCAACCCCTTCAACCCGAGCACGGTGATCAGCTACGAACTGCCCCAGGCTTCGCAGGTCTCCATCGCCGTCTATAACGTCCTCGGCCAGGAAGTGGCTACCCTCGTCAACCGCCACCAGGAAGCCGGTGCCTACAGCGTCTCCTTCGACGCTTCCCAGCTCAGCGGTGGGGTATACCTGTACGTGCTGACGGCAGGCGACTTCACGATGACCAAGCAGATGGTGCTCGTGAAATAACTGCTCCGGCGTGCCCGGATTGCCAGGGCAGGGGTCTCGCACTGAGGCCCCTGCCTTTTTTATGCCCGCCCATCTTCATTAGGGCATCCACGCCGTTTGTATCATAGCCGCGTGCTGTTACCCCTTTGCCCTGCCGGTTGAGCATGACTTCATCCCTTCGGCTGACGACCTGGACGGTGTTGTTGTGGACACTGGTCGCCCCCGCCATAGCCCAGAAGCTGGTTCACGGTACGGTGACGGATGCCTTCACGGGCGAGCCGCTGCCCGCTGCCACTGTGCAGGTCGAGGGCACCTATCTGGGGACGATCACCAACGCCGAGGGGGCGTACAGCCTCTCCGTCGCCCCGCTGCCCGCCGTAATGACCTTCCGGTTCATCGGCTATCAGACCCAACGGGTACGGATAGAGGCAACCAGCCCAGCACAGCAGGACGTCCGGCTCCAGCCGATCACACTCGATCTGGCGGAGGTGGTAGTCACGGGCGAGAACCCGGCAGAACGGATCATGCGGGAAGTGATCGCCCGCAAACAGGCGTGGCGGGCAGCCCTGCACACCTGGGAGGCCGACGCCTATAACCGATTTACTCTGGCGAACGATACCGGGCTGGTCTCCATCATGGAGAGCCTCACGCGCACGTACTGGGATCACGAACGGGGGCGCAAGGAGGTCGTGCGGTCGCAGCGGCAGACGTCCAACCTCGACCTCGGAAGCGTCCTGCCCGCTGCCGAGTTTGTGGTAAACCTCTACGACGATGACATCGAGGTAGGAGGGCATACCCTCATGGGGGTGACGCATCCCGACGCACTGGCCCACTACGACTTCTCTCTGGAAGGACGCCGTGCCCTCGACGGACAGGTCGTCTACGACCTCGCGGTGCAGCCGAAAAGTCGGTTTGCCAGCGGGTTTGTGGGGCGGGTCTCGGTGCTGGGTGAGGTGTACGTCCTGTTGGAGGTGGCCTTGCGCCCGGGCGAGGGGTTCCTGTTTCCTCCTCCCATCGAGCGCTATGCCGTCACCTACCACCAGCAGTTCTCCAGCTTCGGACAGGACTTCTGGCTGCCCCTCGACCTGCGATCGGAAGGGGAGATCGAGGTGACCCTGCCCGGACTGCTGGCCTTCCCGACGATCCACGTCAACCAGGTGTCGCGCCTGACCAATTACGTGGTCAACCAGCCGCTTCCGGATTCGCTCTACGCTTCCCGGCGCTACCTGCAAGTCGATTCCGCCGCCGTGAAGGCCGACACCCTGCTCGACCGTGCAGGCGTGGTTGTGCCGCTGACGGCACCGGAGCGCCTGGCCTACGCGACCATCGACAGCACGATGACGCTGCAACGGGCCTACCAGCCGACCGGCCCCCTCGCCCGCCTTGCCCGCGTCCGGGTTCGCGCCGGGGACGAGGATGTGGAGGGCCGTGATGACGGAAGGGTGTCGGGGCGCCGCGTGCGGTTCTCCCCCGACGTCTGGTTCAACCGGGTGGAGGCCCTCCACGTGGCACTCCGGGCCAGATTCCCGCTGGGACGGCATCTGGAAGTGCAGGGGCTGGGCGGGTACGAGACCGGGCTGCAACGGGCCACCTACGGCGGCGCGGCCACCGTGCGCTTCGGCCCCCGGCAGCACGCCTCCTTCCGTGTGTCCTACCACGAGGGCGTCGATACCCGCTACCCATCCCAGGTGACCGAGCGGGTGTGGAACAGCTTCCGTCCCCTCTTCGGCGGCGTGGACTATTTCGACTACTACGCCAACGAACGGTGGCACCTCGGCCTGGGCTACGACCTGCCGCGCTGGTCCGACACCCGGCTCCACCTGGCCTATCACCACGAGCGGCACACCTCCGTTGCCAAGACAAGCGACTTCGACTTCAACGGCTCGGACGAACGGCAACGGCCCAACCCGCCGATTGAGGCTGGTACCTTGCGCTCCGTGGGGCTACACCTCGCGGTCAACGATGAACAGACGCTCGGACTGGTGGGGCAGCGGCGGCTGGTGCTGGACGCGGAACACCGTCCCGACGGCTGGGGCGACTTCTCCTTCTCCCGCCTCACCCTGCTGCTCGATACCCGCATCGAGACGTTCCTCCACCGGCGGCTGTTGCCCAATGTGCTGGACGTACGGGTGGTCGCGGGTACGTCCAGGGGCACGTTGCCGCCGCAGCGTATGGGGATCGTCGAGGCGGCCACCTGGCTGACGCCGTATGGCACGCTGCGGACCTTGCAGGACCTGCCCTACGAAGGCACCCGCCATGCGGCGCTGTTCTGGGAACACAACTTCCGCACGGTGCCCTTCGAGGCACTGGGCTGGCGGTGGGCGGTGCGCAGAAACCTGGGACTGATCGTCTTCGGCGGGCACGGGCGTACCTGGATGACCGCGGCACGGAAGGCCATGCTGTCCTACATCCCCCGCGTGCCCGACCAGGTTCACCACGAGGTGGGCGTCTCTCTCAACGGACTCTTCGGGTACTTCCGCCTGGATGTAGCCCGACGCCTCGATGCCCCCGGCACCCGCGTGGGCATCTGGGTGGCCCGGCTGTTCTGAGCCACGCGTTCGTCGAAATTGGTCTTTGAATTATAGTCAAATTGACGATAATTTGGACAGGATGCGGGAACGGTTATCCCTGGGCGATGGGCCGTTCCGGGTCGGTGATCCATTCGCTCCACGAGCCGACGTAGAGGCGGGGCAGGCCCAGTCCTGCATGGGCGAAGGCCAGCACCGTGTGGGCCGCCGTCACGCCCGACCCGCAGTAGCAGGCAAGGTGGTCTGTGGGGATGTCTTCGATTAGGGGGGCATAATGCGTGCGCAGGGCTTCCGGGGACTGAAAGCGCCCGTCGGCGTCGAGGTTGTCGAGGTAGGGGGCCGAGAGGGCACCGGGGATATGCCCGGCCACCGGGTCGATGGGTTCGTGTACGCCCCGGTAGCGCTCCACCCCGCGGGCATCGAGCAGCCGGTGTTCGGGGTGCTGGCGCAGGGTCTCCACCTCGTCGGCGGTGACGATCAGTTCCGGGCGCGGATGGGGCACGAACACGGCGGGCATCCGGGTTTCGGCGTCGCTACGGGTGGGGTGTCCATCCTGTTTCCAGTGGGGCCAGCCGCCGTCAAGCACCGCGACCGCCTCATGCCCCATCCACTGCAGCATCCACCACAGCCGGGCCGCCATCGTCCCTCCGGCATCGTCGTAGGCTACCACCTGGACGCCGGTGGTGATGCCCCAGCGGGAGAGGGTGCGGGCGAACTGCGCGACGGAGGGCAGGGGATGCCGCCCCGTGATCCCTGGAACGATCGGCCCGCACAGGTCTTCGTCGAGGTGGGCATAGACGGCGCCAGGGAGGTGGGCTTGCCGGTAGGCATGACGCCCGCGTTCGGGGTCTTGCAGGGAGAAGCGGCAGTCCACGATGGCCCACCCCTGTTCGTCCAGGTGGGGGAGTAGCGCTTCGGAAGAGATCAGGGTGGTATAGGGCATCGACAGGATGGCCGCTGGGTTACGGATGAAAAAGGCAAAATACGAAGCCGTATCTTCCGGCAAACCATCTCGTGAGGTTTATGCGATACGCCCTGCTCGTCTTGGTGCTGCTCGGCTTTGGTTGCCGCACTCCTTACGTTCCGGGATCGGCGTCCGTCGAGGAGCCGGTCGTGACCGTCACAGTCCTGCATTTCAACGATGTCTACGAGATCACCCCGGTGGGTGGGGGGCGGGAAGGGGGGCTGGCCCGGGTGGCGGCGCTGCGGCGGCAGTTGCTGGCCGAGAACCCGAACGTGCTGACGGTGCTGGCAGGTGACTTTTTCAGCCCGTCTGCCCTGGGAACAGCGCGGGTGGAGGGACAACGGCTCGATGGCCGGCAGATGGTGGCCGTGCTGAACACGCTGGGGCTGGATGTAGCCACCTTCGGCAACCACGAGTTCGACCTCTCGGAACAGGCTTTCCACCAGCGACTGGCAGAATCACGTTTCTCCTGGGTGTCCACGAACGTCTCGGACACGCTGGGGAACCCGTTTCCCGGCACCCGGCGGTATCGCATCCTGCCGTTCCGCACGGGCACCCGTACCGTCCGCGTCGGGCTGCTGGCGGTGACGCTGGACAGCAACCGCAAGCCCTATGTGCGCTATGCTGACCCGGTAGCTTCCCTGCGCGCACACCTGCACGCCCTGCGCGACAGTGCCGACGTCTGGGTTGCCCTGACGCACCTGGGCATTGAGCAGGACATCGCCCTGGCCGAGGCTGTCCCGGAGCTGGACCTGCTGCTGGGGGGGCATGAGCACGAGAATATCCACGTGCTGCGGGGTGGGGACTTCACCCCCATCGCCAAGGCGGATGCCAACGTGCGCTCGGTATACGTCCACACGCTGCACTTCAACCCTGCCACGGCACACCTGACGGTGGATTCCCGGTTCGTGCCTGTGACCGACGCCGTCCCGGAAGACCCGGTAGTGAAGGCCGAAGTGGAACGCTGGGTGGCCCTGGCCTATGCCGGTTTCCGGACACAGGGGTTCGACCCGAACGCCGTCGTGGCGACGAGCAGCACCGCCTTCGACGGGCGCGAGTCGGTCGTCCGCAACCGGTCGAACGCCCTCACCGACCTCATGGCCCAGGCCGTGCTGGCCGAAGGGGCAGGGGCTGACCTCGCGCTCTTCAACGGCGGCTCCATCCGTATCGACGATGTGCTGATGCCGGGCGCGATCACGCAATACGATGTCATTCGCCTGTTGCCCTTTGGCGGGCCGGTACTGACGGTGTCGATGTCGGGGCGGCTGCTGGTGCGGGTGCTCGAACAGGGCCTCGCCAACCGAGGCACGGGCGGCTATCTGCACACGGCGAACGTTGTCCGCGACAGCGCCGGGTGGCGCATCCAGGGGGCGTCGGTGGACCCGGAGCGTCGCTATACGGTGGCCCTCCCCGAATTCCTCACAAGCGGGCAGGAACGCGGCCTCGGCTACCTGAAGCTGGGCGAGCAGCCCGACCTGGCCCTTGTGGCCCGGCACCGGGACATCCGCCTGGCCGTGATCGATCTCCTGAAGCGGCGGTTCCCCTGAGTTCAGGCTGTCGCCACCGCCTCGGTGAAGGCGCGGGTGTGTTCGACGAGGGCCGCTCCGGCTTCGAGCAGGTTGCCGCCCACGAGCAGTACTACGTCCGGGCCGAAAGCCGCCATCAGTTCGGGCACGCGCGCCACCCGCATCCCGCCCCCCAGCACCGGCAGTGCCGGGCGTAGCGGCCCCCAGGTCTGCCGCAGCCAGGTGGCGACCTGCACGCTTTCGGCCCGTGTGCTGCCGAAGCGTCCGCCGTAACTGGCGAAGATCACCGCGTCGGCCCCGAAGAGGCGAAACAGCTTGCCGAAGAGGGCCGGGGGGGTGAGCTGGACGGTGCCGGCGAAGCTGGGATGGGCCATCACCGGGAGGTCGAAGTGGTGGGTGAGTTCGTACAGGCTGGGCAGGCCGACCAGCATCGGCGCCACCATCGCCATGCGGACGCCGAACTGCCGGGCGAACGCGGCCTGACGTTTCACCTGGTCGGGTGCGCCGGAGAGGTTGGGGATGTAGACGGCGTGTCTGCCGGTGCGGGCGTTGGCTTCAGAGACCGCGTCGAGGCAGGCCCGGACGCGGGCCTCGAACGGGGCGAACGGGTGGTCGGCCAGGTAGTGGTCATCCTTGATCAGGTCGATGCCGCCTTCGGCGAAGTCCCGGCAAAGGCCAGCCAGTTCGTCCACCGTCAGGCCCACTGGCTTGAGGGCAGCGCAGGTCAGGGCACGACGAGGCACCCCGGTCAGGGCACGCAGCCCCTCCAGCCCGAACCGGGGGCCAGGGAACGCCGTCCACAGCGCTGGAGGCAGCTCGAAGTCCAGCAGGCGGATGGACGGGTACAGCGAGACGTTGCCGAAGAGGACGTTCAGGAACTGGGCCGGGTCGGCCAGGGCCGTTGCGGTGGGGAGGGCGAGCCACACCCGGAAGCCGCCCTCCGGATCGGGTTCGATGCGTTCGAGGGTTCCCATCAGGTGGGTACGCACGAACGGATGGCGCAAGGCCACCGTGTGCGGCACCTCCACGCTCTGTTCGAGCAACACCGACGCCACGAGCGCGTCGAGGTCTGCCGCGGGCACGTCGAACTGGTAGCAGACGCGGAGCGCCATCGTCAGGACGGTTGGTTGCGGCGACGCCACCAGCGGCGGCCCAGCCAGACGAGGGCGGCAAGGATCAGCCAGAGGGGCCAGACGGTCACGGCGGCGACGAGGAGGGCGAGCAGCCCTTGCCAGCCGTCTTCCAGGGCACGGCCCAGTTCACGGAAGAAGCCGGGGCGTTCGAGGCCGCTGGTGCCTTCGTAGAACGTGAGCGTCAGGGTGCTGTAGGCGATGCGGTCGCGCAGGTAGCGGAGCTGCCCCTCAGTGCTTTCGACCTCCTCGCGGATCGCCCGGAGCTGGTTCTCGACGCTCAGGATTTCTTCGACGTTGCGGGCCTGGCGGAGGATGTCGAGGTAGCGGGCTTCGGCCACCTGCTTGGCATGGAGCCGCGCCTGGATGTCCACGAACTGGGCTGTCACGTCCTCCGCTTGCACTTCTTTCTGTTCCACTCCTTCGGCCAGGGCCAGCAGGGTTTCGAGCAGCGCCTGGAACCGGTGGGCAGCGACGCGGATCGTCATCGTGTTCTCGATGCGGGCGTCGTAGTTCGTCTCGCTTTCCGAGGCGATGTACCCGTTATGCCGGGCGACGAGGGTGTCGAGGGCGAGGCGGGTCTCGGCGTAGTCGTCCACGCGCAGGCGCAGCGTGGCGGTGCGGATGATCTTGAGGCCGGTTGTGTCGGTAGCCCCCGGTGCCGGGGCGTCCTGCGGCGAAGCCAGGGCTGCCGCTTCCACCATCGGCCCGCCTTCGGCCATCAGGTCCACCGATGCCGCCCCGGAGGCCATCGGCTCGGCGGCGTCACGGCTGCACCCGGCCAGCAGGGCGATCAGGACGGCGATGGGCAGGCGCATGGGACTTCCGGTGAAGGTTCCTTCGCTGAGGAGATGAAGATCGGCCAGGCTACACCGCAAATATAGCGGCCACACGCCAATCTAGCACGGAGGCACCGGCGGTGCAAGTCGCACACGCTGACCTCGACGCCCTGGCTTCCGTGCCTGGGTAGCGTGCAACCACTACCACCTCACCTGGCTTCACGAGACGCAAGGCGGCCTCCGTTGCAGGTACGAGTGGTAAAAGATCTGCATACTTGGTTCCGGTCGCATCGAGCACAACGACTGCCAGTACAAGCCCCGCACGTTCTGTTGGTATCGCAGCCGCTTGTCTACTGTCACGAGTGCGTCGAACGAAGCTGCTGCCGCTCGTAGTAGGTCGCCGTTCCGCATTCCCGTCCACCCGCGATACCGCACCGTCTCAACCCTGAACGCTTTGGAACACGCTCCCCGTAGCTGTTCTGGCACCCCCTCGTCGAGCAAAACGCGGATCGGTTCAGGCACCGGCAGCCTCCGCCCCAAGCAGGGCCACTTCCGAGAGCGCGAGGAAAGCCACCGCCTGTTCCCGGCTCACCGTAGGGAAATCGGCGAGGAATTCGTCCAGCGAAACGCCGGAGGCAAGGTGGTCGATGAGCGTATGTACGGGGACGCGCGTACCCGTGAACACCGGGGTGCCGCTCATAATTTCCGGGTCTGCGTGATAGACCTGGCTACGTTTCATGCCTGTGCCCTGTGATGAGGGTGATGAAGAGGGCGATCACCCATCCAACGCACACCCGTCTCAGACGATCCGCAACAGGTGCAACGGCAGGTCATGCCCCGGAAACGTTGCTGAAACCGCTGATCTTCTTGATGGGCCTGGTCGGCTATCACACCCGGAAGTTGTGGTCTTCGTGGAATAGCAGGTGGCGGGCACTCCAGGCCGCGCCGACAATCCCCGCCTCGTTCTCCAGATGGGCCGTCACCAGTTGGGCCTCGGTCTTGAGCAGGGGGAGGTACAGGTCTTTTTTCTTGGGACGGCTGACGCTGCCGCCGAGGATGATCAGGTCGGGGGAGAAGAGGAACTCAATCCAGTCCAGGTACTGCTGGAAGCGTTTGGCCCACTGGTCCCACGAAAGTTCCCGTTCCTTGCGGGCGCGGTCGCTCACCTGCATCTCGGCGTCCTTGCCGTTCATCTCCAGGTGGCCGAGTTCAGTGTTGGGCACCAGCTCGCCGTTGACGAAGAGCGCCGAGCCGATGCCCGTGCCCACCGTCAGCATCATCACCACGCCGGTGTGCCCGCGCCCGGCCCCGTAGGCCATGTCGGCCAGCCCCGCAGCGTCGGCATCGTTGAGCACCACATTGGGCTGCCCCGTGCGTTTTTCGAGCAACTGGGAGATGTGGACGCCCATCCACGACTTGTCGATGTTGGCGGCGGTGCGCACGACCCCATGCCGGATGCGGGCCGGGATCGTACAGCCGAACGGCGCTTCCCATCGGAAGTACGCCAGCACCTCTGCCACTGCCTCCACCACCGCTTCCGGGGTGGACGGCTGCGGGGTGGGCAGGCGAAACCGCTCCGCCAGCAACTGTCCGGTGGTCAGGTCTACCGGCGCCCCCTTGATGCCGGAGCCGCCAATGTCGATGCCCAGAATTTCCACGTCTTCGGGATGCAGATGGGTTCGGAAGAGACTTCCCGGAACTTACTCGCAATCAGGGAACAGATCAACGGCGGGCACGAGAGAATATGGCGTGCGTAGGCACAGGTCAAGGTTTGAGAGTATAGTCAAATTGACGATATTATAGTCATTTTGACGATATTTTTTCCTGGGCGATTCCCAAAAAAACCGTACCGATCCGCCCCGATCCCCGCTTCCTGCGTGCTATCTTCCCACATCTTTTCTTCCTGTTCAGCAAGCCGAACCCCATGCACCCTCTTGCCGGAAAGCCTGCCCCGCGTGCGCATCTGGTGAACATTCCTCGCCTGGTATCGGCGTACTACACCGTCCAGCCCGACCCAGAAAACCCGGAGCAGGCGGTGTCCTTCGGTACATCGGGGCACCGGGGGTCGTCGCTCAAGGGCACCTTCAACGAGGCGCACATTCTGGCCGTCAGCCAGGCGCTGTGCGAGTACCGGGCCGGACAGGGCATCGACGGGCCGTTGCTGATGGGGATGGACACGCACGCCCTCTCTGAGGCGGCCCAGGCAACGGCGCTGGAAGTGCTGGCCGCCAACGGGGTGACGGTGCTGATCCAGGAAGGAGGGGGCTACACCCCCACGCCTGCCATCTCGCACGCGATCCTGGCCTATAACCGGGGGCGGGCCGCCGGCCTGGCCGACGGCGTGGTCATCACCCCGTCCCACAACCCCCCGGACGACGGCGGCTTCAAGTACAACCCTCCCAATGGCGGCCCGGCGGATACCAGCACCACCGCCCAGGTGCAGCGGCGGGCCAACGAACTGCTGGCAAACGGCCTGCACGGGGTCAAACGGATGCCCTACGCCCAGGCGCTGCGGGCCAGCACGACCCATGCCTGGGATTTCCGGACCCCCTACGTGAACGACCTGGGGCAGGTGTTGCAACTGGAAGCTGTCGCGCAGGCGGGCCTGAACATCGGCGTGGACCCGATGGGGGGGGCGGGGCTGGCCTACTGGGAGCCGATTGCAGAGCGGTATGGCCTCCGGATTGAGGTCGTCAACCAGGCCGTCGATCCCACCTTCGGCTTCATGCGCGTCGACCGCGACGGCAAGATCCGGATGGACTGTTCATCTCCCTGGGCGATGGCGGGGCTGATCGACCTGAAGGACCGGTTCGACATCGCCTTTGGCAACGACCCGGACGCCGACCGGCACGGGATCGTCGCCCCCAGTGTGGGGTTGATGAACCCCAACCATTACCTCGCCGTGGCGATCCACTACCTGTTCCAGCACCGTCCCGGCTGGCGGCCCGATGCGGCCATCGGCAAGACGCTCGTCTCCAGTTCCATGATCGACCGGGTGGCGGCCCACCTGGGGCGGCGGCTGGCCGAGGTGCCCGTCGGGTTCAAGTGGTTCGTGGACGGATTGGTGGACGGCTCCTACGGCTTCGGAGGGGAGGAAAGCGCCGGGGCCTCGTTTCTCCGCCAGGACGGCACCGTCTGGAGCACCGACAAGGACGGGTTGATTCTGAACCTGCTCGCCGCCGAGATCACCGCCGTCACCGGGCGCGACCCCGGTGAGCACTACCAGGCGCTGACGGCGCAGTTCGGCGACCCGGCCTACGAGCGTATGGACGCCCCGGCCAACACCGCCCAGAAGAAGGTGCTCGCCAACCTGTCGGCGGAGCTGGTCACCGCCACCGAGATGGCCGGGGAACCCATCCTGGCGAAGCTGACCCATGCACCGGGCAACGGCGCGGCCCTCGGCGGGCTGAAGGTCGTCACCGAGAACGGGTGGTTTGCGGCGCGGCCTTCGGGCACCGAGGAGGTGTACAAGATTTATGCTGAGAGCTTCCGGGGCAGTGACCACCTGCGCCAAGTCCAGCAAGAAGCCCAGGCCATTGTCAGCGCTGCGTTCCAGGCCGCCGGAGTGTAATCAAGGATGGGATGGAGACTTCGCGGCAGTGCAATCTCTCCTCGGTCGAGGTTCACTTCGTGCAACCTGCGGTTTCTCCCTACGGTCGGAATGACAGCAGGATTGGAGGTTCAGCAAGACCAAAGGCCGACAGGCCGTCCCATTTCCTCGCTTCGCCCAGGACAGGTGCTTGTTCCCGCCGAAGCGAAATCTCCTGTTTCCTAGCGTGGGCGTGAGATTTCGCCGGAGCGCAATCTCCCTTCGGTCGATTTCTCACTTCGTTCGGAATGACAGGATGGGTGGAGGGTCAGCGGAACCAAAGGCCGCAGGCCGTCCCAAAGGCCGCCAGGTCGTTCCAAAGCGAAGCGTCCCAAATCTGTCTTCGGATCCTAAGCTGGGTTAATAGCGTTGATGCGCGCATTCCATTTTTTTCCATCTCGAACCCGCATCCACGTTGAACGAAGCCCACGAATGCACGGTACAGGTGGCCGGTGTTCCCCACCTTCGGTACGCTGCCGAGATTTGCACCCTCATTGAGGACGCAGCGCGGGCCAGGGGCACCGGCATTGCCAAGCGCAACCCTGACTACATCCGTTCCAAGATGGAAGAGGGTAAGGCCATCATCGCCCTGCATGGGGAAGTGCTGGCGGGCTTCTGCTACGTCGAGACGTGGGGGCACGGTCGGTACGTGGCAAATTCGGGGCTGATCGTGGCGCCGGTGTTTCGCAAGGGCGGGCTGGCGAAGCGCATCAAGCAGGCGGCGTTCGAGCTTTCGCGCCAGAAATACCCGGCCGCCAAGATTTTCGGCATCACGACGAGCCTGGCCGTGATGAAGATCAACACCGAGCTGGGGTACCGTCCGGTGACCTTCTCGGAGCTGACTGACGACGAGGAGTTCTGGAGCGGCTGCCAGAGCTGTCCCAACTACGATGTGCTCAGCCGCACCCAGCGCCGGATGTGTCTCTGCACCGGGATGCTCTTCGACCCGGCATGGGAGGCGGAAAAGCCGGACGTGGCGGCCGATGCCACCCTTCAGCCCTTGCCTGTCGTGAACCCTCCTGTGCGGCGTACCCGCACCCAGAGCGTCCGCCGCAAGAAAGGCAAGACGATACAGGTGCTGGGCTTCAGGAAGCCTGATGACGTTTGATGGTCTGTGGAGCGCGGTCGTTCTGGTAAAGGACGTACACCAGCACCAGCGAGGCCAGCAGCATGAAGTGCGGCCCGAAGAGCCAGAACACCAGCGGTACCGAGAAGAAGTAGGCCCGCATCCCCAGCGTGTAGAACGACCCTGCACGGTTCATGTGGGCCGCCACCGTTTCCGGCGTGGCCGTGGTGCTGCGCTGGCCGAGCGGCAAGCTGATCTGGTATCCCACGTGGTTGTAGAGCCGGATGGACATCGCAAAGCTGAAGAAGGCGAGGAAAAAGTCCACCACCAGCACCAGCACTTTGGCCGTCCACAGGCCGGGATGGGGAGATCCGAGCAGGTTCAGGCGCTGGAAGGAATGGACAAAGCCCTCGGACTGGTTCGCCAGGTTCAGCGTGCCGATCATCAGCAATACGGCGGTGGAGGCGAGGAAGGTGGCGGCCATGGTCGAGTTGCGAAGCGTCTGAACAGCCAGGATGCCCCGCGCCTCCTGCTCCATCACAAATCGCACCCATTCCACCCGGATGGACCGGTTTAGCCCCTGCACCGTCGCCTGGGGGTCTTGCTTGAGCAGCAGGTACAGGTAGATGTGGTACAAGAGCACCACCACGATGCTTGCACTCCCTCCGACGAGATCGTTGATGAAGGTCCGCATGGGGAAAATAGCTGTTGGCTGTTCGCCGTTAGCTTTTGGGTATTTGATACCTGGTACCCGATGCCTGGGAAACACCGAAACCTGCAACCTTGCATCAAAATAAGCACTCCTACCATTAGCTTTCTGCCCGTGCGGCCCGTTCTACCCGTCGGAGGTAGGTTTCGCGGGCGAGGGCGATGTCGTCGAGGAACCAGGGTAGTTCCCGCAGCAGCAGGGCCTGGGGGCCATCGACGAGGGCCTTGCCGGGTTCGGGGTGAAAATCCACGAGTACCATGTTCGCTCCGGCGATCACCCCCTGGGCGGTGGCATGGAACAGGTCCGGCAGTCCGTCCGGGCCTTTGGTGCGGGCGCCGACCGAATGCGAGGGGTCGATGCAGACGGGCATCCGCGTCAGGCGCTTCACGACGGGCACATGGCTGAAATCGACGAAGTTGCGGTGGGGGTCGCCGAGGTGGGTCTTCATCCCGCGCAGGCAGAAGACGATGTTGCGGTTGCCCTCGCTTGCCAGGTACTCGGCGGCGTTGAGCGACTCGTCGAGGGTGATGCCGAACCCACGCTTGAACAACACCGGGTAGGTCTTTTGTCGTCCGACAATCTTGAGCAGTTCGAAGTTCTGGGTGTTGCGCGTGCCGATCTGCACCATTACCCCGGTGGGCTGGCCGGTCTGGTGCAACGCCTCGTCGATCTCGGCCAGGTGCGACTCGTGCGTCACCTCCATTGCGATGACGCGGATGCCATAGCGCCCGGCGAGGTCGAACACCCAGGGGAGGCAGTGTTTGCCGTGCCCCTGGAACGAGTAGGGGTTGGTGCGGGGCTTGTACGCCCCCATGCGGGTACACACCTGGCCGTGCTCCCGGAGCGCCTGCATCATCCGCTCCACATGGGCCGGGGTATCCACCGCACACAGGCCCGCGAAGACCTGCAACGTATCCTGGCCGAAGCGGACGCCGTTGTAGTCGAACGTGCTGGGGCGGTCGTCGCCCTGGTGGCGGCCCAGCACCCGGTATTCCTGCGATACCCGCACGACCCGTTCCACGAGCGGCAACGTTCGCATCGTCTCTATCGAGAGGGCTGCCGTGTTGCCGATGAGGTAGACCTCGGTTAGCCGCTGTTCCGTCCCCTGTTCGTGGTGAAGGCGGTGCCGGATGCCCGGCAGGGCGTCCAGGTGCTGTTTCAGGTGCTGGTAGTCGGCAGAGGAGAGATCGACGTTCGGCTGGAGGATCAGAATCACGGTACGCGGAAGTGGGTTGAACGCGAAGGAGCGAGAAGATACATACAGGGAACCGGCTGCTTTTCAAGGCGATGCGGTTTGCAGGATTTTCAGCCATGTATCGGGCTTTCTGGTGCGTCGTCGGGTGTTGGCTGGGTGTGGCAGCGCTACGGGCACAGTCCGCGGAAGCGGTCGTGTCCGGGTGTGTGGACGAGGCCGGGACGGGGTTGCCGCTGTCGGGCGCGCATGTGTTCGTCGCCGGTTCCCTGCGGGGCGCTGCCACCGGCCCGGACGGCTGCTTCCGGCTGACAGTCCCCACAGGCGCACACCGGCTCGTGGTGTCGATGGTGGGGTATACGACCGTCCATGAGGACCTGGTGGTGCGCACAGGCAGCCCCCGGACGTTCCGGTTTCACCTTGCCCCGGCTACGCAGACCCTCGGAGATGTGCTCGTGGAGGCGGAGCGGGACCGGGCATGGGAGCGGCAACGGCGGCGGTTCGAGCGCCTGCTGCTGGGCGAGACGCCGAACGCAGCGCAGACCCGCCTGCTCAACCCGGAGGTGCTGGTGTTCGAGGGTGGGCGCTGGGGGCGGCTCTCGGCCCGTGCCCAGGCCCCGCTCCTCATCGAGAACCGGGCGCTGGGCTATCGCATCCAGTATGTGCTCACGGATTTCTCCTGGGGGGGCGGGGTGCTGCGGTTCGACGGCGAGCCGCTGTTCGAGGAGCTGACCCCGCAGGACTCGGCAGAGGCTGTCCGGTGGGAAGCCAACCGCCGTCAGGCGTTCCTTGGCTCCCTACGGCATTTCCTGCTGTGCGCCCTGGCCGACTCCAGCGAAGCGGCCCGGTTCCAGACCACCCGCCTCCCCAGCCTGGACGAGGTAGCCCGTGCCCGGCTGCGCTTCCCCGTCCAGCCCCGCCAGCTGCTGTCCGAGAGCGGGCATCCGGACGAGCAGGTGCTGGAGTTCCACGGGCTGCTGGAGGTGCAGTACCGCCGCGAACAGGAGTCGCCTGCCTACCTCCGCTGGCAGGGACGGCTGGACCGTCCCCAGCCGCAGACCTCGTGGCTGCGCCTCTCCGACGGCCCCACCCGCATCGACCCGCACGGCGAGCTGATAGACCCCTACGGCCTCACGGTCTATGGCTATCTCGCCTTCGAGCGTCTGGCCGACGAGGTACCAAAGGAATACCGGCCCTCCGGGTTACGGTAAAAGCGTCTGGCAGGCAGCAGGCCAGATGGGGGCGGTGTGGGGAAATTATAGTCAAAATGACTATATAGTCAGTTTGACTATATCGGGCCGCTACGGATCAGAACTTCCAGAACGCATCGCGGAAGTGCTCGATCTCCGGGGGTCGGTCGGGGTGCAGCACGATGGCGACGACGTCGAAGCGGCAGGGCATCCCGTCCATGCGCATCTCGTGCAGGTAGGCTTCGGCGGCCAGCAGGAGGTGGCGTTTCTTGTCCTCGGTCACAGCCTCCTCCGGGCGACCATAGCCCAGGCCGGAGCGGGTCTTGACCTCCACGAACACCAACTCCCCGCCGTCTTCATAGCGCGCAGCGGGCTGGAAACAAATCAGGTCTACCTCGGAACGTTCAAACCGGAACTGCCGTTCGAGGATGCGGTAGCCTTGCTGCTCCAGATAGTCCGCTGCAAGGGCCTCGCCCTGGTCGCCGGTTTGTTTCGTCGTCATGGCACAGGGGTTGAATCTGAACGTCAGATTCTGGAACTTACGGCATTCATTTCCGCCTCCACAATTGGGACTGGTTCCCGCCAATGAGATTGCTTATGAAACGGTTGCTTCTGTTGATAGGATGGCTGTTGCTGGCCGGAAGCGCTTCTGCGCAGATCACGGGGGGCCGTGTGGCCTGCACCGGCGGGTTCGCGGCGGGTTATCCGTGCCTGAACGTAGACCTGCTGGCCTACCTGCCCATCTCGTCCATCGGCGGGACGAGCGGCATCGACCTGAACGACATCTGGGGATGGGTAGACCCCATCACGGGCAAGGAGTATGCGCTGGTGGGGCGTTCCAACGGCACAGCCTTCGTGGATGTGACCGACCCGGTCAATCCGATCTACCTCGGCCAGTTGATGACCCACACCAGCACCTCGCTCTGGCGGGACATCAAGGTCTACCAGGACCATGCCTTCATCGTCAGTGAAGCCAGTGGGCATGGGATGCAGGTGTTCGACCTGACGCGCCTGCGCGGGCTGACCGGGCCGCCGGTTACGTTCACCGAGGATGCCCATTACAACAAGATCGGCAACACGCACAACATCTACATCAACGAGGCTTCCGGCTACGCCTACCTTATCGGTTCCACGTTCGGGACCTCCTTCCTGTGCAGCGGCGGCCCGCACATCGTCAACATCCAGGACCCGCTCAACCCGGTGATGGAGGCGTGCTACGGGGGCGATGGCTACACGCACGACATCCACTGCGTGAACTACGTTGGCCCGGACACCGAGCACCAGGGCAAGGAAATCTGCGCCGCCTCCAATGAAGACACCGTGACAATCCTGGACGTGACGAACAAGAGCAGCATCCAGATGCTGTCCCGGAACACCTACCCGCAGTCGGCCTACACCCATCAGGGCTGGTTCACTGAGGACCACCGGTATTTCCTGTGCGACGACGAGCTTGATGAAACCTCTTTCGGGTTCAACACCCGCACCCACATCTGGGACCTTGCAGACCTCGATGTGCCGGTGCGGATCGGGACGTTCACGCACGATGTGGCGTCCATCGACCACAACCAGTACGTCAAGGGCCACTACTCCTTCCAGTCGAACTATACGTCGGGCCTGCGTATCCTCGACATCGCGGACATCAACGCTCCGACCCTGGCCGGGCACTTCGACACCTACACGCCTAACAACAGCAAGAGCTTCCTCGGTTCCTGGAGTAACTATCCGTTCCTGCCCA
>CAZLRO010000002.1:27046-34790 GCA_964561865.1 uncultured Rhodothermaceae bacterium | reverse complement strand
CGTGGCGCTGCTGGAGAATGAGGCGCCAGACCTCGAAACGGCGCTGCAAGCCTACGAAGAGGGTGTCCTGCTGGCCCGCCACTGCCTCGAACGCCTCCAGACCGCCGAACTGCGCGTGCAGGAGCTGGCGCTGGAATGAGCCAATGGGCGTGCGGGCGTTGATAGGAGAGGCATCCCCATTTTTCCCGACACCAGGTACGCAGGCTCCCGGATTCCCCATGAGACGACGCAGACAGCCAGAGGCCCGTACATGCCCCCTTCTCTTCCCGCACGCTCCTCCCTCCTTCCCTCCATCCGTCCCCCTTTCCACACGTTCCTGCTGCTGGCCCTGCTGCTGCCGCTGACGGCGCGGGCGCAGACCGACGGGGTGTTGCAGGTGAACGACCCCCTCCACCGCTTCCTCGAACGCCAGTACGCGGCGGGCCGCCTGCCGGGGGCGTTCCTGTCCCACCAGCCGCTTTCGGCCTACGCGGCGCGGGCGTACCTGGACACGCTGGCCCGCGATGTGCAGACGCTCTCGGCCACCGACCGTCACCTGCTGGCCCGCTACCGGGGCAAGCAGCCCGGACCAACCGCCGAGGGGCTGCGCACGGTGCTGCCGGGCCTCTACCGCAACGGCCAGGACCTGATCGCGGCTACGGGCGAGGGGTACGCCCTCCAGGTGAACCCCCTCGCGTATTTCGGCTATGGGCGCGCCCGCCTGTCTACCCGGCAGGACCGCGACGACCCGAACGTGCCGGTGTGGCAGGCATCGTGGGGGGCACGGGCCTCCGGCCACATCGGGCGCTACCTGTTCTTCGAGACACGCTTCGAGGAGAACCAGCGGCGCGACGCCTGGCCGGTACAGGTGGACTCGTTCGACACCGCCCCGCGCCTCGGCTTCACCAAGCAGACCGACGGCGGCACCTACGACTACATGCTGGCGACGGGCCTCGTGGGCGTGCGGACGAAGTACGTGGAGGCCCGCTTCGGGCGCGACCGCAACCGCTGGGGCCACGGGCCGGGCAGCCTCCTGCTCTCGAACTACCCCGTCGGCTACGACCACCTACAACTGCGCACCACCGTCTGGAAGCTCCAGTATACCAACGTCTTCGCGGGGCTGACCGACCGCCGCACCCAGGTGTCCGACCGTGTGGCGATCCCGCGCAAGTACGCGGCGTTCCACCGGCTGGCCCTGAACCTCCCGGTCCGCCTGCAACTCGACCTGTTCCAGGGCATCATCTTCGCCACGGACACGCTCGGCGCGCGCAAGGGCTTCGACCTGTCCTACGCCAACCCCATCATCTTCCTCCGCCCGCAGGAGCGTGACCGGGGCAGCCCGGACAACGCGGTGCTCGGCGGCGGCCTCTCGTGGGTGGCACGCCCCGGCCTCCAGGTGTACACACAGCTTTTACTGGACGAGTACCGTGCCGCCAACATCGGCAAGCAGGCGTTCACCAACCGCTACGGCGTGCTCGCGGGCCTGCACCTGGCCGACGTACCGCTGGCGGGCCTCTCGCTTCGGGCCGAGTACGCCCGCATCCGCCCCTACCTCTACAGCCATTTCAACCCGCTCAACGCCTACACACACTACGAATCCATCCTCGGCCACCCGGCAGGACCAAACGCGGAAGACCTGGCGTTCTTCGCCCACTACCAGCCGACGCCGCGCCTGGCACTGATGCTGAACGTGGCGTACACGCGCCGGGGTCGCAACGGCGACGGGCTGAACTACGGCAGCGACCCGCTCCTGAGCTACAACACCCGCGCCAGCAGCCGGGGCGTGGTGCTCCTGCAAGGCATCCGGCAGACCTACGTGCTGGCCGAAGGCACACTCGGCTACGAACTGCTGCCCTACCTGTACCTCGAAGCCGCCTTCCGCGCCGAGCACCTCGACGACGCCGAGACGGGCCGCGACCGCTACCTCGCCCCGTTCCTGCTCCTGCGCTGGAGCCAACCCTTCCAGAGCACGCGGTATTGACACGGGTGGGGATACCTCACCCCAGCACCGGGTTGAGCGGGCCAGTGGCGGGGTGGCCGGGGGGCAGGCCGTCGAGCCACGTCTGGCGGTCGTTCTCCTGGTGCGGGTTGCGTGGCGGCGCGACGCAGGCCCCGTCGGCGAAGTAGATGATGGTCATCACCGCGCGTGTGGTGGCGCTGTGGTTGCCGGGGGCAGCGTGGAGCGTAGTGCCGAGGTGGAACGTAGCGTCGCCCGCCTGCATCGTCGCCGGGCGCGTCACAGGGAAGCCGTGGCGGGCCACATAGTCTGCAAAGAACGCCTCCGAAGCGTCCGAGATGGCGAAGTCCTCGACGAGGCCGCCCCGGTGCGAACCGCTGGCGAAGGTGAGCATGCCCATGCCGTCGGTGATGTCCACGAGCGGCATCCAGAGCGTGATGGTGCGGTCGGTGTCGAGCGGCCAGTAATACTGGTCCTGGTGCCAGGGCGTGGGGCCGCCGCCCGGCTCCTTGAAGAGCGCCTGGTCGTGGTAGAGGCGCACGCGGTCCACCCCCAGCAGGCCGGCGGCCAGCCGGGCGAACCGCCGGGCAAAGACGAATGCCTGCACGGCTGCCTCCACGCGCCACAGGTTCATGATTTGCAGGAATGCCCGCCCGTAGGTGTCCCGGTCTTCGAGGCGGCGCGTCTCGGTGTTGTACGCATACGCCGCCCGCTGGAGGGCCGGGCCGTAGTGCGCCAGCACCGCCGCCGTCGCCACCTGCGGAAGCAGGAGGTGTCCGTCGCGGTCGAAGGCGGCACGCTGGTCCGCCGTGAGCGGGTAGGGTTCGTCGAGCAGTGGGTGCATCGGAAACATGGGCCGGGAAATGGCTGTTGGTGATCTAGGCCCAAGATACAACCCCAAACGGATGCCCGATGCCCGCGCACGACCTAATGCACCAAGCCGCACGTCATGCCCTCGAACACGACGGCTGGACCATCACCCACGATCCTTATCGCGTGGAGGTAGGAGGCGTCAATATGCTGATTGATCTCGGGGCGGAACGCCTTATCGCCGCAGAAAAAGCGGATCAAAAGATTGCTGTTGAGGTCAAAAGCTTCGCTGGTTCATCCAACCTCTCCGAGTTTCACACCGCGCTCGGCCAGTTTCTCAACTATCGCCTGGCCCTTGCGGAGTATGATCCGGAACGTCGGTTGTATCTGGCAATCCCACGAGATGTGTATCGGTCGTTTTTCTTCACCCGTTTTGCTCTGGCGGTACAACAAGCCTAACCCCTCAACCTCATCGTGATCGCTCCAGACCAGGAGGTCATCGTCGAATGGATAAATGCCGAGCACTACCGTACCCTGATCCAGGAAGTCCTTGCTGAATATGGGAGTTATCATATCCCCTTCGGCGTGGAATCCGAGATGGAAACCATTTTCGATACCGTCCGCTACCATTATCAACTGGTAGGAACGGGATGGCGTGGTTCGGAACGCAATTACGGCACGCTGATCCACCTCGACCTGAAGGGAGAGAAGATCTGGATCCAGTATGACGGCACCGAAGTGGGCATCGCCAACGAACTGGTGGAACGCGGCGTGCCGAAGGAAGACATCGTGCTGGCCTTTCACGCGCCGTACAAGCGCCCGCTCACCGGCTTCGCCGTTGGCTGATGCGCGGTGTTCAGGCCGCCTGTCCGTTGAGCATGTGGGTGGGGATGAGTGCGGCGAGCAGGGCGCGCAGGCAGGCTTCGTCCTGGCGCACGGCGGCGGCCAGCAGGTCGTCCACGAGCGGGTCGAGGCGGTCTTCAGGCAGGCTGGTCTTGCGGGCCACGAATATCTTCTCGTGCGGCGACGGCACCGTGCCCTCCTCCGCCGTCAGCAGTTCCTCGAACAGCTTCTCGCCGGGACGGATGCCGGTGAACGTGATGGGGATATCCACCTCCGGTTGCAGGCCGGAGAGCAGGATGAGGTCGCGCGCGAGGTCGAGCACCCGGACGGGCGCGCCCATGTCCAGCACGAACACGTTGCCGTTCTGCCCCAGGCTGGCCGCTTGCAGCACCAGTTGTACCGCCTCCGGGATCGTCATGAAGTAGCGTTGCATCTCCGGGTGCGTCACCGTCACCGGCCCGCCCTGGCGGATCTGCTCGGTGAAGAGCGGCACCACGCTGCCCCGGCTGCCGAGCACGTTTCCGAAGCGGACGGACACAAGGCACTGCTGCGGCGCGGCCCGGCGGCTGCCGGCCTCCACCAGGTACTCGGCCACGCGCTTGGTGGCACCCATCACCGAGGCGGGCCGCACAGCCTTGTCCGTCGAGATGTTGACGAACCGCGACACCCCATGCGCCAGCGCCAGGTCCACCAGGTGGCGCGTGCCACCCACGTTGTTCAGCACGGCCTCGCCCGGATTGGCCTCCATGAGCGGGACGTGCTTGTGCGCGGCGGCGTGGAACACCACGTCCGGGCGGTAGCGGTCGAACACCCACGCCAGCCGTGCCCGGTCCCGCACGTCGGCGATGACGGGCACGCACGGCACCTCCGGCCAGTGCCGTTCACCCTCCTGGGCGATGCGAAAGATGCTGTTCTCCCCACGTCCCAGCAACAGCACCTGTCCCGGCTCGAAGAGCACCACCTGCCGGACGATCTCCGCGCCGATGGAGCCGCCCGCCCCGGTGACGAGCACGACGCGCCCCCGGATATACTGGCGGATGCCGGTGACGTCCAGCCGCACGGGGTCGCGGCGGAGCAGGTCTTCGAGGGCCACCTCGCGGCTGCGGGAGATAGGCACCTTGCCGGTGAGCAGTTCCAGTGGGTCGGGCAGGATGCGGTGCTTCACCCCGGCCTCGTGCGCCCGCTGCACCACCCGCCGCACCACCGAGCCGCCCCCGGACGGCATGGCGATGAGCACCACATCCACCCGGTGTTGCGCCACCGCACGCGGCAGGTCGTCGAGGCCGCCGAGCACCGGCAGGCCCAGCAGCATCTGCCGCTGCTTCACCGGGTCGTCGTCGAGGAAGCCCACGAGCGTCAGTTCAGACTCCGGGCGTTGCAGCATCTCGCGGGCGAAGAGCGTCCCGGCCTCCCCGGCCCCGGCAATCAGCACGCGCTCGCTCTTTGCCTTCCGCCGTCGGTGCCGCCGTCGCTCCTCGAAGTACATGCGCACGAGCATCCGTGCTCCACCGAGCGTTACCAGCGCCAGCACACCCTCGATGAGCGGCACGCTGCGCGGTACGACGAGCTGCGTGTGCAGGAAGAAGGCGATGCCGGTCATCAGCAGCGTGCCGAGGCCGACCACGCGCACGAGGTGCTTCAGTTCGGGCAGGCTGGCCTTGCTCCATGAATGCCGGTGCAGCCCCATCCCCAGCACGAGCGCGGGCTTGAGCACCAGCCCGATCAGGCCCACCGCCAGCATCTCTGCTCCAAACTGCGGCCACGCCTCGCCGAGCCGGATGCCAAACGCCAGCGGCGTCATCAGCACCCAGAGGGCGCTGTCGGCCAAACCCCGCAAAAAAAGCGACCGGGCGTCTCGCATCGGGGAACGGAAGGATCAGTGGGGTGGGCGGTTGGGAGAGGGGGTGAGGGTGCCTCCTCAAGCCTCTCCCTCCCCTTGCATTTTTCGGCTACATCCGGGCGCGTTCGGCGATGTCCAGCACCGCCGCGACCACATCCTGCACGTCCTCATCGGTCATGCGCGGGTGGATGGGCAGCGAGATTTCGCGCAGGTATTCGCGGTACGCCACCGGGTAGTCTTCCGGACGATAGCCGTAGGTCTCGCGATACCAGGGCTGGATATGCAGGGGAATATAGTGGACGCTCGTGCCGATGTTGCGGGCTTTCAGTTCCGCTACGAACGCGGCGCGGTCGAGGGTGAGGCGGTTGAGGTGCAGGCGCAGCATGTACAGATGCCACGCATGTGCCTCGCCGGGGCGGTGCGTCGGTATTTGCAGGGCTGGGTGGTCGCCGAAGGCTGCGTCGTATGCGGCGGCGATCTCGCAGCGGCGGCGGGCCATGCGTTCGGCCTTGGCGAGTTGCGCCAGCCCCAGGCTCGCGGCCAGGTCGGTCATGTTGTATTTGAAGCCCGGCTCGATCACCTCGTAGTACCACGACCCGGCGGCAGTCCAGCGTTTCCAGGCATCTTTCGTGATGCCATGCAGGCCCAGGATGCGGCAGCGCTCGGCCCAGGCGGCGTTCTCGGTACAGAGCGCCCCGCCGTCGCCGGTGGTGATGGGCTTGTTGGCGTTGAAGCTGAAGCAGGTGAAGTCGCTGAGCCGGCCGATGGGCTGGCCCCGGTATGTCGATCCGAAGGCGTGGGCCGCGTCTTCAATCACCACAAGACCATGTTGCCGGGCCAGCGCATGTACCGCGTCGAGGTCGGCGGGCAGGCCGCCCATGTGCGTCACCAGCACCGCCCGCGTGCGGGGGCCGACCGCCGCTGCGGCCTGTTCCACGTCGAGGTTGAAATCGTCCACCCGTACGTCCACGAGCACCGGCGTGGCCCCGCTGTGCAGCACTGCCGCCCCAACCGAGGCGAACGTATAGCTCGGCACGAGCACCTCGTCGCCGGGTTGCAGGCCCACGACGTGCAGCGCCAGGTGCATCGCCGCCGTGCAGGATTGCAACGCCACTGCGTGCCTGGCACCCACCGCCGCTGCAAATGCCTGCTCGAACGCCTTCGCCTGCGGCCCCGTGTTGATCCAGCCCGAACGCAGCGTCTCGGCCACCGCCTGCACGTCCTCCTCCTCAATCAACGGCGGGGCAAACGAGAGGAACGCGGTGCGTGGCAACGGCATGGATTAGGTGTGGAGATAGGTCGTCGGGATTAGGATCCGCTTCTATCCTCAACGCTGACAGGCCCGGTTTGGGTTCCACGCCGAAGCGGCCCCCGGCATCACCCCACGAGCACTTCCTGGGCGCGGCGCAGGGCGGCACGGGTATCCACGATGAGGCGGGCATGGTGGCGCACCATCGCCCAGTCGTAGTCCGAATGGTCGGTGGCAACGACCACCGCGTCCGCCCATTCGAGCGACGTGCGCAGGTCCGGGACGGAGGTCAGGTGCAGCGCGCCGTGATGGATGGCGGGCACATGCGGGTCGTGATATGAGACGAGCGCCCCCTTCTGGTGCAGCAGCGCGATGATATCCAGCGCAGGCGACTCACGCAGGTCACTCACGTCCTTCTTGTAGGCCACGCCCAGCACCAGCACCCTGCTGCCCTTGACGGCGCGCCCGGCGTCGTTGAGCGCGTCCTGCACCTTCTGCACCCAGTAGGCCGGCATGGCGGTGTTGACCTCGCTGGCGAGTTCGATGAAGCGGGCGTTGTAGTTGAGCGTACGCAGCTTCCACGAAAGGTAGAGTGGGTCGATGGGGATGCAGTGCCCGCCCAGGCCCGGCCCCGGCGTGAACTTCATAAACCCGAACGGCTTGGTGGCCGCCGCCTCGATCACCTCCCAGGCATCCAGCCCCAGCTTGTCGCACATCAGCAGTACCTCGTTCACCAGCCCGATGTTGACGGCGCGGAAGGTATTCTCCAGCAGCTTCACCATCTCGGCAGCCTCGGTGGACGACACCGGCACGATGGTCTCGATGGCCGCTCCGTAGAGGGCCGTTCCCACCTCGATACAGGCCGGTGTGACCCCACCCATCACCTTGGGGGTATTCTTCGTGGTGAAGTCCTGCCGCCCCGGATCGACGCGGGTGCCCAGCTCGGCGACCGTCCGGCGGTGCACCTCGACGCGGCCCGCGAGGATCAGCTCCTCGCATTCGCGACGGCTCCCCAGCCCGGCCGCGGCCAGCACCTTTTGCAGGCGTTGGCCGTGGGAAGAAGCAT
>CAZLRO010000002.1:20675-27036 GCA_964561865.1 uncultured Rhodothermaceae bacterium | reverse complement strand
CTGCCGCCCCGGATCGACGCGCTCCGGCGAGAAGCACAGGAAGAAGTCACGGCCCACCTGCAAGTCCGGGTGCCGAGCAACGAGGTCGGGCAGGATCACCTCGACCGTCGTGCCGGGGTAGGTGGTGCTCTCCAGCACGATGAGCATCCCCGGATGCAGGTGCCGGGCAATCTCCTCGGTGGCGTGGACGATGTAGCTGATGTCCGGGTCGCCCGTCTGCTTGAGCGGGGTGGGTACGCAGATGCTGACGGCATCGCAGCCAGTCAGCGCGGCGAAGTCGGTTGTGGCCGAGAGCAGTCCTTGCGCCACAAGGTCAGCCACCAACGGGGTGGGCACATCTTCGATGTAGCTGGTGCCTGCGTTCAGGGCCTCGACCTTGCGGGCATCCACGTCGATGCCCACCACCGGGAAGCCCGCCTCGGCGAAGACGGTGGCGAGGGGCAGGCCCACGTAGCCCATGCCGATCACGCCCACACGGGCGGTCCGGTCGTGCAGGCGCTGGAGAAGGAGGTGCTGGAACGACATAGAACGAAGCGGCTGGAGGGTGTGCGTCGAACCGGTTGAGTGGCCGGTTTTTCGCGGGAAGGCATCAAACGTTGTGCCTGATGGAAGAGTTTCGGGCCAACGGAGACCAGGAACCGGCTTTTCCCTACACCGCACCCCGCTTTTGCCCGTCCTGTACCGGCCTTCGCTGCCCTGATCTTTCCAGGACAAGCCGGGTTAAACAGGCCTTGCCTGTAACTTCTTTCCGCACACCGATGACGCCGAACGACCTTTTCCCTGGCCTGCCCGACGAGGCTGACCTCTGGATTTACGCCCTCGAACGCCCGCTCACCGAGGCCGAACAACGCACCCTGCGGGACCAGTTGCACCGGTTCATGGGAACCTGGACGTCCCACCAGCGCCCGGTACAAGGGGCGATGGTCCTGCTGGAAGACCGGTTCATCCTGCTGGCGGCCCAGGTGCCGGACGGCGACCTCTCCGGCTGTGGCATCGACAAGTCGGTTCATGTGCTGGCCGCAGCCGCACAGCAACTCGGCACCGGGCTGATGGGGAACCTGGCGGTGGTGTACCGGGATGATGCGGGGCAGGTACAGGCCACGAGCCGCCACGCCTTCCGCCAGATGATCCGGGACGGACGGATCTCCGAACGCACCCCGGTATTCGACCTGAGCCTGCGCCGGGTAGGGAACTGGCGGGAGGGGGCGTTCGAGCGACCAGCAGCGGATTCGTGGGCGGCGGTGTTCTTCGCACCAACCCCGGCGGCAGGATGAACCACCCCCGCTGGTCATGGAAGCCCTCCTCCAGCGGCTCAGCCGCACCGA
Source organism: uncultured Rhodothermaceae bacterium (assembly GCA_964561865.1). Lineage (GTDB taxonomy): Bacteria > Bacteroidota > Rhodothermia > Rhodothermales > CAZLRO01 > CAZLRO01. The sequence continues at coordinate 25,711 of CAZLRO010000002.1, read as the reverse complement.
CGCCACCCGGCTTGAACTGGCCCTGGCTTTCGGGTTCCTGCTCCTGCTACTGCTCAGTGGCGCGGTCGGCTATTGGCTGCTCGAAGGCTGGCCGTGGACCGACGGGCTGTACATGACCTTCATCACCCTGACGACCATCGGGTTCGGGGAGGTGCAGCCCCTCTCCACAGCCGGTCGGTTCTTCACAATGGCCCTCGGACTGGCAGGGGTGGGTACCGTCGCCTTTATCTTCACCCGCTCGGCCCAGGTCCTGCTCAACAGCCAGTTGCTCCGGCAGCGCCAGATCACCCGTATGATCCAGCAAACCCGCGACCACTACGTCCTCTGTGGCTATGGGCGTATCGGCCAGCGCATCGCCCTGGACCTCGACCGGGCGGGCCTCCCGTTCGTGCTGGTGGAACTCAAGGACGAGAAGATAGACCTGCTGCGGCAGACCCGCTGGCGCTATGTGCAAGGCAATGCCGAGAAAGAGGAGACGCTCCGGGCGGCAGGGATCGAACGGGCGAAGGGCCTCATCCTCACCCTGCCCGACGACAGCGCCAACGTGTTCGTCACCCTCATTGCCCGCGAGGTGAACCCGGACCTGTACATCCTGGCCCGGACCGACAAGCTCCAGAACCAGCGGCAGCTCCTCCGGGCCGGGGCCGACAAGGTGATCTCGCCCTACGAGATCGGGGCCGACCGCATGGCCCAGGTGCTCCTGCATCCCCACGTCAACCGGTTCCTGGAGCACGTCACCCCCGGTAGTGCCCCGGACCTCATGTTCGAGGAGGTGCCGCTTGCTGCGGAGGCATCGCTCGTCGGCCAGACGTTGCACGAGAGCCAGCTGCGCCAGCGCTACAACACCATCGTACTGGCCCTGATCGACAGCGAGACGGGCCAGATGGTGTTCAACCCCGGCCCCGGGCAGCTGCTCAAGGCCCAGGATGTGCTGGTCGTGCTGGGCCACCCGACCCAGGTGCAGCAACTGCGGGCAGACGTCGCTCCTGTGAGATCGACACTCCCCCGGCGTGCCACCTGAGCACCCTCCGGAAACCTGAGGGCCTCTCTGTCGTGAGAGGGGCAGGGCGCATCCCCTGTTAACCGCCCCTGTTTTCCTCTGCACCTCCGTATTGAACAGTCCCGCTGTTGATGAACCATTGCCGTCTTGCCACCTTGTTGTTGCTGGGATGCCTGGTGCTGGGGGTGCCTCGTGCCCAGGCCCAGTATTATGTCAACCAAGCAGCGCTGGCCGAGATTCTGGCCCCGTGCGGGCCACGGCTGGACTCGCTGCCCGAAGTCCTCTACGACTACTACCGGCTCACACACAGCCGTAACAACAGCGTACTGGCCCGCAACACGTTCTTCAAGGTGCTCGGCCAGGGCGACATCCAGCTCGGCAAGAAACGGGGACTGCTGGTCGAACTGCTCAACCGCACCCTGCTCCAGTTCGAGAACCTCGGCGACACCCTCATCATCCCGAACCGGCTGGACCTGGACTTTTGCGCCTATTCTCCCTTCCCACGTACCTACGAGGGCGGGCAGGAATTTCCGAAGCTGTTCATCATCGAGAAGAGCATCCAGGCCTGGGCGGCCTATGAACAGGGACGGCTGGTGCGGTGGGGCATCGTCAGCAGCGGCGGGCTGCAAACCCCCACGCCGAATGGCCGGTTCAACTTCAACTGGAAGGAGCCAAAGCGCATCTCGTCGCTGAGTCCACCAGGGGAAGAATGGCTCATGCGCTGGGTGTTCAACTTCCACGAGGCGCGGGGCATCCACATCCACGAGTACGCCATGCCAACGGGTGGCCCCGGCAGCCATGGCTGTGTGCGGCTGGTAGAAGAGGACGCCAAGTGGATCTACAACTGGGCCGACGGCTGGAAGACGGCGCGGGGCGGTACCGGCTTTGCCTCAGCCGGAGGGCGCGTCGTGGAGCAGGGCACCACCGTCCTGGTGCTGGGGGAAGAGCCTCTGGGAGCCGTCCACGCCTTCGATACAAGCGGCCCCTACCCGATGCTCATGCAGATCGAACTGCCTGCCAGCCCCTGGGATGTTCCTCCCGGCACCGACCAGCAGGTATACTTCGACCAGCAACGGATCCCACCCCCCGGCGACAGCAAGCCTTGAAGTAGGGCCGCTGGCGCCAGACAAGCAAACCGCTGTCCGCTCCCGGATGCGGAGAGGATGAAAGAGCAACGAAGGAGGCGAGAAGCCGGTGGGGAGAGGGTAAATTACAGGGACACCAGACCGTCCCAGGGCCAAGCCCCCAGCACCACCGGCATTCCATGTACAAAGCCAGCATCCGCATCACCCTCCGGCCTTCCATCCTGGACCCGCAAGGCAAGGCTACAGGACAGGCCTTGCACAGCCTGGGGTTCCAGGCCATCGAACAGGTCCGGCTCGGCAAATACGTCGAACTCCGGATCGATACTGCCGACGAAGCCGAGGCCCGCAGGATCACGGAAGCAGCCTGCCAGAAGCTGCTTGCCAATCCGGTGATGGAGGACTACGCCTTCACGCTGGAGGCCCAGGCCCTTGAACCCGCCTGACGCCCGATGCCCATGATGAACATGGATCCGGGGCCACAATGGCGTGATGCCACCTCGGTGTGGGGTGCAGCCCCGGACACCGAGACGCTCATCGCCGAAGACATCGACACGCGGCTCGACCAGCCCTGGCGGGTCATTCTGTTCAACGACGACCTCCACACCTTTGAGGAGGTGATCTTCCAGTTGGTCAAGGCCACTGGCTGTGCTACCGAACGTGCCGAGGAGCTGGCCTGGCAGGTCCATACCCATGGCAAGGCGGCTGTCTACGAAGGCGCGTTTGAGGAATGCTTCCGCGTCCAGGGGGTGCTGCGAGAGATTCAACTGGTGACCGAGATCGAAGGCTGATAAAGACAGCCTTCGGCCTTTGGCGCAGCCTGTCAGCTTCTCGTGAACGGAATCTTCCCTCAAAGCCACGCGCCCCAAGCCCCTCCTCCCTGCCTAGAACCACCGGAGCAGCAGGTCCGCGAGCTTGCGGGTCTGCTCGGTGAAGGGCGGGTAGAAATACGTGAGGGGGCCGTGCCGGAGATGCTGATGCAGCACCGCCCGTTCGTTGGTGAAAGCCAGGAAGCCATAGCGGCCATGTCCCTTGCCGATGCCGCTGTGGTTGACCCCGCCAAAGGGCAGTTCCGGCTGGATGAAATGCGCCAGCGTGTCGTTGATACAGGTAGTGCCCGCCGAGGTCTCGCCGAGGATGCGGCGGGTGGTCTGCGGGTTTCGCGTGAACACGTAGAGCGAGAGGGGCTTCGGGCGGCGGTTGATCCCGGCGAGGGCGTCGTCCAGGGTCTCGAACGGTAGCACGGGCAGCACGGGGCCGAAGATTTCCTCTTCCATGACCCGGCTGCTTTCCGACACCCCGGTGAGGATCGTCGGGTCGAAGAAGCGCGAGGCCGGGTGCCCTGTGCCGCCCAGAGCGACGGTAGCCCCGTCGGCCACGGCCTGCTCCAGCAGTCCCGTCAGCCGGGCATAATGGGCGTCGTTGATCACACGGGCATAGTCGGGCGAAGCCTGGCGTGCGTCGGCCGTGGCCCCGAAGCTGGTCTCCACCCAGGCCCTCAGCGCAGCGACAAACGGCTCATAGACGGTGGCCTGGACGTACACGTAGTCGGGCGCGATGCAGGTCTGCCCAGCATTGAGCCACTTACCGACGGCGATCTTCTCCACCGCGTTCGGCAGGTCGGCGGTCGCATCCACCACCGCGGGCGACTTACCGCCCAGTTCGAGGGTGACGGAGGTGAGGTGGGGTGCCGCCGCAGCCATTACCAGCTTGCCCACACGCGGGCTGCCGGTGAAATACACATGGTCGAACGGGTGCTGCAACAGGGCCTGGGCCACCGTATGATCCCCTTCGAACACTGCCACCTCGCGTTCCTCGAAGGTTTCGGCCAGCATCTGCTTCATCAGCGCGGAGGTGTGGGGGGTCAGCTCCGAGGGCTTCAGCACCACCGTGCAGCCTGCGGCCACCGCCCCGGCCAACGGCACCATCGCCAGCATCAGGGGGAAGTTCCAGGGCGAGATGATCAGGGCACAGCCTTTGGGTTCGTAGTGAACTTCGGAGCGCGAGCCAAAGAGCCACAACGGTGTGCGTACCCGCTGGGGACGCATCCAGCGCCGCAGGTACTTGCGCAGGTCGTGCAGTTCCAGGATCGTCGGGCCGAGTTCAGAGAGGTCTACCTCGCGGGGCGTTTTGCCGAAGTCAGCGTAGAGCGCCGCGTGCGCCGCCTGCCGGTGGCGGAGCAGCACCGTCCGCAGCCGTTGCAGCTTTTCCAGACGGGTGGCGGCATCCGTTGCCCGGAGGTGGGGCCTCCAGGCTTGCTGCAAGGCGAACACACGGGCTACCTCTGCGGCACGCAGGTCGACAGCCGGGGTGGGCGAGGCTACCATATACAGCGGCTGGTTGGTCGGGTGGAACGGGGGGAGACGGAGACGCCTCCATCAGTCTGTAACCGCCTCTTCTGTTGTCGGTTCGCCGGAGAGGAGGTCATGGAGCGGCTGTCCGACGGCTTTTTCCAGGCGGGCATACCGTTTCTGAAACTGCATGGCTGCAAAGTCTGTGAACTCCGCCAGGTCCAGTCCGAACGGGATAGCTCCGTGCGTGGCCTCCAGCCGCATGAAGCCTTCGACAAACACCCCCAGGGCTACCGGCAGCAGCGCGGACATCTTCGTCTGGATGGCCTGCCAGAGCGATGGGCCCTGTTCGGCGATCAGCCGGGAGAGCAGGAACACCCCATAGCGGATGTGGCGCGCCTCGTCGCGTTGCAACAGGGCGATGCCCGCAACGGTGCCCGGCAGCAAGTGGTGGCGTTCGAGCAGGGTGTACCAGGCATGGTAGCCCGTCTCGGCCAGCACCCCCTCGACGATCATGTTGTACACGACCGAGGCTTCTGCCAGGGCCAGTGGAGACGGGTCGGCGTACAGCCGGCCCATCGCACCGGGCAGCACCTCGCCAAAGAGCAGACGGTAGCTCTCGCCCTGGTAGTGGTGCAGGTCGCGCGAGCGCGGAAGGCAAGC
>CAZLRO010000002.1:0-20665 GCA_964561865.1 uncultured Rhodothermaceae bacterium | reverse complement strand
CTGGCTCGCCGGTAACCTCGCGGAAGAACCGGTTGAAGAAATCGACATGCTTGGCCTCTTCCCAGAGGAACGTCGTCAGGTATAGCTCTTCCTCCAGGTGCCCCCCCTCGGCGATGGTCTTGAGCAGGGGCAGCAGGTCCAGCGTGACGGCCTCCTCGCCCGCCATGAACAGGGCCGCCAGCATCCGGATCAGGTCGCGTTCGGAGAGGGCGAGACGGTCCCAGTCCGCCCGGTCCTGCGTGAAGTCCAGGTCGTCCGGATTCCAGGTGCCCAGGCGCTTGGCCTTGTGGAACAGCTTCATCGCCGGATGCTGTTCATCGAGGCGACGTGAAAGGGTGCGCCAGGTGCTGTGCGGCATCTCTGGGAAAGCGAAAGGATGGATTGCAAAGGGGGAAAGCGCCGGGTTATACTCCGCTATCTGCTGACGGTCTCTGTGGCTTTCCCATTCCTGTAAGGTACAACCAAACCGATGCTGACGACGGATCTGATTGAAGAAGCGGCTGCCTTTCTGGAAGGAAAGGTCCGCCGGACGCCGGTGGAGTACGCCCCGGAACTCTCGGAAGAGGTAGGAGTGCCGATCTGGCTCAAGTGCGAGCATTTGCAAGTGACGGGCTCGTTCAAGGTGCGGGGGGCACTCTTCCGCATGTCCCGGCTCACGGCGGCAGAACGTCGGGCGGGGGTGGCAACGTGCTCGGCGGGCAATCATGGCAAGGGCCTTGCCTATGCCGCCAGGCTGATGCAGGTACACGCCACCGTCTATGTGCCTGCCACTATCGACGCCGCCAAACACCGGGCAATGCTGACCCTGGGGGCTGAGGTGATCCGGACGCCGTATCCGGGGTATGACGATGCCGAAGCATTTGCCCTGGCGGAGGCGGAACGGACAGGCCGCCCTTTCATCAGTGCCTTCGACGAGGCGGCCATCATGGCGGGCAACGGAGGCACCCTGGCGCAAGAAATCCTCGAACAGGTGCCGGATGTCCAGGGGTGTTTCGTGCCGGTGGGGGGAGGCGGGTTAGCCGCCGGGTTCACCTTCTGGCTACGGGAAAAGGCGCCCCACGCGAAGGTGATGGGCTGCCAGCACGAGGACAGTGCAGCGCTCCTGGCCTCGTTGATGCTGGGGCGTGCTGTCACTGGAATGGCCCCGATTGCAACAGTCGCTGGTGGGATTGAAGGGGGCATCGGGCACAACACCTTCGCCGTGCTGCAAGACCGTATCGATGGGGTGATCACCGCCAGCGAATCCGAATTGTGCGAGGCGGTGCGCTGGATGCTGGACCACCACCAGTACCTGGTCGAGCCGTCTGCCGCCGTCACCATCGCCTGTCTGCGCAAGGGGATGCTGCCGCCAGACAAAGGGCCGGTAGTGGTCGTCCTATCGGGGCGCAATGTCAGCTTCGTGACGCTGCGCACCATTCTGGCACAAGGCCAGAGATCATTCCGTTGAGCAAGCCGGTATTTCCTACATCCACGTTCAGTTTTCGGTGGAGGGTGGAGATCGTTTTTCGGAGATTGGGGGAGCGCTTCAGAACCAATGGTTACACCAGCTATGAACACGTTACCCTCTGTGGCCGAGATGGAACGGGCCTATCTGAACCGGGATGCCTCGTTCGACGGCCTCTTCTTCCTGGGTGTGCGCTCGACCGGCATCTTCTGCCGCCCGTCGTGCCCGGCCCGCAAGCCCCTGCCAGAGAACGTAGCCTACTTTGCCACCGTGGAGGAGGCCCGGCGTGCCGGGTTCCGCCCGTGCAAGCGGTGCCACCCAATGGGCACGAACGGGCAGGCGCCGGACTGGATCCGCCCCCTCTTGCAACGGCTGGACGCCGACCCGACCGTGCGGCTCCGGGACCACGACCTGCGGGCGTTGGGTCTCGACCCGGCACGGGTCCGCCGCTACTTCCTCCAGCACCACCAGATGACGTTTCATGCCTGGAGTCGCGGGCATCGGATGGGGCAGGCCCTCGCCCACCTCCGCAACGGGGCCGACCTGGACACGGTGGCACTCGACCATGGCTATGATTCGCACAGTGGGTTCCGGGAAGCCTTTGGCAAGACATTCGGCCAGCCGCCGGGCCGGGCTGCGATCGTCGGCTGTATACATACCACCCTGATCGAGACGCCCCTCGGCCCGGTCATGGCCGGGGCCAGCGCCGAAGGGGTATGCCTCGTCGAATACACTACACGCATGTCGCTGGAGACGCAACTTCGGGCGCTGCGGCGCTGGGTTGGCTGTCCACTGGTGCCAGGCATGAACCCCCACCTCGAACACCTGCGGGCCGAACTCGACGCCTATTTTGCCGGGGTGTTGTACGCCTTCACGGTGCCCCTCCAGTACCCCGGGACCCCGTTTCAGCAGCAGGTATGGGAGCAGTTGCAGCAAATTCCCTACGGTGAAACCTGGTCGTATGAGGCGCTGGCCCAGGCCATTGGCAACCCCGGTGCTGTGCGGGCGGTAGGGACGGCCAACGGGCAGAACCGGATCGCCATCCTCATCCCCTGCCATCGCGTCGTGAACAAGGACGGGCGACTGGGAGGGTACGGCGGCGGCCTCTGGCGCAAACAGGCATTGCTGGACCTGGAACGCCGCTCCGTCGGAAAGCCCAACACCCAGCTTTCACTCCTGGAGCTGCTAGAAGCTGGAACGTGAGCTGGGGAAAAGCAAGGGAGTTGCAAATTGGGAAGAAAGCCGGTAGCTGGGGCTTGGTACTTGGCGCTTGGGGCTTGGGAAGAGCGGCGATCGATCTTCCCTCCCTCCTGTTCTCAGGAGAGGATGGGGGGTCGATTGCAACGGCGCATCCAACCACCCCTGGCCCGTCCTTGTCCAAAGAGGGGAATTGTATTGCCCAAAGGCCGCAGGCCGTTCCAAAGGCCGACAGGCCGTCCCAAAGGCCGTCAGGCCCTACCACTCCGGGAATCCCGTCCTGTGCAGGTGCGTTTAACGGTTATCCTCAACCCCAAAGGAAGACCGCCATGCGCCTGTTTTTGATGATGATCCTTACCGCCACCCTGTTGGCAGGTTGTGTCTCGCACCACACGCCTACCGCGTCGGCCCAGACGGAGGAGGTTGCCGTGGGGGCGGTGGCAGGCTTGCCGGAGCAGCCGGTGGCCTCGGCCAGCAGTGCTTTCTGGGAAGCTTGGGGCGATGGACGGGCGGAACTCTCCAGCTACCGGGTCACCGAGCCGCGCTATGGCGAGAACCGGACGGCCGAGCTGGTGCTCATCTACGTCACCGAGCCAATGCACCGGCAGACGTGGATCAAGGACGACAACGCCCAGGGCACCGACCGCGTCAACGTGCTCAAGCTCAACTACAGCCTCAAATTTCTGACCGGCATCTACCCGTATTCGGTCATGGGCAGCGTCTTTGCGCCGGTAGATGACTGGGGCCGTGCACGGTTCTCACCCGTCAAGCTGGGGCTGAGCGTGCAGGAATGGTGTGGCATGTACACGCACCTCGTCTGGCCGGGTACCGACCGCTTCCGCGAGACCCGCCTGTCCTATTTCGCCGACGAGGGCGAGCAGACAGGCGAGGTGGACCTGGGGGAAGAAGCGCTGTATGAGGATGCGCTGCTCATCCAGTTGCGCGAGCTGGAAGGCCCGTTTGCAGGGGGCGGCGAGTGGGAGGGGCTGGTCGTCCCGACGATGCTGAGCCGCCGGTACGTCCACACCCCGTTGCAGCCGTTCCGGGCCAGGATCACCCGCAGCACCGTCACCGAGGCAGGGCAGCCGCTGACGCGCTTTGACCTCACCTACGAGGGCAACACCGACCGTAGCGGCACGGCGTATGGCCGCAGCTTCTACGTCGAACAGGCCGCGCCACGCCGCATCGTGCGCTGGACGACTACCTGGGGCGAGGAGGCCACCCTGGTCCAGACCGAGCGGCTGCCGTACTGGCAACTCAACGGCGAGGGTGACGAACGCTACCGCGCCCCGTTGGGTCTGGACACGGACGGCTACGCGGTCGGCTCCCCGGCCCCCAACGGCCAGTGAATCATGCCGGGCGCACCCGCCGGGTTGGGGTAGCATTGAGCGGATCGTCCGGCCAGGAATGTTTCGGGTAGCGGCCTTTCAGGTCTTTCCTCACGTCGAAATACCCGGTGCGCCAAAAGCTGGCGAGGTCGCGGGTGATCTGTACCGGGCGATGGGCAGGCGAGAGCAAGTGTACCGTCACGGGCACACGGCCCCCGGCCAGACGCGGCGTCTCCGTCAGACCAAATACCTCTTGCAGCCGCACGGCCAGGACAGGAGCGGTCGGGTCGTGGTAGTCGATGGGGATCCGGGAGCCGCTGGGGACGACCAGGTGGGTCGGGGCGAGGGCATCCAGTTGGGCGGCCAGCGGCCAGGGCAGCAGGGGTTGCAGCAGGGCGTGCAGGTCGAGGCGTTGCACGTCGGCCAGTCGCCGCAGACCCATAAGGTGCGGGCCAAGCCAGTCCGCCAGCGAGTCTTGCAGGGCCGCATCGGTCACATCGGGCCAGGTGGGATCGAGGGTGTGGAGGAACACGACACGCTGTTGCCAGTGGCGGGCTGCTTTCGTCCAGGACAAGGTTTCCACGCCCCGTTCGGTCACGGCATCGAGCAGTGCTTGGGCCACCTGGTGCGGATCGGGTGTGGAAACCGGCGTCTCTTGCAATACCAGCGCCCCCAGCCGGGTCTGGCACTGCGCCCGCACCGCTTGCGACGCTTCGTCCCATACCACCTCGGTGTGCGCTGCGATCCGGTCGGCCAGGTGCCGTTCGAGGTCGGCCTGAGTGACGGGGGCCGCCAGGAAGATGCGGCTTTCGTGGGCCTCGCCGTCGAGTTCGGCGGCCACGAGCCAGGGCGCTTCCGCCAGGGACTGGTACGGTTCCAGGGCGGCAGCCCGTCCGTTCGCCAGCAAAAACCGCCCTGACTGCCCGGGCCGACGCCGGGCGATGCGGTCCGGGTAGGCAAACGCCAGCAGCACCCCGGCCTGTTCCGGGTCGGCGGGGTCATCGGGGGCGATACCCAACAGGCGCATTAGCCGACGGGCCTCGGCACGCACACGTTGGACGAGGTTTTGCTCGACAGTGTATCCGTGCGACAGGGGAGCCTCCCGGCGGAGGGCCTCCAGGCGCAGCCGCAGGTCAGCGTCCCGGCTGGGGGTGGCCGAGCGGAACAGGTCGCGTTCTTCGAGCAGGGCGGCGAGTTCACACGCGAGGCGGCCTAGCCCCAGCGGACGGGCCTTGAGCAGCAGGTGGGCCAGTCGGGGATGCAGGCCGAGGGCGGCCATCTCGCGTCCGTGTGGCGTGATACGCCCCGCCTCATCCAGCGCACCGAGGCCCATCAGCAAGTGGCGGGCCTGGGTGAAGGCGGCGGCAGGAGGCGCGTCTAGCCAGGCCAGCGAGGCAGGGTCCGACACGCCCCAGGCGGCCAGCTCCAGGGCCAGCGGGGCCAGGTCGGCTTCGCAAACTTCGGGGGGGAGGTGCAGCGGACGGTGGGCATTGTCCGCTTCCGTCCACAGCCGGTAGCAGACGCCGGGGCCGAGGCGTCCGGCCCGCCCGCGCCGCTGGTCGGCAGATGCCTGCGACGCGGGCACGGTGGTGAGGCGGGTCATGCCGGTGCGTGGGGAGAAACGGGGTATCCGTGCCAGCCCACTGTCGATCACTACACGCACGCCTTCGATGGTCAGGCTGGTCTCAGCAATCGACGTGGCGAGCACCACCTTGCGCTGGCCCGGTGGGGCCGGAGCGAGGGCCGCTTCCTGTGCCGCCTGGGACAGGTCGCCGTAGAGCGGGTACACCTGCACCGCCGGGGGCAGGGGCGAAACCGCCAGCAGGGCCACCACCCGCCGGATTTCCCCTGCCCCCGGCAGGAACACCAGCAGATCGCCCGTTTCCCGCGCCAGCACGGTGCGAATAGCGGCGGACACACGGGGTTCGAGGCGGCTCTCCGGGCGGTGCTTCAGGTAATGCGTCTCGACCGGAAACAACCGGCCTGCGCTGGTGAGGACTGGAGCATCGCCGAGCAGCGAAGCCACCGCCTGCCCGTCCAGCGTAGCGGACATGACCAGCAGCCGGAGATCAGGACGCAGGGTCTGCTGCACCTCCAGGCACAGCGCCAGGCCGAGGTCGGCGTGCAGGCTGCGCTCGTGGAACTCGTCGAAGACCACCAGCCCGATCCCCTCCAGGGCAGGATCGGTTTGCAGCATCCGCGTCAGGATACCCTCGGTGACGACCTCGATCCGGGTGGCAGGACTGGTCTTGCGCTCGGAACGGATGCGGTAGCCCACCGTCTGCCCAACAGCCTCTCCCCGCAGCCGGGCCATGAACCCCGCTGCTGCCCGCGCCGCCAGCCGTCGCGGCTCCAGCATCACTACCTTCTGCCCGCCGAGCCAGGGGGCCTCGTACAAGGCCAGCGGCACCCGCGTGGTCTTGCCCGCACCGGGAGGCGCCTGCAACACCGCCGCCGACCGCGTGGACAGCAGCGCCGCAAGGTCCGGCAAGACCACTTCTACCGGCAGCATGGAACAGCAGGGTAGAAGAAAAGCAGTCCGTCAACGTGCAGACGGCTTCCCCGTGTTGTTCGGCCTGCGAGACAGCCAGGAGCTTACTTGAGCAGGGTCATCTGGCCCACCTGTGCCGAGGCCCCCACCTGTACCCGGTAGAGGTAGGTGCCGCTGGCAACCGAAGTGCCAGACTGGTCCCGGCTATCCCAGCGTACCTGGTAGAGGCCCGCCTCGTGGTGACCGGCGGCCAGGGTACGCACCAGCCGTCCCTGCGTATCGAAGACCTGAACCGTTACCATACCCGCTGTCGGAATCTGGAAGCGGATCTCCGTCTCCGGGTTGAAGGGGTTCGGGTAGTTCGGGAACACGACAAAGTCTTTCGGGAGGTCTGTCACCGTCTTCCCCGCCTGCGGGCGTGCCCCCGGGCGCGTACCACGCCGGGCTATCGGGCGAGACGACGTCTCGATCATGTCTGCTTCAGCAGTAGCGAGGGCTTTCGCCGCCAGACTGAGCAGCGACTGGATCTGCCGTCCGTCCGAGGAGGCCAGGGCCGCTTCGTAGTACGACAGGCTCGCGCTGAGGGAATCGACCGCCACCGGATGGGGATTGAGCGGACTGCCCGCCAGGACGTCCACTGCATCCTTGTTGTCGGCAATGCAGAACGGCAGCAGGGCATGCTGGAGGTTTACATCCCGCAAGGGCTTGATGAGGAAATGGCATTCCTCAACCGCGCGGATGTTGTCAAGTGCCCCCAGCACCCGCAGCAATGCCCCGATCTGGTTGACCTGGGTCTCATCGAGCTGGATCGGGATGCCGTTGTTCTGTCGGCGGATCGTGCTGCCGGCAAACGACTCGAAGTTGAACTCATCCGACGTGTAGAAGGTGATGGCTTCTTCCAGCGTCACGAACATGCTGTTGTGGAAATAGGGGGCGGTTTCAGCCGCTTCGACGAGCGAAGGGGTATTGAAGGTGTTATTACCGAAAACGCCATCATCCCCTGCCTGCGTGCCAAATCCCCCGTCGGATGGGAGGTATTCACCCAGTTCTTCGGCTGGATGGGGTAACAGCTGGAGGCCGATTTCGAAGTTCCAGTTCTCGAACGTCCCCATAGTCAGGTTTTCCAGGTTGGCCCCACCGTTGCCATGGCAACGCTCGCACTTGGCAGCCGGCAGGCCGATCCCGTCGTCGGTTGGCTTGAGGTACATCGTCTGCCCAGCAACCACATCGGCATTCTTGAAGACCATCGTCTTCAGATTGAAGTCGAACGGGCGTCCGAGCGAAAGCAGGTAGGCCTCCAGGGCATCCAGCTCCTCGTCGGTGGGCAGGCGGTAGTCAACGCCCCGGCGGCGTGTCAACGTCTTGGTAAAGTGCTGAAAAACCGCACCGGTGGCGAACTCGCGCAAGGTTCCGCTGCCGATAGCGCCGTCCCCCGACCAGCCCAAGCGGTCTTCCGGCGGGACGGTCGACCGGTCGTTGCCATCGAAGGCCGGGGTGCGCGACAAGGCCAGGGCAAAAAGATGGTTCGGGCTGCGCATCACATAGCGGCTCGACAGGTCGTTGAAGCCATCGATGTTGATCGTGATCAACCCGTAGCGACGCATCAGATTGGGCTTCTCGAAGATTCGTCCGCCGTTCATCTCCGAGTTGAGCGAGTCGTTGAATTCGGCTACGAAGAGTGGGTCATCCGCGGGCAGAGAGGCAATGTAGGTGGAGTCGAGGGTGAAGTTGTTCAGCACCGGATGGCAGGTGGCGCAGGTGCGTCCGTTGCCATCGAACGTCTCGTTCGTAAACAACTCGGCCCCATCCGCAACCAGGTCGAACAACAGGGCAGTGGGCTCACCAGACGGGATGGCTTGGGCGGGCAGCGGCTGTGCAAACGCCCAGAAGGGACGCTTTTCGGGCACCTCCCCAGCCACAGCCTCCCAACCTTGCTGGCTGCGCCACGCCTGCCGGTGCAGCCGCTGGAACAGGTGCGGAGTGCCAAAGAGTATGCCGCCGCTCATGGGAGACTGCCCGGCGTAGGTGACCACCACCAGGTCGATGTCAAAGTCCTGGAATACCTCCGAGCCGAGGCTGGCCGACAGACGTCCGACGCCATTTTCCACCTGAAGCCTACCGGCAGGCAGGAGCACATCGTGTGGTTCTGGCAGGAAGCTGTGGCCCGGTGCGGGGCGGTTGTCCACCAGCCAGAGGTCAGCAGCCCGGCCCTCTGGCAGCCCCGTCACCTCCGCCGATAGCAGCCCGCGTGTCAGGTCGAAGGTAACCTGCCCGTGTGCCTCGGTCTTTTCCGTCGAGAACCCCCGCATCCAGCCCAGCCCAACCCCAAAGGAACGCTCGGCTCCCTGGGCCTCGTATCCTTCACGCCAGTTCTGGTAGGCGGTCAGCACCGTCCGGGCATTGCCCTTTGCAGGCAGCAGAGGCGTCGGAGACGGGGACTGCCAGGAGAAAAGCCCCAGCAGCAGCACCACCACCAGGACCGGAACAGCGAAGAAGAACAGCAACGACTTTTTCATACGTCATCATCAATAGTTAGCCATCACGGCCTAGGGATGAGGGGAATCTATCGTGGTAGAGCACAGATCTGTGTGCCCTATCACGCTATATCTAAGGAAGAAAAAGGGTGTTGTGAAGAAGTGTGTGTGGAGGCAAGGAACCCCCTGCCGGTGTGACCTGGCAGACCATCACCACTGACCAGCGCAACAGTTGGCTCGTCGGGCAAACGGTCTTCTCAGATGCATCGCCTGAAACACATCACCTCGAAAATACACGGCAGGGGGGTATCCTGTACAAGACCCATCATTGCAAAAAAGGCAACAGTTCGGGAATCGCAGGGCAAAACACGCAGGATAGTGCACTGTGCCAGACAGGTGCTCAAAGATTAATTAACGGGTAAGATATGAAAAAATCGTTTCGGAAAAGAACTATTGCCCAGAAAATGGCGGGATAGGTGTGTTTTTTCACGCCCCGCCTCTGTCAATGGTCTCTAAAGCCTTGGAATACCGTTTGGTGACACGGTATCCACGATTCGTACCCCTGTAACCCTCTTTGCCGCAGGGCATAATATAGTCAATTTGACGATAATATAGTCAAATTGACTATATTATTATAGCGATCTCCTTGCACGTCCCCGCCGCGCTGGGCGGAATGCTTCTACTGGGCCGCCATGCGAATGGCCCCGTCGAGCCGGATCACCTCGGCGTTGAGGTATTCGTTCTCCAGGAGGTGCTGCACCAGGTGGGCGTACTCTGCCGGGCGGCCGAGGCGGGCGGGAAATGGCACCTGGGCGGAGAGGGATGCTTTCACCTCTTCGGTCATGCCCCCCACCATCGGCGTCTCGAACACCCCCGGCGCGATGGTGTTGACGCGGATGCCAAAGCGGGCGAACTCGCGGGCGATGGGCAGGGCCATGCCGACGACGGCGGCCTTGGAGGCGGCATAGGCGGCCTGCCCGATCTGCCCGTCGAAGGCAGCGATGGAGGCCGTATTGATGATGACCCCACGCTCCCCCGACGGCTCCGGAGGGTTTTGCGCCATCACTGCCCCGGCCAGGCGGACCACGTTGAAGGTCCCGACGACGTTGACGTGCAGCACCCGTGCAAACCCGTCGAGGTCGTGTGGCCCCTGCTTGCCCAGGACGCGCCGCCCGATGAGGATCCCCGCCGCATTCACCACCCCGTGCAGTCCGCCGAAGCGTGTTACAGCCTCCGCAATGGCGTGCTCTACCTGGTCTTCGCTGGTCACATCGGCAGGCACGAATACGGCCCGGTCGCCCAGGGTTGCCACGTGGGTAGCTCCGGCCGCAGCGTTGAGGTCGGCCAGGACGACGTTTGCGCCGAGGCGCACGAGGTGTGTGGCTGTGGCGGCCCCCAGGCCGGAGCCGCCGCCGGTCACCAGAAAGGTATGGTGCTGGATCTGCATGGACTTCGTGGGCGTTCTGTAGACAACCTTGGCGGAAAGCGTTTCCGAAGGGAAGTTACCACGCCCCGTCCCTATATTCCCGCCTATCTTCCCGATGACCGCTCGTATTCATCCGAACTTGGGAAGAAGACTGCTGGCCGGCCATGAACGGGCTGATGGCGGATAGCAGGTCGTTCCTGCCCCTGTGCTGGTTAACTTCGCATTACCACGATGCTGGCCTCTACATCCTCTCTTTGCCCATGATATCCTGGTTGCGGCTGATCCTGTGCCTGTTGCTGGTGGGGGTTGTGGCCCAGTGCGACACCCAGTCAGGTGAAGACGCCCCTGATGCCACCTGGAAGACGATCCAGGCCGATATTCTTGAGCCGAACTGTACGCGGGCGTGCCATGTGGCCGGGGCCAGCTTCGCCCGGCAGTCCAACCTGGTCCTGACCGAGGACGTGGCCTATGCGCAGCTAGTAGACGTACCGCCGCAGAACGCAGCGGCCCGCACCGACGGGCTGGTACGGGTGGCAACCTCCGGGGTGGATGCGCTGGAGCGGAGCTATTTCTGGACGAAGATCAACGCCCCGGCCCAGGAGCACCTCACAAAGCACTTTCCCGCCTATGGCGCCCTCATGCCGCTGGGGGGCAAGCCGCTCACCTATGGCGAACTGGCCTACATCCGCCAGTGGATTCTGGCCGGTGCCCCGGAAACCGGCGAGGTGGCAGACCGGAGCCTGCTCCAGGACACCACCCGGTTCGATGGCAACACGTTCGAGCCGCTGGCCCCACCCGCCGACGGGTTGCAGATGCGCCTCGGCCCCTTCGACGTGCATCCGCACTTCGAGCGGGAGTTCTTCTACTACGACACCCCGAATCTGTCGGAAGACCTGCTGGTGGACCGGATTGAGGTTTCGATGCGACCCGGCAGCCACCATTTCATCCTCTACACGTTCCCGACGAGCACGCAGGTGCTGCCCCCGTTGCAGACCTACCGGGAACTCCGCAACCCCGACGGCAGCCTCAACCTGGGCCGGTTTGTGGAGATGCAGGACCATACGTTCTTTTCCGGCACCCAGTGGCCGCGCCTGGACTATCGCTTCCCGGAGGGGGTGGCGCTGCGCCTGAAGGCCGGGCAGGGCTTCGACATGAACGCCCACTACGTCAACCATGCCGACGTGCCGTTGCAGGGCGAGGTCCACATCAACCTGCACCGGGCGGATCCGGCCCAGGTGCAGCACGAGGCGCAGGTGCTGACGATGAGCAATTTCTCCATCGTGCTGCCGCCTGGCAAGACTACTACGCTCCGGGAGACGTTCCTCGTAGACCGGCGCAGCCATCTGTTCCAACTCGTCTCGCATGCGCACAAGCATATGACCGAGTTCAAGGTGCAGGTGTTTGGAGGGCCGCGCGATGGCGAGACCGTCTACATCGCCTACGACTGGGAGCATCCGCCCATCCTCTCCCTCGCTCCGCCGCTGGTGCTGGAGCCGGGCCAGGGCCTGACCCTGATTGCCACCTACCACAACGACACCGACCGTGCCATCAACTTTGGCTTCACGAGCGAGGATGAGATGATGATCCTGTTTGGGTATTACTGGTGAGGGGTTGGGGGCATGGGGCCTGGAGCCCCACCCTACGGCTGCCCATGCACGCACCCCGCGTCAGCTGCCACGTTCCAGCCATTTGCCTCAGCACGAGCAGGAGGTGCGGTGTTGCTGCACAGGGGGGCATGGAATATTTCCATACGAGCAGAAGACACAGCAGTCGCCTGGCTTGGGACGCAGCACGGTATTGCAGGAGGGGCACTCCCAGAAGAACTGACATGCTTCAGTAGGCATCGTCTCGGTGGCTGTATGGCCGCAGTTCGGGCAGGTAAGGGTGGATTCCAGTTGAAGGGTGGTCATGGCTGAACCTGGTCTGAAAGGAGTGTTGAAGGATAGCCTGCACGGGCGGTGGCTGCTGTCAGGGCCGTCACCGATACACGGGCTGCGTCGTAGCGGACAAGGGCCTGGGCAGGATCGTAGGAGACCTGTGCTTCCAGCACTCCATCCAGTTGTTTCAGGGCAGTGCCGACCGTCGTGGCACACGATGAACAGGTCATCCCCTCTATGCGCAGCACGACTTCCTGCACCTGGGTGGGTGGGGGAGTGAAGGCGGAGGTACGACCCGCGGTGCTGGATGCGGGCAGGAGATACGGGGAGAACAGCAGGGCCACTACGAGCAGCCCACCCACGCCCAGCAGGATCCGGGTGGTTTGGGAACGCTGGTCCTCCTCGCAGGCACATTGTGGCCCTCGCAATGCCTGATAATGACGCCAGGCCGCGAAGCCCAGCAGACCCACTGCCAGCGCCATGAAGACAGGGCGGAACGGCTGCAACGCCGTCAGGTTGCTCACCCAGGCCCCGCTGATACCGAGGGATACCAGAACCAGCGGCAGGGTGCAGCACGAAGAAGCGGCCAGGGCGGCACCTATCGCCCCAAACATGCTCCAGTTTACAGGTTGCTGTTTCATCAGGTGACCTCATGGGGTTATGAAAGAATCGTGTTCCAGGGCTTCCAGGACCGGGCAGGCGTTGGCCGGAAGGCTGGTTATACACCGCGCTGACAGGTTCTTCAGCACCTGTTGCAGGAGGTGTAGTTGCGTGATGCGCCGCTCCAGCTCTGTTAGCTTGTCCTGGAGGAAATCCAGTACGTCATGGCAGGTGCCCTCGGGTGTAGCTTGAAGGGCCAGCAGGTCGGCGATCTCTCTGAGGGTAAAGCCCGCTTCCTGGGCATGGCGGATAAACCGGATCCGCCGAATCGTGGTCGCATCCAGAGTACGATAGCCTCTCGGTGTACGTGGCAGGGGGGGGAGCAACCCTTCCCGTTCATAAAAACGGATGGTTTGCACCTGGATGCCGAGGAGGTCGGCAACTTGCCCGATGTTCATGGCGGATGCCCGTCTGTCATGCTGCGTTTTCAACACATACTGCTTGCAGTCAGGTATAGAGTTCCCAACGGGCGAAAAAAATTTTTAGGCCCTGGCATGAAACAGCCGTCGGGCGGATAGTCCAGGAGTGGCTTCCACCAGCCCGATGGTGCGTCCGTATCTTGCTTTCCCCATACGTCGATTCTACCCTCCCTCCGCCCTCCCTGATGCCCACCTGCCGCCTGATACTGGAGTACGACGGGACCGACTTCCACGGCTGGCAGGTGCAGCCTGGCCGACCGACAGTGCAGCAGGCCCTGGAGGAAGCCCTGGCGATCCTGCTGAAACAGCGTGTGGCGGTGGTCGGCTCCGGGCGGACGGATGCGGGGGTCCATGCACGGGGGCAGGTAGCCCACTTCCGGGCCGGGGCGCTGCCGGACCTCCACCGCCTGCGAGCCAGCCTCAACGGCCTGTTGCCACGCAGCATCGCCGTGCTGGACGCGGTGGAAGCCCCCGACGATTTCCACGCCCGCTACGACGCCCGGCAGCGACGGTATCACTACTACGTCAGCACCGGTGCCCGGCCCCTGGAACGACACTGGCGGTGGCTGTTGCGTCCGGTGCCGGACTTCGACCGGATGAACGTGTCGGCCCAGGGGCTGCTGGGTACCCATGACTTCAGTGCCTTCTGTCTCGCCCAGTCCGACACGAAGAACCGCGTCTGCACGGTTGAAAAAGCCGTCTGGGAACCGGAAGAACGCCCTGGGGATGTCCGCTTCGTGGTGGTGGCCGACCGGTTCCTGCACGGGATGGTGCGGGCCATCGTGGGCACGCTCGTGGAGATCGGGCGCGGCCAGCGGCCAGGTGACGACCTGGCGCGGGTGCTGGCCTCCCGCGACCGGCAGCAGGCCGGGGCGGCGGCCCCCCCGCACGGGCTGGTGCTCGAACAGGTGGGGTATGCGGCTACGGGGTCAAAAAACGCCCTGGTTGTAGCGAATCGGTGACCGCGTTTGCGTATCTTCATCCGGGGTCGGGCACCGGCGGTCGGGGGTGGCACGCCGGGGTGTTTCGGGCGACGGGCTATCCGGGAGGTGCCATGCTCAACCGACGTGATTTTCTCAAGACCACCGCTGCAGCGGCAGCCCTGGCAGCGGCCCGTCCTGCACTCGCCTTGCATTCCGGACCGCCCCCTCTCGCACGCATCGGCCTGGGCCTGTTCACCATCCCGCGGCTGCTCGAACAGGACTTCGAGGGGGCCATGCGGAAGCTGGCGGAGATCGGCTACCGCGAGGTGGAGTTCTTCGGCCCCTATCCGTTCAGTGCCCCGGCGGCCCACGCGAGCTGGAACGCGGTGACGGCCTTCATCGGCTTCTCCGGCAGCGGCTATTTCGGCAAGGAGGTCCACGAGGTGCGGGCCATCCTCGACCGGTACGGCCTCTCCTCCCCGTCGATGCACACGGACCTGGTCACGTTGCAGACGCGGATGCCGGAACTGGCCGAGGCCGCCCACGTGCTGGGCCAGCGCTACGCCATCATCCCCGCCCTCGGTGCCCAGCCCAGCCTCGACGCCTACCGGCGGGCCGCCGACACGTTCAACGAGATCGGGGCCAGCGCCGCGCAACACGGCATCCGGTTCGCCTACCACAACCACGGCTATGGCCTCCAGCCGCTGGAGGGCAAAATCCCGTTCGACCTACTGCTCGAAGCCACCGACCCGGCGCTCGTGGACTTCCAGATGGATATCTACTGGACGACGGCGGGCGGGGCCGACCCCGTGGCCTACCTCGACGCCTGGCCCGGACGCTTCCGGCTGATGCACGTCAAGGACATGGCCGAGCACGTCCGTTTCTCCGGCGACGGCAGCGACCCGCAGCAGTGGTTCGCCCTGTTCCCCTACCTCACCGACGCGGGCAGCGGCGTGCTCGACCTGAAGGCGATCCTCTCCCATGCGCAGGCTTCGGGCGTCCAGCACTTTTACGTGGAGCGCGACCGTGCCCCTGATGCTAGCGCAGCCTTGCACAACAGCTACCGCTACCTCTCGACGCTGGCGCTGGAGCCGGTCGTCCTGCCCACGAAATCCGTACCCGCCTCGTCCACCTCGATGTTTGTCCATGCTGTCTACTTCTGGCTTCGGGAAGACCTGCAAGCCGCCGAGCGTGAAACGTTCGTGGCAGAGTTACACCGCCTCATCGCCCTGCCGTCCGTCCGGCACGGCTACGTGGGCGTGCCTGCCGCCACCGACCGGCCTATCATCGACCGGAGCTACAGCTATGCGCTCGTGGTGGTGTTCGACGACCAGGCCGGACACGATGCGTACCAGGTCCATCCTGTCCACGACCGCTTCCGCGAAACCTGCGGCAGCTTCTGGACGCGGGTGCAGATCTACGACTCGGTAGGCCTGGAGCACCGGTGAGGTTGGTACTAGGCGTGGCCTTTGGGACAGCCTGCGGCCTTTGGTGAAATCAAGCTTCAACCAAAGCGAGTAGCACGAGCGCCCCAAAGCGAAGCGCCCCAGGCACTAACAGCCAATTTCCTGAAAGCCTTGACCCCCCGTTCCCCCGTCCTGCGAATTCACCCCGACGATACGGTGCTGGTGGCGCTGGCCGACCTGGCGGCGGGCACACAGGTGCAGGCCGACGGCACGGTCTACACGCTGACGACAGACGTACGTGCCAAACACAAGTTTGCGACGCGGGACCTGGCCGTGGGAGACCCGGTGCAGATGTACGGCACACTCGTCGGGCGGGCGAGGGTGGCTATCCGGCAGGGGGAGGTGCTCACGCCGCAGAACCTGCACCACGCCGCCGCCCCGTACCAGCCTGCTGCCACCCCCTATGCCTGGACGCCGCCCGACGTGTCTCGCTGGCAGCACCGGACGTTCGACGGTTACCACCGTAGCGATGGGCAGGTAGGCACGGCCAACTACTGGCTCGTGGTGCCGCTCGTCTTCTGCGAGAACCGCAACGTGGACGTGCTCCGGCAGGCGTTCGCGCAGGAACTGGGCTTTGCCCAACCGGACGTGTACCGCCAGCAGGTGGCGCGTCTTGTGGCCTCGTACCGCAAAGGTGACCTTTCGGCGCTGCACCAGCCGGTCGTCGCTGAGGTCGAACCGGTGCCCACTGAAACCCGACGGGTGTTTGAGCACCTCGACGGCGTCCAGTTCCTGACGCACGAGGGGGGCTGTGGTGGCACCCGTGAGGACGCCCGTACCCTCTGCGCCCTGATCGCAGGCTATCTCCACCACCCCAACGTGGCCGGGGCGACCGTCCTCAGCCTGGGCTGCCAGCACGCGCAGGTCTCGCTGTTGCAGGAAGAGATCGCCCGCCGCAACCCGCAGTTCGACAAGCCACTGCTGGTCTTCGAGCAGCAACGCAGCCGCTCCGAGCGGGCGCTCCTCGCCGACACTATTCGGGAAACGTTCCTGGGCCTGGTCGAGGCCGACCGGGCAAGGCGCCAGCCCGCTTCGCTCGCGCACCTGACCCTTGGCCTCAAGTGCGGTGGCTCGGACGGGTTCTCCGGCCTCTCGGCCAACCCCGCCATCGGCCATACGTCCGACCTGCTCGTGGCGCTGGGCGGGAAAGCTCTCCTGGCGGAGTTTCCGGAGCTGTGCGGCGTCGAGCAGATGCTGATTGACCGCTGCGTGCGCCCGGACGTAGGCGAGCGGTTCGTCCAGCTCATGCGCCGCTACGCCGCCCGTGCTGCGGCAGTCGGCTCCGGCTTCGACATGAACCCCTCGCCCGGCAACATCCGCGACGGGCTTATCACCGATGCGATGAAGTCGGCGGGGGCAGCACGCAAGGGTGGCACCGCTCCGATCACCGCCGGGCTGGACTATCCCGAATATGCTACCGAGGCAGGGTTGCACCTGCTCTGCACCCCCGGCAACGACCTCGAATCCGTCACCGGCATGGTCGGGGCCGGGGCCAGCGTGGTGCTGTTCACCACCGGACTGGGCACCCCTACCGGCAACCCCATCGCACCCGTCGTCAAGCTGGCGACGAATACGGCGCTGACCCAGCGGATGCCCGACCTCATCGACTTCGACTGCGGCGGCATCCTCACCGGTGCACAAACGCTCGAACAGACGGGCGAGGCCATCCTCGAACTGGTCATCGAGGTCGCCAGCGGCAGGCTGCTCACCAAAGCCCAGATGCTTGGCCAGGACGACTTTATCCCCTGGAAACAGGGCGTTTCCCTCTGAAAACCATGTTTCGACTCGACGGCAAGACGGCGGCGGTCACTGGTGCGGGCAGCGGTATCGGGTGCGCCATCGCCCGGACGTTCGCCGAAGCGGGCGCCTTCGTGTACCTGCTCGATATCGACGCGGCGGCGGCGACGGAGGCCGCACATGCGATCACCGCCACCGGCGGGCACGCCGCCGCGCTGGGCTGCGACGTGGCCGACGCGGTGCAGGTGCAAGCAGCCTTCGCCTCCATCACGCAGCAGCGGCGGCTTGACATCCTGGTGAACAACGCCGGGGTCTCCCACATCGGCAACCTCGAAAACACGACGGAGGCGGACTTCGACCGGCTCTTCCGCGTCAACGTGAAGGGCGTGTACCACGGGATGCAGGCCGTCGTCGGGCACATGAAGGCGCACGGCGGCGGGGTGATCCTCAACCTCGCCTCGGTGGCTGCCTCGGTGGGCCTGGCCGACCGCTTCGGCTATTCCATGACGAAAGGGGCGGTGCGGACGATGACGTTCTCCGTGGCCCGTGACTACATTGGTGACGGCATCCGCTGCAACTGCATCTCGCCGGGGCGGGTCCATACCCCGTTCGTGGACGGCTACCTGCAACGCCACTATCCGGGCCGCGAACAGGAGATGTACGACCGGCTGGCCCGCACCCAGCCCATCGGACGGATGGGCCAGCCGGACGAGATCGCTGCCCTTGCCCTTTACCTCTGCTCCGACGCCGCCGCCTTCATCACCGGCTCCGACTACCCCATCGACGGCGGCTTCCTCCACCTGCACGGGTGAGGAAGGACAGGGGTGGTGTGGGCGTCCGGAAGCATTTCGCGTTCTGGTTTTGTCATCCAAGTTCTATGAAGCTCTTCCGGTTCGGGGCAGTAGACCATGAACAGCCCGGTGTGTTGCTGCCGGACGGGCGGCATGTGGGTGTGGGCGCTTTCGGCGAGGACTACGACGAGCGGTTCCTGGGCACCGACGGCCTGCGACGGCTGGCTGGCTGGCTGGCCGACCATGCCGCCGAATGCCCGTCCGTGCCCGACGCCGTGCGGCGCGGCCCCTGCATCGCCCGTCCATCGAAAATCGTCTGCATCGGGCTGAACTACGCCCGGCACGCTGCCGAGAGTGGCGTGGCCCCACCAAAAGAGCCAGTGGTCTTCTTCAAGTCCACCACGGCCCTGTGTGGCCCAAACGACGAGGTGGTGCTGCCACGCGGGTCGCAGAAGACCGACTGGGAGGTGGAGCTGGCCGTCGTCGTCGGGCGGCGGGCGCAGTATGTGACGGTGGAGGCAGCGATGGACTATGTGGCAGGCTATGCCCTGCACAACGACTACAGCGAGCGCGAACACCAGCTTGAACGCGGCGGGCAGTGGGTCAAAGGCAAGAGCGCCGACACGTTCGCACCCCTCGGCCCCTACCTGGTGACGAAAGACGAAGTGCCCGACCCCCACCGACTGCGCCTCTGGCTCACGGTCAACGGCCAGATGATGCAGGATGCGACGACCGCCGACCTCATTTTTGACGTACCCACCCTGGTGAGCTACCTCAGCCAATTCATGACGCTGCTGCCCGGCGACGTGATCTCTACCGGAACCCCAGCGGGTGTGGGCCTGGGCCTGAAGCCACCCCGCTACCTGCAACCCGGCGACGTGGTCGAACTCGGCATCGACGGCCTCGGCACGTCCCGGCAACGGGCGGTGGCGTTTGAAGTGCCTGCTGGTGCTTGAGGAAAACGCTCCGGCCTCAGGATTTGGGTTTCTGCACTTTTTAATCGTAATTCCTCCGCACCCGACCAACCACGCCATCCTATGTTTCGACGCCTGTTTCCTCCCCTCCTGTTGCTCCTGGCGGCGGCGGGCTGTAGCCGACCCGCCGGGGATGCCCCGCAGTACACCCTCGCCGTCATCCCCAAAGGCACCACGCACGAGTTCTGGAAGAGCATCCATGCCGGGGCAAACAAGGCGGTGCAGGAACTGGCAGCCCAGGGGGTGACGGTGGCGATTGACTGGAAAGGGCCGCTGCGTGAGGACGACCGCGAGCAGCAGATCCAGGTCGTCGAGGGCTTCACGAGCCAGGGTGTGAGCGGCATCGTGCTGGCCCCGCTGGACGACCGCGCCCTCGTCCGGCCCGTCGAGGAGGCGCAGCGGGCGGGCATCCCCACCGTCATCATCGACTCCGGCCTCAGCACCGAGGCCATCGTGAGCTTCGTCGCCACGGACAACTTCCGGGGCGGGGAACTGGCGGCGCAGCGCATGGGCGAGCGCCTCGGCGGCCAGGGCAAGGTGCTGATGCTGCGCTACCAGGAAGGCTCGGCCAGCACACACGACCGCGAGGAAGGCTTCGTCACCCGCCTCCGCGCCGACTTCCCCGGCATCGAACTGGTCTCGTCCGACCAGTACGCCGGGCCTACGCGGGACACAGCAAAGCGGGCTTCCGAGAACCTGCTCAACCGCTACGCACAACAGGTGCAGGGCATCTTCTGCCCGAACGAGTCGGCCACCGCCGGGATGCTGCTGGCGTTGCAGGACGGGGGCCTCGCCGGCAAGGTCACCTTCGTCGGCTTCGACGCCACGCAGCCGTTCCTCGATGCCCTCCGGGCCGGGGAACTGCACGGCATCGTCGTCCAGAACCCGTTCAACATGGGCTACCAGGGCGTGATGACGATGGTGGCGCACCTGCAAGGCCAGTCTGTCGAGCCGCGTGTGGATACGGGCGTCACCCTCATCACCCCGGAGAACCTGGACACCCCTGAGTCCCAGGCCCTGCTTCACCCCCCGCTGGATGCGTTCCTCCCGTAAGGAACAGCCCCCGAACCTCTCCCTGCATGTTGCAGCTTTCCGGCATCCGCAAGCAGTTTGGCCCTACGGTAGCACTTGACGGGGTGGACCTGCTGGTGCAGCCGGGGGAGGTCCACGCCCTCATCGGTGAGAACGGGGCAGGCAAGAGCACCCTGATGAACGTGCTGGCTGGGGAGGTGCAGCCAGAAGCCGGTACGATGACGCTCGACGGACAGCCGTCGGCAGAGACCAAGCAACTCACGGAAGCGCTTCTCTCCATGGGTTTCGAGCGACGCGAAATACGGGAGGCCATCAAATCGCTGGATACGTCAGAAACAACGCTGGAACAAAAAATCCGCCTCGCACTGCGGATTCTGGGGAAACCCCTCTAATCTATGACGAAAAAGTCAAAACCAACCAAAGAAC
>CAZLRO010000001.1:21356-34834 GCA_964561865.1 uncultured Rhodothermaceae bacterium | reverse complement strand
CGGCTGGAGGCGGGGTCGTTCACCCAGAGCCGGACGATGCTCCTCGTGAAGTAGGATTCTTTTTCCCCGTCCGTCATCCGGCAACAGAGGCTACTGCACCCGGCGCAGGATTGACTGGAGGCGTTCGTGGTCGTCATTGAGCAGCCGGGTGAGGGCACGCCCGGCAGCGAGCAGCACCGCCTGCCCGTCCGGGCCGCCGTCGTGGGCATGGTAGAGTTGTTGCAGCACCGCCACGAGCAGGTCGTCGGCGGGCACCGCCGGGTCGGGGGTACGGGCCAGGGTGCGCAGGAAGTCGAACGGTGCGGCCAGCGCGCGGACCAGATCGGGCGCACAGGCTTCGACGAAGGCATGTACCGGAGCCGGATGCGGCGGCAGGGTCTGGCGGACCCGCCCGCGGGCATCCCGCCAGGCGAGCACCTGGGCGCGGAAGGTCGTCCGCAGCAGTACCAGCACCTGGGGCATCTCGCGGCGTAGTTCGTCCGGGGTCATGCCCAGGGCCAGCGCCCGGCGGTGCGGCTCGTAGCTGCCAATCTCCACATGGCTCACCAGCCCGTAGCAGACCGTGCCGTCCGGCTGCTGCACCTGTGCCCACGACCCGAAGGCCGGGGCTGCTGCATCGCGGTATACCTCCACCTCCCACATCCGCGTGCTGGAGGCGATCACTTCTCCGATCCGGGGGCTGGACATGTGCGTGCGGGTTAACAGGGCGGTCGCGCCGAATTTACACCATCTGGCGCTCCCGGATGTCCTGCCGGTAGAAGAATACGCCCGCCGTTGTCGGTGGCGCTTGCGTTTCTTGGTGGCCCTCCCCCTTACCCTGTCGCTGTGTCTGCTCCCCCCGCTACTGTACAAGCCCCCCACCTGTTGGCGTTTCGCCAGCACCTGACCGGCTGGTACCGGGCCGTTGCGCGCGACCTGCCCTGGCGGCGCACCCGCGACCCGTATCGCATCTGGCTCTCGGAGGTGATGTTGCAGCAGACGCGGGTAGACCAGGCCCTGCCCTACTACGAACGGTTCACAACGGCCTACCCGACCGTGTACGACCTGGCCGCTGCCCCCCTCGACGAGGTGCTGCGGCGGTGGGAAGGG
Source organism: uncultured Rhodothermaceae bacterium (assembly GCA_964561865.1). Taxonomy (GTDB): domain Bacteria; phylum Bacteroidota; class Rhodothermia; order Rhodothermales; family CAZLRO01; genus CAZLRO01. Next base: position 33,745 of record CAZLRO010000001.1, on the reverse strand, counting down.
CTGGGGTATTACGCCCGTGCCCGCCACCTGCACCGGACTGCCCAGCAGGTAGTGTTGGCGTTTGAGGGACAGTTTCCCGCAACATGGCCCCTCCTGCGCGGCCTTCCCGGTGTGGGCGACTACACGGCGGCGGCGGTGCTGTCCATCGCCTTCGACCAGCCTTACGCTGTGCTCGATGGCAACGTGGCCCGTGTGCTGGCACGGGTGTTCACCCTCGCCGACGACGTGAAGGCCCCCCGAACCCGCCCCTCGTTGCAGGCCCTGGCCGACGCCCTCCTCGACGCCGACCAGCCCGGCACCTTCAACCAGGCGATGATGGAACTCGGCGCGACGGTCTGTACCCCGGCTCGCCCGCAGTGTACGCGCTGCCCGCTTCAGGGCGTCTGTGGCGCATGGGCCTCCGGCACTCCCGAACAGTGGCCGGTCGTCCGAAAAAAGGCCCCACTCCCCCATTTTGACATCGCGGTGGGCCTGGTCTTCGACGAAACCGGCGCCCTGCTCATCCAGCGACGACCGGAGAACGGGTTGCTCGGTGGGCTGTGGGAATTCCCCGGCGGCAAGCAGCACCCCGGCGAACCGCTGGCTGAGACCTGTCGGCGCGAACTCCGGGAAGAGCTGGGGATCGAGGTGGCAGTGACGGCCCCGTTTATGGCCCTTTCCCACGCCTACACGCACTTCCGCATCACCCTCCATGCGTTCCGGTGCCGCCTCGTCTCCGGCACCCCGCACGCCGCCAACGGGGAGCCGCTCCGTTGGGTGGCCCCTGCCGACCTCGACCAGTACGCCTTCCCCCGTGCCAACCGCCGCCTCATCGAGCGCCTGCATGCTCCCCAGCCGTCGCTCTTCGACGAAACTGCCGGGTGAGGCTGGGCGTTTTGCAATTCCCGAACCCTCGCATGCCTCACCGGGCGGGCCAAAACAAGCCCGCGTACCCTTACAGACAAACCACCTTCATCGACCGTATATTGCGCGGAAGATGCCCGTTTCCGTTCCCTTTGGTCTAGAGAACTGCCTCTTCCCGAACGCAGCGACATGAAGATTCGGCCGCTTTTGTGGGGGGCCGGTTGCCTCCTCCCCTTCCTGTGGGGCGTCGTCGCCTCACCTGTTGTCGGCCAGGCAGCCCCGGTACTCCCTACGTCCCGATACACCGAGGCGGACGTGCAGTTCATGCAGGGGATGATCCACCACCATGCCCAGGCACTGGAGATGACCCGCCTCGTGCCGGAGTGCAGCCGTCACCGGGGCCTGCACCTGCTGGCCGAACGGATCACCGTCTCGCAGGGAGACGAGATCGCCTGGATGCAACGCTGGCTGGACGAACGCAACCAGGACGTGCCGGACCCCAGTGCCCATGCCCACCACGGCGCGGAGGAGATGCCGCTCATGCCGGGGATGCTGACGCCGGACCAGATGGCCCGCCTCACCGCCGCCACCGACACCACCTTCGACCGGCTGTTCCTGGAGTTGATGATCCAGCACCACGAAGGCGCCCTGGTCATGGTGGCTGACCTGCTCGATACCCAGGGGGCGTTGCAGGACTCCGAGACCTTCCGCTTCGTCGCAGACATCGACGTCGACCAGCGCTCCGAGATCCGGCGCATGCGCACCCTGCTGAATAACCCGCCCCGCTGACAGTTTCGTGGCCGCAATCGGGTGCGGCACCTCGTCCAAATCAACCCCGCCGCCATGACAAATCCAACCATGCCCCGTCCCTGGCACCTGCTCTTCACAACCGCCCTGCTGCTGATGCCTGTTCAGGCGCAGGCGCAAGATCCCCGCGTGGGCCTGAAGCCCGGATGGAACGACGCGGGTGAGGCCATCCTGAACCTGCGGCACGTAGCCCACCGTCCACGCCCGGAGGGCTTCTTCAACCCCTCCCAACCCGCCGACTTCGGCTATGCCAACGCTGACCTCGCCTTCAGCGGCCCCTACGTGTTCGTCGGCGGCTACTTCGGCATCCAGGTGTGGGATATCTCCAACCCGACCAATCCCACCTTGCGCACCACCTACGTCTGCCCCGGCGGACAGGGAGACGTCTCGGTCTACCAGCACCTGCTCTTCATGTCCGTCGAAGAGACGCGGGGCCGCCTTGATTGTGGTACCGAAGGTGTCGTTGATACAGTGAGCGCCGAACGGTTCCGCGGCGTGCGCATCTTCGACATCAGCAACCTCGACCATCCGCGCCAGGTGGGCGCAGTGCAGACCTGCCGGGGATCGCACACCCACACGCTCGTCACCGACCCGCGCGACGCGGCGAACGTGTACATCTACGTCTCCGGCACAAACCAGGTCCGACCAGGGTCCGAGCTGGCGGGCTGTTCGGACCGCACGCCAGAGGAAGACCCCAACACGTCGCTGTTCCGGATCGAGGTCATCCAGGTGCCCGTTGCGGCACCCCACGAAGCCCGTATCGTCAATGCCCCGCGCATCTTTGCGGATGCTACTGGCAACATCGGGGGCCTCTGGCGTGGTGGTGACCACGGCGAAGGCACGCAGGAGACGAGTGAGACCGATCAGTGCCATGACATCACCGTCTACACCGAACTGGGCCTGGCTGCCGGAGCTTGCTCTGGCAATGGCATCCTCCTCGACATCCGCGACCCGGCCAACCCGAAGCGTATCGACGAGGTGAGCGACCCAAACTTCGCCTACTGGCATTCGGCCACCTTCAACAACGACGGCACGTCGCTCCTGTTCACCGACGAGTGGGGTGGCGGCGGTGCCCCCCGGTGCCGAGAAACCGACCGGCCTGAATGGGGGGCCAATGCCCTGTTCACCCTCTCCGGCAACGACATGCAGCCGGTGGGCTACTACAAGCTCCCGGCCCCGCAGACCAAGGAAGAAAACTGTGTAGCCCACAACGGCTCCCTCATCCCCGTCCCAGGCCGCGACATCATGGCCCAGGCCTGGTACCAGGGCGGCCTCTCCCTCTTCGACTTCACCGACCCGGCCCATCCCGTCGAGATCGCCTACTTCGACCGGGGGCCTGCAGACGGGACGAAGATGATCCTGGGCGGATACTGGTCCACCTACTGGTACAACGGGTTCATCTACGGCTCCGAGATCGTGCGCGGCCTGGATGTGTTCGAGCTGACCCCCAGCGAATACCTGTCACAGAACGAGATCGACGCTGCTCGGCTGGTGAAGTTCGACCACTTCAACGTCCAGAACCAGCAGCGGCTCGTCTGGCCCGCCAGCGTTGTCGTGGCCCGCGCCTACCTCGACCAGCTCGTGCGGGGCAATGGCATTAGCACCGACCGCCTCAGCCGCCTCCAGACTGAACTCCAGCAGGCCGAGCGGGCCGCCGTTGGCCCGGCGAAGCAGGCCGCCTTCTCTCAACTGGCCCGTACCGCCGCCGAACTGGAACGTGACGCCCAGACGGCCAACGCCGCCAACGCCCGCCGCCTGCGCCTGCTCGCCACCACCCTCCGCGACCTGGACACAACACCCCGCTGATCACACCCTCATCGGTCGAAATTGCGGGGAGAGACCTGAAGCGAACGCGGAGGCCGTACCCTTCTCGGGTGTTGCCCGGTGGCAAAGGCGAGATCAAGACCCCTCGTTCCCCAGGGCAGGCTCTAGCTGGTCGATCTCATGAGATCGCCTGATGGCTTCCTCGTGATGACACGTTTGGGAAGGTTGCTGCCATTTTCCCAAAGTCCCCTCTCGCAGAGGGGTGGCTCCCGATATAGTCAAATTGACGATAATTATAGTCAATTTGACTATACCTGAGGAGACGGGGGATGTCGCAGCACTTGTACTAACACCGGCATTGCAGTCGGCAGGGGCAACACACCCCGTCCCGCCCGGCGTGCGCCGAGCGGGCCACCCCTCTCAAGAGGGGATTTTCGGGGATTGCGGATTGCGGATCATGTCATTGCGAGGAGCAGGGTCGATCAGGGTCAATCTCATGAGATCGACCCTGATCGACCCTGACGTGGCAATCTCTTGCGGATTTTTTCAAGTACCAAGCACCAAGCACCCAACCCCATTCACCAACCTTTCATTTCATTCGCACGGTGAACGGCTTCATATTGCGTGCTTCAGCCAACAACCCCACGATTGCATGAACCATTACCAACAGGAGCGTGCGGTAGCCCTTGCCGCCGTGCGTGAAGCCGCCCGGCTCTGCCGTGCCGTACAGGTGCAGATCTCTGCCGAAGTGCTGGAGAAGAAAGACAAAAGCCCCGTCACTGTGGCAGACTTCGGGAGCCAGGCCCTCGTCTGCCGTGCCCTGCATGACGCCTTCCCGGACGACCCGATCATCGCCGAAGAGGACTCCGCCGAACTGCGGAACAACGACGCCTTGCTCGAACGGGTGGTCGGGCATGTGCAGGGACAGCGCCCGGACGCAGACGGTGCAGCGGTCTGCCAATGGATCGACTATGGGGGCGCAAAAGCCTCCAGCCCGCGCTTCTGGACGCTCGACCCCATCGACGGCACCAAGGGCTTCCTGCGGAGCGAGCAGTACGCCATTGCCCTGGCGCTGGTGGTCGAAGGTGAGGTGACGGTCGGTGCCCTGGCCTGCCCTAACCTGCCGCTAGACCCCGGCAGTGCGCAACTGGGGGTGGTTTTCGTGGCCGTGCGGGGGGAAGGGGTGTTCCGCGTGCCCCTCGACGGAGACGAGGCCCGACCCGTGCAGGTGAGCAAGACCGCCACCAGCCATGCTGCCCGGTTCTGCGAGTCGGTGGAATCCGGGCACACAGCCCAGGACGATTCCGCGAACGTTGCGGCCACCCTCGGCATCTCCGCAGCCCCGGTGCGGATGGACAGCCAGGCCAAATACGCGGTGGTGGCGCGTGGCGAAGCCGACATCTACCTCCGCCTCCCCACCCGTCCAGGCTACGTGGAGCGCATCTGGGATCACGCCGCCGGGGTGCTGGTGGTGACCGAAGCCGGCGGCCAGGCCACCGACATCTTCGGACGGACGCTGGACTTCTCGCACGGGGCAGGGCTTGAACAGAACAAGGGGGTCATTGTCACCAACGGGCGGCTGCATGAGGCGGTGCTGGCCTCCCTCGAAAAAGTGGGCGTCGTCTGACCCTTGCACATATTGTCCAGGCGGGGTGGGGGCTGTAGCTTGCAACTCTCACCTTTTTCTTTTCCGACGATTATGCACGATTTTCCGCCTTTTCCGGGGTTCCAGCCGGCGGCTTTCCAGTTCCTGCAAGACCTGGCCGCACATAATGACCGGGACTGGTTCAAGCCCCGGAAAGCCACCTTCGACGACGAGGTGCAATGGCCGATGCAATGCCTGGTGGCCGAGGTCGGACAGGCGATGCCGTCCCTCGGCCTGCCGGTCAAGGGAGACCCGAAACGGGGGCTGTTCCGCATCTACCGAGACACGCGGTTCTCCAAGAACAAGGAGCCCTACAAGACCTGGATGGGAGCTGTGGTGTCCCGTTCCGGCTCCATCAACGACAACGGCGTCCTCTACTTCCACGTCCAGCCCGAACAGTGCTTCCTTGCAGCGGGCTGGTGGATGCCGGAGGCCCCGTTCCTGCGGGCCTGGCGGGAACGGATGGTGGCTGACCCGGAGGCATTCCTGGGCATGACCGAAGACCTGGCAACCCATCACCTCTCCCTCGATCCCAGCCAGTCCCTCAAACGGATGCCGCAGGGCTACGAAGCCTTCGCCGACCATGCCCTGTCCGGACCGTTGAAGTTGAAGTCGTTCGTCGTGACGCGCCCGGTGCCGGAGGAGGCCCTGCAATCGCCCGGCTTTGCCCAGACCGCCGTCCAGTTCGCACAGGAGGCGGCACCGTTGCTGCACTATGGCTGGGCGGTGGAGGCCCGGCAAGGGGTGCGCGTGCCCGCCTGAAAGCACCCGGATCGGGCAAGCGAAGCCGGTCATTTTTTCCTTCCCTTCGGCCTGCAACCGCTGTTTCGCAGGGAACAGGCAGTCGGCATAGCGTTTGTCCGCTGCCGACCGCCCCTGTCACCCCTGCTACACGACCCCATGCCGCTTCGCCTCGGGCTATTGCTAACCCTGACGCTGGCCGGAATTCCACCCACCAGTGCTGCCCTGGGCCAGGACCCGACCGATATCCTGGACCGCGTGCGCCGACTCACCCCGCTTGAAATGGACGAGGTGCTGTGGCTGGCCCGGTGCGTCCTCTCGGAAACCGACCGCCCGCATGAGCAACGCTACGTGGCCTGGGTGGTGCGCAACCGCGTGGAGACACAATACCGGGGCGACACCTACCGCGAAGTAGTACTCGAACCCCTCCAGTTCAGCGCGTTCAACTTGCCCAGTGTCCACCGCGACGACCTCCTCCGCCTTAACCAGCACAGCACCGACAAGCACTGGCTCCGGACGCTGGAGGTGGCCCTGGACGTGTACCTGGCCGCACCGGAGGCCCGTCCGTTCTCCCTGCATGTGCGCCATTTCTACAGCCCCGTCTCCATGCCCAACGGCGTGCCACCGGAGTGGGCAGCCCACACCACTCCGCTCGATGCAGAGGCGCTGGGGGTGGACCCACAACGGTTCCAGTTCTACGAGGATGTGGATGCGACCCGCGATCCGTATGTAGCCTACAAGCTGCGCCGCACCGACCGCCGCATCGTCCAGTCCACCCCAAAGGCAACTCCTGTTACCTCCATCGCCAACACCACTTCCGGGCAGCCCACGCGCCGGAGCCGCATCGCCCTCAGTGGCAAGGTGGCGCGCCCCACCCGCCCCACCAGCACCCGCCGCAACGAACATTGACACGGATCGGCGGTTGCAGCAGTGCCTCCGAAGCCGTGTCACCCTGTTCGCCCCATGTGGACCGCCCTGACCCATGCGCCCCGCCGCCTGCTGAAGCTGCTGGTGCGGGGCTACCAGGTGCTCCTCTCCCCCCACCTGCCCGCCAGTTGCCGGTATACTCCCACCTGCTCGGAATACGCGCTGCAGGCCCTGGACCGGTACGGCGCGCTGAAAGGCACCCTGCTGGCCCTCTGGCGGATCCTGCGGTGCAACCCCTGGGGAGGGCACGGCTACGACCCACCCCGCTGGTTCGGCGAAGCTGTCGGCCCGCCCCCCTCCTGATCGACCGCCCATCGGACGGACGCCGACCCGAACCGGCAGACCCGGCATTGCTTTCGGCGCTCTTTTGCTCGAATTTGGACAGGTGAAGGGCTAGTTGTTGCACGGATGCGCACAAAGAAATTGTTTGAACCAGCTCCGACGCCCTGTTTGCCTGCCGCCGTACTCCGTGAGGTGCCGTGAGGCTGGGCAAGCCGCTGGAAACGACCTCCGCCCAGGGTATTTTTTTGCCCCGCCTGCGGTAACCTCGACCTTTCCTCTCCATAAAAATCTGCACAGCATCATTATCTCCAATCCTGCCCTCCTATGCACCCTCCTGTTTCGTCTCCTCCCTGTTCCCGCTGCGGACTACACTGGTTTTCCGGAGCAAGCCTGCTGGCAATCCTGGTGCTGTATCCGGCCATCGCCGTCTCGTTCCCCACAGGCGCCCCGGCCAGCCGTACCGGCGCACCGGGCGATATCGGGACGTGTAATGCCAGCAGGTGCCACAACACCTTCTCCCTCAACAGCAGCACCGGCTCGGTCACCATCACCACCGATGACCACTACGTACCCGGCCAGCCGATGGTGCTGACGGTCACTGTGGCACGGGACGAGGCGGTGCGGTTCGGCTTCGAGATCACCGCCAAGGACGCCAGCAACCAGCATGTAGGCACCTTCACCCTCATCGACCCCAACACCGAGTTTGCCGAGAACGACCCGAACTACGTCACCCACGACAACGCGGTGGATGGTACCGCTTCCCATGCCTGGACAGTCGGGTGGACCCCGCCTGGCGATGCAACCACGCCCGTCACGTTCTATGCCGCTGGCAACACGGCCAATGGCAACGACCTGCCTTCCGGTGATCATATCTACACCACCAGCCGTACCGTTACCCCGGCGCCAGCAGCTACCGACTACGCAGCTGTGCTCACGAGCAGCCAGCAGGTGCCGGCCAGCACCAGCCGGGCCACCGGCACTGTGACGGCCACCCTCACCGGCGACCAGCTCACCGTCAGTGGCAGCTTCAGCGGGCTGGCGGGCAACGTCCTGGCCGGGCACATCCACAACGGACGGGCCGGCACGAACGGCACGGTGATCGTGGACCTGGCCCCCGTCGCCGACGCGGGCGATCCCACCGGCGGCACCTTCAGCAAGACGGTCACCCTCACCGCCGAGCAGATCACCGCCCTCCAGGCCCGGCAGTTGTACGTCAACATCCACTCGAGCGTGTACGGCGGCGGGGAGATTCGCGGGCAGTTGCTCCCGGCAGGCACCACCCCCTACGTAGCCCTGCTCTCCAGCGGGAATGAGGTTCCGGCCAACAGCAGCGCGGGCACCGGCACCGTCGTGGTCGAACACCGAAACGACTCGCTCTTCGTCAGTGGCGGCTTCAGCGGGATGGAGGGCAACGGCCTCGTCGCCCACATCCACAGCGGCGTCGCCGGACGCAATGGCGGGGTCATCTTCAGCCTAACGCCCACTTTCGACCCGGACCTGCATGGCGGCTCGTTCGGGGCTGCCCAGAACGCCTTTGCCCTCACGACCGACCAACAGGCCGCCCTGGAAGCCCGCCAGTACTACGTGAACATCCACACGAGTGTACACGGCGCCGGGGAGTTGCGCGGGCAGGTGTTGCCTGCCGTCTCGGTGCCCCTCCGTGCCCTCCTCACCGGACGGGCACAGAGCAGCCCGAACGCTTCGGCTGCCCTGGGCGGGGCGGTGGTGGAGGTACAGGACAGCACCCTGGTCGTCACCGGTGGCTTCAGCGGGCTGGAGGGCGACCTGCTGGTGGGCCATATACACGCCGGAGGGCTGGGCATCGACGGCAGCGTCGCGTTCGACCTCACGCCCTTGGCCGATGCCGGCGACAGCAGAAGCGGCACGCTCAACAAGACGTTCACCGACGTGGAGGAGAGCGTCCTCCATGACCTGATCGAAGGCAACCACTACATCAACATCCACACGAGCGTGTACGGCAATGGGGAAATCCGCGGCCAGGTGTTGCCCTTCTCTACGACCGTCTTCGAAACCACCTTCTCCGGACAGAACCAGGTGCCGGTAGTGACGACCGGGGCCAGTGGCGCCCTCATCGCCGTACTGGAAGACACCACCCTGACAGTGGCCGGGACGTTCAAGGACCTGGGCAGCGCCTACCTCGTCAGCCACCTGCACATCGGCCCGGTCGATGCCAGTGGCAGCGTAGCGTTCAACCTGACGCCTGTCCTCGATGCCGATAACCTGGGCGGTTCCTATGAGAAGGATGTTAACACGTTCCAGCTCACCGCCAGCCAGGTGACCGACCTGCGGCAGGGCGAGTTCTACGCGAACATCCACACGAGCCTCTTCGGCGGCGGGGAAATCCGTGGACACCTGCTTGCCAGCACCAACCTGGCCCCACCCAGCCCCGCCATCACCATCCCGACCGATGGCTCCATATTGAACATCACAGGAAATCCCAATACTTTGTTCTCAGTGGTCTGGGATGAATTTAGGGATGGCAATGGCAATGCGGTGTACTACACCTGGGAGCTGGCGGCCACCCCCGACTTCGCGGTACCGTTCCTGGTCGTGGCCGCCGGCACGGCCTCGGCTTTCGACATCACCTACGGCGAGATCGCCGCCCTGCTGACCGCCGCCGGGGTAGGCCTCAACGTCTCGACACCGGTCTACCACCGCGTCACCGCCACCGACGGCAGCGTCCAGGCGATCGGCCCCACAGCCACGGCGACGCTCATCCGGGGCGCCATCACCGGTACAGAGGACGGCCTGGAGGTCCCTGTGACGTTCGCCTTGCACGGGAACTACCCGAACCCGTTCAACCCCACCACCACGCTCCGCTTCGACCTGCCCGAAGCCGCCCACGTCTCGCTCGAAGTCGTGGACTTGCTCGGTCGCCGTGTGCTCGCGCTCCCGGCACGGCCCTTCGCGGCGGGCAGCGGGCAGTTGCTGCCGGTGGAGGCGGGCACGCTGGCCTCCGGGGTGTACCTCTACCGGCTCACGGCACAGGGGGCGCAGCAGACCTGGGTCGGAAACGGTCGCTTCACCCTCGTCAAATAGCCCCGGAGTACCACACAGAACCAACATCGCATTCAGGCGTGCAGGGGACTTCCACCGCCCCTGCATGCCTGATGCTTATCTTCATGCGCTCTTGCTGGTTGCCGTTGCTGGTCATCCTCGCAATCGGGGTCCTGTATCCCTTCGAGGCCACCTCGTTCTCGTCCGGGGCACCTCCTCGCCGCACCGGCGCGCCGGGCGACCTCAGTACCTGTAACACCAACGGGTGCCACAACTCCTTCGCCCTGAACAGCGGGCCGGGGCGAGTAGTCCTGCGCGGCCCAGACACCTATGAACCCGGCGTGCCGCTCGACGTGACCATCCACGTCGCCCAGGCCGGGGCTACCCGGTTCGGCTTCGAGGTGACGGCCAAGGATGCCCGGAACCAGCTGGTGGGCACCTTCACCCTGGTAGATGCCAACACCCGGTTCACCCTCGGCAATCTCCAGTATGTGACGCACCAGAGTGTGGCACACTTCCCCGACTCGGCATCCTGGACGGTGCAATGGACGCCTCCTGCAGAGCTAACGGATTCCATTACGTTCTACGTGGCGGCCAGCGCCACGCCCAGTAACAACGAACCCGCCCACATCTACACTGCCGCCCATAGCCTGACCCGGCCCCAGAATGTGCAAGCCGAACGAGCAGCGGTGCCACCAATGCGGCTGGTGCTGCACGGGAACTACCCGAACCCGTTCAACCCCACCACCACGCTCCGCTTCGACCTGCCCGAAGCCGCCCACGTCTCGCTCGAAGTCGTGGACTTGCTCGGTCGCCGTGTGCTCGCGCTCCCGGCACGGCCCTTCGCGGCGGGCAGCGGGCAGTTGCTGCCGGTGGAGGCGGGCACGCTGGCCTCCGGGGTGTACCTCTACCGGCTCACGGCACAGGGGGCGCAGCAGGCCTGGGTCGGAAACGGTCGCTTCACCCTCATCCGCTAGTCAGGGCATTCCAAACAGCCGCACCGCGTTCGCCGTGGTGATCCGGGCAACCTCTTCCAGGGGCAGACCCTTGACCTCCGCCAGCTTCTCCGCGACGAGGCGCAGCCAGGCCGGCTCGTTGCGTTGGCCCCGGAAGGGCACTGGCGCCAGGTAGGGGGCGTCGGTTTCGAGCACGATCTGGCTGAGGGGTACCGCCCGCGCCACCTCGTCCACCCCGCTGTTCCTAAACGTGAGCGAGCCACCGAGGCCGACCAGAAACCCCAGCGCCGCCGCCTCTTCGGCCAGCCAGCCCGGCCCCCCGAAGCAGTGAAAGATGCCCCGCAGGCGTTCCGGATGGGCCGAGGCCGCCTGTTCCTCCTGAAGCAGCCGTACCAGGTCGCGCCCCACCTCCTCGCCCCCGGCCCGGTCACGGCTGTGCAGGATCAGCGGCAGGTCCCGCGCCAGGGCCAGCCGGATGTGCCGCCGCAGGAAGTACTCCTGGCGTTCATCGAACGAACGGTCCCAGTAATAGTCCAGGCCACTCTCTCCAATGGCAACGATTTCCGGGCGGAGAGACAGCGTTGCCATCGCCTCGAAGTCCGCGTCGGTGGCTGTCTGCGTCTCGGAAGGATGCAGCGCCGCCATCGCATGGAAGCCCTCGTGCCGGGCACACAGGTCGAGGGCCTGGTGGATCGACGGCAATCCAATGGCTGGTAACACGAAGCGGGTCACCCCCGCCGCACGGGCGCGGTCGATGACAGCTTCCCGGTCGTCGTCAAACGCCGACAGGTACAGATGCAGATGGGTGTCTATCAGCATGGGATGAAGGGATCGGACAGGGAAAATGCGAACGCGAGAATGATGAGGCAAGGCTTGTCCGGCTTTTCACGACGGGTCTTCCGCGACAGCTAGCCGGAAAATCCGAACAGGCGCGACCCGATCAACACCGTGCCCGCCTCAGCGCCGGGGGTGCCTGTGGAAACGGGCCTCTCGAAAAATATAGTCAATTTGACTATAATATAGTCAATTTGACTATATTTTTTAACCGGGCGATGTCCTTACCTTGCCGGGAAAGGCCATCGAGCACCGCCCACCTGCTGCAAAAGGAAGAGCGTTCCGCTCACTGCGAAGTGGTGTTTGTGTTCATCCATGCCGAAATTTTTACCATTCGGCCCGGCTTTTCGACGGTTCACCCTACCTTTTGTACGCCTGGGCGAACCTTTTAGGGATTCGGGCATCTCAGGATTGAGCAGGCGTTGGGGTCGGCGTGTACCGTAAAAAAGGGCTTTTCCTGCCACGATGAAACGGATGCTGAAAATAGCGCGGCTGCTGGTGCTGGGTCTGGCGCTCCTGGCCCAGATCCCCAAGGTACGTATCCGGCAGGACTGGCAGCGGTTTCACCAGAT
>CAZLRO010000001.1:0-21346 GCA_964561865.1 uncultured Rhodothermaceae bacterium | reverse complement strand
TGCCGACCTGCCGTTGCTGGAGGAGGCTCCGCGCGGGTTCGACTGGGTGGTGTGGAAGGATACGGACGGGCGCATCACTGCCGACTATGTGTTCCCGAACGGCCCGGCGGCCCGGAGCGGCCTGCGTACCGGTGACCCGTTCTACATGCTGGAGTACCAGCAGTTCTTCGACCTGGAGGGGCTACTCAACGCCCTGGATGCTGTTCACGCGGGCGAGGTCCGCACCTATTCGGTCTTGCAGAACAACGCTGAAACCCATCTGGCGGTAGAGTTTACGCGATATCCTACGTTTCTCTACCCCCGTTCGGCAGTGCTGTGGCAGTTTGCCCTCTGGGGCTTTACGGTGGGGGCGTTTCTGCACCTGCTGGGGCTTTTCCTGGCGGGCCCTCTGGCCTTGCACAGCCGCCGTGCCCGCTTCCAGTTCCTGCTGATCCTGGTGTCCTCGTTGTGGATGTTCGGCAACCTGCTCCGGCTGCTGCTGGTAGAGCTGTTCGGCCCGCCCACCTTTGGCAGTGGATACGACCTGCTGTTCCAGTCCCTGACGCTGCTGGGGCTGGTGGGGTGGATCGGGTTCCCCCTGCTGCTCTTGTACAAGGTGGTTCGGGACTCCCGTTACTTCGGGATGGTTCGCCAGGGGCTGCTGACAGCGTTGCTGGCCCTGCCGACCACGCTGCTGGCCGGGGCGGTATTGTTGACCTCGGTGTTTGGGGCGGTGGGGCCTATCACACTCGAACGGCTGTTGGTGCCCATCCTGTTCTATGCCTCGTGCTACATCGCCGTGGCGGCCCTGCTGGTGCTGATGCTGTACCGGTGGCGTCCGGAGGAGGCCCGTGGGGTGCTGGGCGGGTGGTCCCGCACGGGCAGTGCCCTCATCTTCGTCACCGCCCTGCTGATGGCCCTGTCGGTGCTGGACATCGTGCCGATCCTGGGCCGGGTCAACGACACGACGGCGGGCTGGCTGATCGTGAGCGCCCAGTTGCTCTCGATTGCCCCGGTGAGCCTGGTATCCATAGGTACGCTCCAGCATGGCCGGGTGGACGAGGTCCTGACGCGCACGTTCACCTACCTGCTGGTGCTGGGGCTGATCTTCCTGCTGTCGGTGGGGGGCTTCTCGTTGCTCAACCCTTACCTGGCCCAACTGGGGTCGTCGCGGTATATCCTCGAAGGGTTGTACGTGGTGGTGCTGCTGATCCTGTTCGAGCGGCTGGCCCGGCGACTGCGGGTGTATGCGTCTACCTTTTTCACCACCGACCGGCAGCGGGCGCGGCAACGGCTCCGCCGGTTCCAGGAGCAGATGCGGTCGATCCTGCGACACGAGGCCCTGGCCCAGCAGACGATCCAGGCCGTCGGCGAGGCCCTCGGTGCCCGCTCGGCGATCCTGTTCCTCCGCCCGGCCAGCAGTGTCGGCCCGTGGCTGACCAGCAGTTACCACCCGGAGCCGCCCTACCTCACCGAGCAGGTCTTCCAGCTCATCTGGCCGTTCATGCAGCACGAAGAGCGTATCTGGTCGCGCAACCCGGAGCTGAACGAGAGCGCCCTGCCGGCGGACCTCTCCCGGCTGTTGCACGAGCGCGGCGTGGGGCTGGCCGTGCCGGTGCTGGGCGACAGTGCCCCAATGGGCTTGCTGGTGCTGGGGCTGAAGAAGAAGCGGACGGCGGTCTACACCCTCGAAGACCTCGAACTGCTGCGCACCCTCAGCAGCCAGTTGGCCCTGGCGGTGGAACGTCTGGACCTTGTCGAGCGCGAAAAGATGCTGGCCCGGCAACGCGCCGAGGCCCAGCTTGTAGCCCTGCGGGCGCAGATCAATCCGCACTTCCTCTTCAACGCGCTCAATACCATCATGGCGCTGATCGGGGAACGCCCGGCGGAGGCCGAAGCCGCCGTCGAGCACCTCTCGGCCATCTTCCGGCATGTCCTGCAGACGGGCGGAGAAGCCTTTGTGCCGCTGGAGGATGAGTTGCGGCTCGTGACCCATTACCTGCACATCGAGCAGGTGCGGTTTGGCCCGCGCTTGCAGACGCACCTGGAGGTCGATCCCGCCGTGCGGCACCATCCCGTGCCCGCCTTCGCCCTCCAGACGCTCGTCGAAAACGCCGTCAAGCATGGACTCGAGAAGCAGCGCGAGGGCGGCACCCTCACCATTGTGTGCCAGCCAGAAGCCATGACGGGGATGGTAGAGGTGTGCGTGTCCGACACCGGGATGGGCATCCCGGCCCTGTTCGACCAGGAGACCCCTTCCGAACACGCATTCTTCGGTATCGGGCTGCGGAATGTGTCCGACCGGATGCAGCAACTCTATGGCCGCGACGACCTGCTGCACCTGGTGAGCCAGCCGGGTGCTGGCACGACGGCCCGGCTGCTGCTTCCTCCTGTGCCCAGCGTGGCCGCGTCCGGCGACCCCCTTTCGACCCCCACCGCCCCTCCAGCCCTGGCGACCCCGTCGGATGCCTAACCCCAGCCCCCTGTCCCATGCTGCGTGTCCTGATCGTTGACGATGAGCCGCTGGCGCGGACGCGCCTCGCCCGGCTGCTGCACCCCCTGGCCGAGGCCGGAACGGTCGCACTTGTGGGAGAGGCCGGCGATGGAGTAGAAGCCCTGGCGCTGTTGCAGCAGCAAGCGGTGGACCTGATGCTGCTCGACATCCAGATGCCCGGCCTGGACGGGTTCGACCTGCTCGAACGCATCCCGCCTGACCACCACCCCTCCATCGTCTTCACCACGGCCTATGACCAGTATGCCTTGCGGGCGTTCGAGGCCAACGCGGTGGACTACCTGCTCAAGCCCGTCACACGGGAACGGCTGGAGGACGCCATTGCCCGTGTGATCCGGCTACGCCAGGCCCCGGAGATGCGGCGGTTGCTGGAAGAACGGCTGGCCCGGCTGCTGGACTGGCTGGACGATGACGCCACGGCGTCCCACCCGCCCCGCCCTGCCCCGACGACAGCCCCGGCAGAATACATGCGCCAGATCTCGATCCCCGTCCGCGACCGGGTGCTGGTGGTTCCGGCGGAGCGGCTTGTCTCCGCCGAAGTCGTGGACGGGATCACCCGGGTGTATGTGCTGGAAGACCCGGTGCCAGGCCAGAAGCCCCACCTCAAGTCCCACATCGTTCAGCACTCACTCGACCAGCTCGACACCAGCCTCGACCCGAACCAGTTCCTGCGCGTCCATCGGGCCGCGCTCGTCCAGTTCAACCATATCCAGGAGCTGGTGCCCTGGTTCTCCGGGCGGTACAAACTCCTGCTCACCGGCGAGCACACCGTCATCGCCAGCCGCGAACGGTCGAAGCTGTTGAAGGAACGGTTGCTGTTGTAGGGCAGGTGGCCTATCTTCGTCCCCTGCCTGTTCTCCCGTCAACTGACCTGCCATGTTCCGCCGATCTGTGCTTTTGGGAGGGTTGCTGCTGTGCGTGACCACACTTCAGGCCCAGCACGCCGCCGAGGTGACGGACGCCCTCGTCCCGCTGACGAAGGCATCGACTACCTCTGCAGGCAAAGCGACGACCCACACCCTCACCAGTGCCTCCCTGTCCCTTCCTTTCAACGGGGTGATGGTCGAACTCTATACGCCGGACGCGGCCACCGAGGGGTGGATCCGGTTTGAAGACACGGACACCTGGCAACCCCTGCGCCTCTTCTCTTTTGGCGAGAACACGCTGCGGGCGGCCATCTGGCGGGGAGCGATGAGGGCGGCACCCACCCGCTTCGAGGTACAGTTCCGTCACGCGGCCGGGGCAGATTTCCACGTCGCGGCTGCCGGGGTTTTCATCACGTCACAGGAAGAATCACCGCCGCTGGCGGTTGTCCCCATCCAGCCTTCCCTTCGTACTCCGGCGCTGCCTGCCCCCCGCCTCGTACGGCGCAGCGAATGGGGGGCACGCCCCTTCAACTGCGGGACGCCGGATGCCCAGCCGTTCTACACCTACCTGACGCTCCACCATACCGCTGGCATCAAGGCCGCGAACCTGGAAGAGGGTAAACGGGTGGTAAAAGACATCCAGACCTTCCACATCGACGGGCGCGGCTGGTGCGACATCGGCTACCAGTTCCTGATGGACAGCCAGGGCAACCTCTACCAGGGGCGACCCTTTATGAACGAGGCGGTGCCGCTGGCGCAGGTGCCGCAACTGGTGATCGGTGCCCACGTCGCCAATGGCAACACCGGAAACGTCGGGCTGTCCGTCCTGGGCTGCTACCATCCACCGGAGGGGACCTCCTGCCGGGATGTGGCCTCGGCAGCGCTCGTCGATTCTATCCAGGCCGCGTTTGCCTACCTGGCCGACGCCTACAACGTGAAGGCCGACAACTTGCGCGGCCACCGGGATTTCAACTCGACCTCCTGCCCCGGCGATAACAACTACAGCCTGCTGCCCGCCCTGCGCACGGCCCTCAACAGCCTGCTGAGTCAGCCGGTGGCCTTTGCACAGGTCAGCGCCACGCTCTCCGGTCGGGATGCGGTGACGCTCACCTGGCAGAGCACACTCGAACGCAACGTGGCCGTTTACCACATCCTCCGCTCCGCAGGGGGGGCGTTTGAAACGGTCGGAGAGGTGCCCGCTGCCGGACAGGCACATACCTATCAGTTTACCGATGCCCTCCAGACCTGCGAAGCCCGGCTGACCTACCGCATCGACGCCGTGACGACCGACGGGCAGGCCGTTGCCAGCCCCGAGACGAGCGTTGAACGCCCGGCGCTGGCCGTAGGCACGCTCGAGGCGCTGCCGATGCGCAACGGGATCGTGGGGCTGCGGGCTACCCTCACCGAGGCTGCACCGGGGATCACCTATCGGCTCACGCGCACGATGCGAGCCAGCTCAGAGACGCTGTTCGAGGGAACGTCCCTGCCCACCGACCTTTTCCGGGACCTGACAGCCCCGGGCCGGGATACGACCCGCTACGCGCTGCTGGCCGTCGATGCGGCTGGCTGTACCGCCCTCGTCGCCGAGGCTCTCTTCACGGTGGAGCAGCCGACGGCGTACACGCTGGCACCCGGCTTCCCGAATCCATTCAACCCGTCTACCACCCTCCGCTACTACCTGGAAGTAGAAGGGCCTGTTCGCCTCCAGATCTACGACGTCCAGGGCCGGCTGGTGCGCACGCTGGTCGACGGAGTGCAGGCGGAGGCCCAGTGGCACCGTGTGGTGTTCGATGCCACCGGGCTTTCCAGCGGCGTCTACTACGCGGTGCTGGAAGCCACCCGCGCCGACGGCAGCCCCCTCCGTGACCTCCAGACGCTGGTGCTCAGCAAATAGGGAGGATAGCTGTTAGCCGTTAGCTGTTGGCTATTTGGTACTTGGGGCTTGGGAAGAAAGCCATACGTTACCACCCGTGTCATCACGAGGAGGCCGTAGGCGATCTCATGAGATCGCCAGGCCAGAGCCTGTCCCGAGGAACGAGGGGTCTTGATCTCGCCCTTGCCGCCTTGCAGTAACGTCGCAGCAACATCGAGATGGCCCCGTTCGCCCCAGCACAAATTATAGTCAATTTGACTATATATAGTCAAATTGACTATAATTCTACGCCAGCGTCGAGATTGCCACCCCCGCCTTCTTCCCACCTTCGCGGAACATCGACCGAAGGGAGATTGCACCGCAGTGAAACCGTAGGTTGCTGGAACAGAAATGACAGGGGGCAGGCTTGTGACCGATCTCATCATGGTCCCTCTCATGAGATCGACCATGATCGACCATGCTCCTCGCAAGGACACGGAGGGAAGGTTCGGTAGAGCCTTTGGAACAGCCTTCAATCCCAAATCCGCAGTTCCCTCCTGGTCCATTCCTTATCGCACCCGGAGCATCGCCTGCACCAGGCGGCGGCCCCCGGCGTCGAGTACGCAGAAGTAGGTGCCACTGGCGACCGCGTGGGCATCCCAGCGGAAGGTCTGCCGTCCGGCAACCCACGGACCCGTAGTCAGCACTGCGATGGTGCGCCCCAGGGCGTCGACTACCTTCAACGAACCCACTCGCACTGGCTGCTCCAGGACGACCTCAATGGTGGTGAACGCAGCGAAGGGGTTAGGATATACCACAGTGCTGATCCCGCCAGCACGGGCCTCCAGCTCCACCGCTACGGCACGTCCTTCCAGCGTCACCATGTTGCTGGCAGCGCTCTCAATGCTGTTCGGGCTGAGGGCCGTCACGAGGTAGTGGTAGGGTTCCGGTGCAATGCCGGGCCGGTCCACCCATTCGGTGAGGCCGGTCACGCCGAGCAGGTGAGTCGGGTCGGCCACGATGGTGGCGGCGTCGGGGGGGGTGCTGGTCCGGACCCGGTAGACGGCATAGCGGCGGGCAGGCACAGTGTGCTTGGCAGGCGGGGCTGTCCATGCCAGGCGTACCTCATCGGTGCCGGTCCACGCAAATTGCAGCGTCTCGGGCGTTCCCGGCGCTGAAAGGTCTTTCCAGTCCATCGGCGGCGTGAGGGCGCTGGTCCGGAACAGATCGGTCTGCAACGTATCCGAGAACCCGCCGGAGGGATAGGCCGTCAGGTTACGCGCCCGGAAGAACACACTGCCGGGGATGCCATGCGTGCGGTTGAAGCGTACCTGGCTGGGGATTTCGCTGGTCCCGAAAAGTGTGCCGGTGAACGTAGCAGCATCGGTGCGGTACAGCCCGTGCCCAACGTACAGGTGCCGCCCGTTCATCACCGACTGCCACCAGGGAGCCAGCGAGCCGTAGTCCTGCGCCCCACCGAAAGCCCAGTAGAGCTGGGGCATCAGGTAGTCGATCCATTGCTGGGACAGCCAGTTGACCGCGTCGGCGTAGAGCACGTCGTAGGCCGACAGGCCGGAGATACCCGCTGGCGTGCCGTCTTTCCAGATGCCGAACGGACTGATGCCGTACTTGACGTGTGGGGCCACCACGCGCAGGCTGTCCCCCACCTGCCGGACGAACTGGTTGATGTTGTAACGCCGCCAGGTGTTGATGTCGCTGAAACCGATGTTCCACGTCTGGAACGTGGTCTCATCCTGGGTGCTGACGGTGTTGGGCGGGTAGGGGTAGAAGTAGTCGTCGAAATGTACGCCGTCGAGGTCGTAGCGGCGCACCACGTCGAGGACGATGCTGGTGATGTAGTCGCGGGCGGCGGGGATGCCGGGGTTGAGGAGGGAGACGGTGCCTACGGTGAGCATCCAGTCCGGGTGCTGGTTTTTGACGTGGCTGGCGGCGAGCGGGTAGCTGCCGATGGACCGTTCGGCGCGGAAGGGGTTGAACCAGGCGTGCAGTTCCATCCCGCGGGCGTGGGCCTGTTCGATGGCGAAGGCCAGCGGGTCCCAGGCAGGCACCGGCGCCTTGCCCTGTGTGCCGGTGAGGTACTTCGACCAGGGTTCGAAGGGTGAGTTGTAGAAGGCGTCGCATTCGGAACGGATCTGGAAGAAGACGGCATTGATGCCATCGGCGCGGAGCGCATCCAGTATTGCCACCAGTTCCTGCTGCTGCGTCGCGGGCGCGGCGGTCTGCGAGGCCGGCCAGTCGAGGTTGATGACCGTGGCGATCCATGCCCCGCGCAGTTCATACTTCGGGGGCGAGGTGGGTTGTGCCGGGAGGCGATGGAGCAGGCACAGGCCCATCGCACTCCACAACACCACCCTGCGCAGACAAGACGTCCGGATGCGCATCGGGGTACGCTTAGGTACAGAGACAAGGAAGGGCACCCGGCGGCTGACCCGGATGCCCTTCGTCCCTGTCCACAGGGTTTACTTGACGAGGGTCATGGCCTTGGTGAGGCGCTGGCCGTCAAACTCCAGGGTGTAGTAGTACGTGCCCGAGGCCAACTCCGCCCCGTCGAAGGTGACGGTGTACTGGCCGGGGATGAGCGTCTGGTTCACCAGCGAGGCCACCTCGCGGCCTGCTGTGTCGTACACCTTCAGCCGTACCGGCCCGCGCTCGGTGATGCTGAACGCGATCTTCGAGACGGGGTTGAACGGGTTCGGGTAGTTCTGCGACAGCGTGAAGGTCTCCGGGATCGTGCTCAGGTCACGCTCGATAGCCACCGGCCCCATCGAGAACACCTCAATGACCGGGGCCGTCTCGTTGAACTGCGTTACATAGGCCATGCTACCGTCCGTCGAGAACGTGATCCCGCGCGGCCGACCACCGTCATCCGTCTTGAAGTCGTCGCAGACAAACGGTGTGCCCTGGTCGAAGACCGCACAACCCGGCCAGGTGAAAAACTCGACCGGGGTTTCCACGCCGTCGAAGTTGAGCAGGTCGTCCATCTCAAAGCTGTACCAGGTGTTCGACAGCCAGGTTGTGACCACCTCCGTGTTCTGGTTCGGCTGATTGAGTGGATTCCCCGCGCTGAACCACACCCGCCCAGTGCCCGGATTGACAGCGGCGGACTCGACACGCATCCCCTTGAGGATGACACCGACCGAGTCGAACGGCGAGAACTCATCCGGGCGCTGGTGGACAATCACAAAGGTGTTCTCATAGTCGGTTTCAAACACCGTATTGCCATCAGGAGAGATGGTAACGCTACGGGAAAAGTTACTTGTGGCATCGGTCACATTGCCCTGGAACGTGAAGTCGGCGCTGTAGAGCTTGAGCGGGTTTCCGGGAAACACGTTAGCAACGACGATATTGCCGTTGGCATCGGCATCGGCCTG
The DNA here is from genome assembly GCA_964561865.1 of uncultured Rhodothermaceae bacterium. Classification (GTDB taxonomy): domain Bacteria; phylum Bacteroidota; class Rhodothermia; order Rhodothermales; family CAZLRO01; genus CAZLRO01. The sequence goes on along the minus strand of CAZLRO010000001.1, from coordinate 12,745 downwards.
GGTGAGCGATGCAGCGGGCGTAGGGAAGGTCTTGTTCAGCCCTGCTCCGGTTTTGTAGTCGAGGCGATAGAGGGCATCGAACTGGCTGACCAGAATGTTGCCCTGGTGGTCACGCCGCAACCCACGCCCACTCTTGACATCCCAGATCTTGTTACCGTTGGCATCAAGCGTGACAAAGCCTCCCAGGGTGTCGCGCTGGCCGCCGGGCAGGTCCACAAATTTGATCGGCGAGATACTGGCCTGGGAGCCGTCGGGGTTGATGACGTAGATCACCCGCACTGGCTGTGTGCTGGGGCCGGTGGTGGTGGAAAGCACCTCATTGACCAACACGCTGTCCGAGTTGCTAAAGGGCTGAAACCAGACCTTGCCATCCGGGTCGACGGCAATGCCATGCCCTTGCAGGCGCAGGGTATCCCCGGCACTTTTGGCGAGGTACCGATCCAGTACAGCCTGCAACTCGACGGAATTGAGTGGGCCGACATAGTTCCACGCGGTCTGGGCCTGTGCCAGGGTGGGCACGAGCAGTACGGCGAGGAGTAACAGCTTCTTCATGGGGTTCTCCATGTTGGGTTACGACAAGAGGGAAGACAAGGTCTATCAGCGCACGCCTTCGCGGCGTGTGTTGATGCGGGTGAGGGCGGGTTCGGTGGCTTCGGTGCGTCCGCCGCTCATGTAGAGGAACGGCGCGGTGCCCCAGGCGAGCGCAATCGCTGTCGGGCGGAGCACCGTCGGATGCAGCTTCGACCAGGAGCCGTCCGGGGCGACGACCACCACCGGGTCGGCGGCCAGATCGGTGCCGAGGAAGAGTTCTCCGGTGGTGGCTACGGCCATCGAGAAGATGTTTGCCACGGCATCGACCTCGCTGGCGAAGTCGAAATACGTCTCTGCCGGGCCGAGGTCGCCGCTGGCGGTGAGCGGGAAGCGGAAGATGGCGTAGGCCCCGTCTTGCTGTGCGGCGGCGTAGAGGAAACCGTTGTAGACTTTGAGGGCGCGCACGGTGGCGACGAACGGGTAGGCCGTCACCGTCTTGTTGGCGTCGATGCGGTAGAGGTTACTGCCCGCCCCGGCGGCCCAGAGGTTACCTCCGTCGTCGAAGTCGAGGGCAAGCAGGCGCAGGGCGTTGTCGGGCAGGACGGCCCATGTCTCGGCGGTAGCTCCGCCGGAGGCCGGGTAGCGGAAGACCGCCCGGACGCTGCGCACGCCGTAGAGCAGGCCATCCGGCCCCCACCGCAACCCATCCCATTTGAACGTGGAGGTGATGAAGTCACTACGGGTGCCGTCGGGGGCGAGCTTCTTGATGCCGGAGGAGACGCCGTTGGTGAAGAGCGACATGTAAAGGTTGCCCTGTGCGTCGGTGGTCAGGCCAAAAGGTTCCTCGCCGGTGGCGATGCCGCCGAACGCTTCTGCAGGGGCGTCGAGGCGGTAGGACAGCGGGTTGCTGAACGCCTCGGCCCCCAGCACCGACACCCGCACCGACAGGGCCTCGCCGACGACGTTGGGCGGCAGCACCCGGAGCTGGGTGGGGCTGGCTTCCAGCACCGTACCCCGCTGTTCCTCGAAATAGACGAAGTTCTCGTCTACCGACGGGGAGAAGTTCTGCCCGGTGAGGGTGAGCACATCTACGGCAGCGAAGGCCTGGCCCTGCGGCGCGATGGCGTTCAGCACTGGGTCCGGCTTCGAGGTGCGTTCGGGGTCGTAGAGCGTGGTGCCCTCCGTGTCGCAGCCCAGCACGAGCAGCAGCAGGCTGCCTCCCCACCAGCAGGCACGATGGAAACGGTCGGAATGCATCAGCAGCGAGAGGATAAAGGGGCTACAACGAGAGGGAGAAGGCGACGCGGTTCACGTTGGAGAACACGCCGAAGTTGGTATAGGCATAGTCGAAGCCCACCCGGCCCAGCCGCCGCACCTTCTGGTGCAACCCCACGCCCAGGTTGATGCCTTGCTCGTCGGTGGGGAACACGTAGCCTGCCCGCAGCGAGAGCAGGTCCATGAACACGTACTCGCCCCCCACCTTGATCTGCTCGGAGAAGTCACGCGGATTCTCGGCATCGACGGCCAGGCGCAGCCGGTGCAGGTTGGAAGCGGCTGGCATCAGGTCGGTCACGTCCATCGACAGCCCGATCTTGAGCGTGAGGGGCAGCTGGAAGTTCTCCTCCTCGTAGGCGATCTCCTGGGCGAAGTTGCGGGCGCTGAAGGCGAAGTTGAGGCTTCGAAACCCCGTCTTGTAGAGCACGCCGAAGTCGTAGGCCATCACGCTCTTCTCGTTGCTGGTGCGGACGAAGCCGCCGTCGTCACGCACGGCGTCGACACTGCTGCCCAGGTTCTGCCGCACGTACTTGGCGTGCCCGCCGATGGAGAAGCGGTCGGTGAGGGCGCGGGCGTAGCCGACCCCGGCGCTGAAGGCAGTGGGCGAGAACGTGCCGAGGTCGAGGAAGCCCTGGTCGTTGTCGGCCCGGATGGTTTCCTGGAGTTCACCATAATCCACGGCCAGCACCGAGAAGGCGACCACACCGAAGCGCCCGCCACCGGGCCGCAGGGCCAGCGCCGCCTGGTTGTACTGGATATCGGCGATCCAGTCCACCTGGCCGAGGGCGAGGCTGAGGTAGCCCTCCTGCCGGGCTATGCTGGCGGGATTGTAGAAGAGCAGGGCAGCCCCGCCTTCGGAGGCGGTCACAGCATCGCCCATGGCCGCAGCACGGGGATCGAGCGAGACACTGAGGAACTTCATCCCGGTCTGTGCCAGCTTCTCCCGCTCCTCGGCCTGCTGTGCGAGCGCACCGCCCGTCAGTCCTGTCAGGAGCAGCGTCCAGATCAGCGTGCGTTTCATGGTCGGCCCGGCTCGGTTAGCGGATGATGACGAACTTGCGGAAGGTGCGCTCGCCCTGGCGGAAGAGCACCTCGCCCGTCTGCGTGTCCTCGATGTCCTGCGTGACCGTAATGACAGCGATGTAGAGGCCGCTGGCGACGATCTGGCGGGATGACGTCGTATGGTCCCAGAAGGCGTCGCCGCTGCCGTCCTGGTGGTCGATCACATCGACGAGTTCCCCCAGCTCGGTGAAGATTTCGATCTGACAGAAACCGGGGATGTTGAAGAAGGCCAGCTTGTCGGTCTGGTCGGAGAAGCGGACGTCCTGGCTGGCGCCGATGTTGAACGGGTTGGGCACGACCCGCACCTCGTCGAGGCCGCGGCCCTGGGGGCGCTTCAGGCGGGCCGGGCTGTAGGTCTGCGTGTAGTAGCGGCTGCTGCGCAATTCCCGGCCCGGTGGTGTCAGCCCGGTGCCATCGTTGCCACTGCCATCGTCGACGGCCACGACGTAGTAGTAGTAGTCGATGCCCCGGATGGGCGTCAGGTCGTCGAAGGTGGTCTCGTCGGGCGCGGCGGTGTGGACGAGCACGTAGGTGCTGTCGAACCGCCCCCGGGCGCGCCATACTTCCCAGCGGTCGGGCAACGGCGCATCCGGGTAGGTATCCCACACCAGCGAGATGCGGTCGCCGCCGGAGCTGACCTCCAGGTTGCTGGGCGGCAAGGGGGCCTTCGGAATCTGGTAGCCGGACTGGTAGTTCGCCAGGGCGCGGCGGAACGTCTGGAACAGCGAGTCCTGCCCCTGGAAGACGATGGTGTTTTTCTCCAGCGCCGAGAGCTGGCCTTCCTTGAACAGGCGTCCGACGCGGACGTTCTCTTCACGGCTCAGCCCGGCGGCCCCTTCGGCGATGACGATGCGGATGCTCTGGCCCGGTGCCAGGGTATAGGGGCCGTAGCCGTTGGCGTTGGAGTACCCTCCTGGCGTGCCAAACGATGGGTCCGCCGTCGGTTGCAGGAAGCCTGGCAGCCCGGTGGGTTCCACCGCGTCGGCGTGGCGCGGGGCCTTGTGCCCGGTGGTAATGACGGCGTACTCTTCCTCCATCTTCGCCGGGTTGAAGGCGTCGTTCTGGGAGGTGTAGGGGTCGTCCGAGTGGATCCAGGAGGTGGTGGTGGGCTGGGCCGGGTCGTCCACCGGCTCGGTAGCCGAGCGGTCGGCGTGCAGTGTGACCATGCCCACAAACTGCGAGGCCCCCAGCCGACCGAGCGTGTCGGTGCTGGCGATGTTAAGAGCCGGGGCCGCCGGGGGCATGATGGGGCCGCCGAGGTTGTCGTAGGCGGTGAACGGCGGGAAGCGTCCGTGCCAGACGTACTGGGCGCGGAAGTTCTCGTCGGGCGGGTCTACCTTCACACCGTCGCCCCGCGTGTCGAGCATAGCGTTCTTGCCCCAGCTCGTCGGGTTGCCCAGCACGTAGCGCGTCTCGAAGGCCACTGACCATCGCCACTGGTAGAAGAAGTACACCCCTTCGAGCGTCTGGTTGGGCAGCTCGATCTCTGCGTCGTCGTCGGTGTTGCCGGTGTTGGTGAAGGTGTACTCGATCACATGGTAGTTGTCGTGGAAGTCCTGGCTGAATTGCAGGATGCGCCGCTGCATCGAGAGGCCCAGCAGCGTGTTGACCTCGTTGACGATCACGCGGTCGGCGGGGAGGGTGGGGTCCACCAGGTCATTCGCCATCGCGGCTTCGGGTTCGGAGAGTTCGCCATCGACGAACACCGTCGGCGGATCGAAGCGGCTGACCATCTCGAACCGGGTCGGGAAGAACTCACCCGAGCCGGAGACACGCGGCCCCACATGGACGACCCGATAGGGATAGGACGTGCCGTTCTGGTCGGTCACGTTGGTGGCGGCGATCCAGAGGGCTTTCGCCGCCTGCATGTCGGTGAGCCGGTAGAGGCCGGGCCAGCGCATCCCGTCCTGCTGCTCGCCGGTGAAGCCGCACACCTCGCATTCGCTCCCGACAGCGGAGTACCAGTTGTGCAGCGACCCGGCCGAGAGCCATTTTTTGGCGAACTGCGCCTGGGCAGCCGGGGCCAGCAGTAGCAGCAGCCCCATCCACACGCCTGGCAGCCCGATCAGTAACCGTCTCTTCATGGCATCACATCGTCAAACGGAAAGGGAGGTCAGAACGAGAGCCGGAGGCCGAAGAAAATGTCGCGGGGGTTGAGGAAGGTGAGGAACCCCTGGTTGGGCATGTCGATGTAGGCCTTGTCGTCGAGCACCTGCTGCACCCGTCCGGCGTCGGCGGCCTGCCAGGTCTCGCCCGCGTATTGCAGGTACGCCTGCGTGTCGGCTTCGTAGTAGAGGCTGCCCGGCTCCGGCGTCCCGTTGAAGCTGGCGCGGTTCTGGATCTTGATGATGGGCACGAAGGCAACGTCGGCCTTCCGGTAGTCGCCCACGCGGTCATCGCCGGGGATGTTGCTGTAGTCGGGCGAGGCCGGGAAGTGCAGCGACTCCAGGTATTTGCGCTGGTCTACGCCGTCGATGAAGCCGTTGAAAGAGAGCGAGCGGCGGTTGGTGGCGTTGAACACGTCGATGAAGAACTGGGCCTGGCGGCCGTTCAGCGTGAAGGTCTTGGCAAAGCGCAGGTCCAGGTTCCGGTTGTCCGTTACGTCCACGTTGTTGAGCACGCCGGGCTTGGAGCCACCGTCGGCCCAGGTGAACTTGCCGCCGTCGGACCAGCTCCCGATGAAACTCAGCCGCCATTCGCCGAGCGGACGAAACGACCCGAAGGCGGGGCCGAAGTCAGTCGGGGTGAGCAGGTCCAGGTTCAGCCGGGCGAAGGGACGGGGCACGGGCTTCGAGAGCGCCGCGCGCCGGGCGGCGTCGTCGTTTTCGAGTGCTCGCTGCTGTGTCTTGTTCTCGAAGACCGTGTCGAAACCGAAGTAACCAAAAGAGGACACCATGTACGTGTAGTTGAAGAAGCCCTGGAGCCACCGGCCCCGGATGCGCTCGAAGGTGAACTCGAAGCCGCGGATGTCCTCGTAGGAGTTGGGTTCGCTCACCACGTAGTTCGACTCCCCGTTCCGGCTGACGTAGTTGACCAGGAACGGCTGTGCCGACACGTTCTTGTAGTAGCCAGCCACGCGGATGAGGAACTGCTGCCGGAGCGAATGCTCGTAGCCCAGCTCATAGGCCACCGTCTTGGGCAGCGGGTTATTCGGGTTGGCGACGCGCTCCACCTGGCCCGACTCGGTGAAGAAGCGCACCAGATACAGGTTGTTCGGGTCGGGCAGCGACCGGAAGTGGCCGTAGTTGAAGAAGAGCTTGCTGAAAGAGGTGACGGGGAAGGACACACCCAGGCGTGGGCTGAGCGTGACGATGCGCTCGGTGGGTTCCTGCACGAGCAGGGTGTCGAGGCCGCTGGAGAGACGGGCCGAGAAGGCGTCGGTGAACGGCTCGTACACAAACCAGCGCCCCCCTGCATGGAAGTAGTCGAGGCGCAGGCCCAGGTTGGCAATCATGCCCTGGAATTCGAGCTTGCCCTGGCCGTAGACGGCCCCGCGCACCGGCGTCTTGTCCCACTGCGATTGCGAGTTGCTGGCGGGCAGAAATTCGTCGAAGCGCCCGTAGTTGACACGGGTGTCGGTCAGGTTGTACTCGATCCCGGTCTTGACCTGCAAGACGCGGTTGAGCTGGCTTGTGAAGTCGCCCTTCATGTTCCAGACCACCACCTGGCTGGTGTCGCGGGCGTTGCTCATGCCCACGCCCGTCCGCATCCCGTCCACGCCGAAGGTGGGCTTGGGCTGGAAGCCAAAGGGGGCTTCGTCGAACCCGACGCCGCCGAAGAACACGACGGGGGTCTCGTCGCGCAGCCGGCCGGGGTTGGTGTCATAGTCGGAAGCGAAACGGTTGAGCCGGATTTCGTAGAACGAGACGGTGCTGGGGGCGTGGGTGAAGGTCAGCCCCTGCATGTTGGTACGGATGGTGGTGGGCGTCCAGTAGTCGGTCGAGAAGATGCGGGTGTCGATGAAGCTGACGCGGCTCATCTCGCTGGCGATGCCGCTGGCCGATCGGAATACGCCCGGCTGCCCGGCGCGGCTGCTGGCCGTGCCAAACGTATGGCCGAAAAGTGCTTCCGCCGAGAGCTTCATCCCGCGGGCGATGTCGGAGGTGAGCTTGAGGTGCCCGGAGCGGTCACGCACGCCCTCGGTGTGGAGCGGGATGACATACTGGTTCTCGTCCTGTCGGTAGGAGAAGAAGAAGCGGGTGTCGCCCCATTGGCTCAGCAGCGGCACCGGGCCACCCAGCCCCACATCCACATTGTAGTCCGGCTGTGTCACCTCTACGACCTTGCGGTGCTGCCAGAGGAACGCCTGCTGCAAGGCTTCCGGCGTGAGGTCGTTGTTGGGGTCGTCGTCCTCAATCAGTTCCTCAGACTCCCGGATCCAACCCTGGAAGCGGGGATACTGTTCGCGTGTGGCCCGGTCCCAGGCCCCGTTCTCGGTGCCCGTCCAGGCGACAGCCGGATCGAGGTAGGGGCGGATCCAGTACGAGTTCGGGTCGTTCGGCCCAGCCCCGAAGCGTTTCTGGTCGGCTGGACTGTAGCGCGTCAGCACGTCTACCTCGAACCGGTCGCGCCCGCCCTCTTTGGTGACAACATTGATGACGCCGGAACGCACGTTGCCGTATTCGGCATTGAACCCTCCCGTGATCACCTGTACCTCGGAGACCGAAGTGAGGCTGATGTTGGTGAAGGGGCTGTTGTCGCGCTCGTCGCGCAGCGTCAGGCCGTTGACCTGGAACGAGAGCTGGTCGGAGCCGCTGCCGCGCACATTCAACCCCTGAATGCCCGCCTGCAAGCCCACCACGCCGCTGATGGTAGAGACGGGCAGTGCTTCGATATCGTCGGCGGAGATGTTGGCCTGGCTGTTGGAGACGTCCGCCTGCACGACCGGGCGTTCGGCCACCACCACCAGTTCCTCCAGCCCCACCACCGCCTCCTGCAGGGCAAAGTTGATCCGGGTGGTCTGGTCGATGTTCACCCGCACATTTTCCACCACCTGCGCCGTGTAGCCCACAAACGTGGCCTTGAGGGTGTACGTGCCCGGCTTGATGTTGAGCATCAGGTAGTAGCCCTCTACGTCGGAGGTGGCCCCTTGCAACGTGCCATCGATGACCACATTCACCCCCGGCAGCGGATCGCCGGTGGCCGCATCGGTGACCTGGCCCGTGATCTTGCCAGCCTGGGCGAAGGCCAGCCCTGGAGCCAGCAAGGGCAGCAACAGGTTGAAGAGTCGCAGTTTCATGGGTGGTTCATCCGCCAGCGCAATCCAGAAGCATCCTCCATCGCCACGTTGCCACCACACGCATCACCCTGACCTCGCGGCAATAATCCTTACAAGGGTAACGTTCCTCCGGGCCGAGAACATCGGGTGGGGCTGGTGCCACAGATGTAGCATAAAATTAACCTCTGCCCTTCAAACGTCAAGCCTTCGGCAAAAAAATATGCCTGCTGGTTAACCATCGGGCAAAGGTTCCGATCCTCTGAGTACCCCTCTTTCAATGCCGTATGGTTCGGTTCCAGGGTTTCGAGTATGCGATTTTGTCTGATCCAGCTATGGTTGCTTTCGGTATGGCTGGGCGTCCTCCCGGCGCAGGCTGCCCCCCTTGCAGATACCCTTCGTATCCGGGTGCTCGAACAGGCCCGCCCGCGCCAGGTGGAGGTCTACAGCCCCGAAGGCGATCTGCGTCTGCTGGTCAACGACCGGGTGCTGGGAACACTCCGGGCCGGGGAGACGGCCGCCATGCTGGTGCGGGAGGGAACGGTACACATCCGGCAACAGCAGGGTAGCCTCGGCGCGGCGGTGCTGCACCTCAAGCCTGCGGGAGGCCACACCTTCGTCCTGAAGACCACCGATGACGGACGCGCTGTGGCCCGCACCTACAGCGGCAGCCTGGAGGTGTTCGTAGACCCGCAACACCCAACCGTCCTCCAGTTGGTCAACCATGTGGCGCTGGAGGAATACGTCGCCAGCGTCGTAGCAACGGAATACGGGCTGGACGACCTGGAGGGTTCGAAAGCAATGGCGGTGCTGGTGCGCACCTACGCCCTGAACGCCCACCGCAAGTACGGGAACACCTACGACCACGTCGACCACAGCCTCTCGCAGGTGTATCGGGGAGCCGAGCGGATCACGCCGCGTTCGCGCGAGGCGACCCGCCTTACTGAGGGAGAAGTCCTCACTTTCCGCGATGTCCTGATCGAGGCGGTCTACAGTTCCTCGAGTGGTGGGCATACGGCCAGCAACGAGGATGTCTGGAATGCAGCCCCTCGTCCCTACCTGCGGGGGCGTCCAGACCCGTATGCCCTCCAGGCCCCAAACGCCGCCTGGGAGTCCCGCCTGCCCCGTCCGGCACTGCTCCAGGTACTGGGCCAGCACTACGGCGGGCGTGTCACCGGCTTCCGCATCCACGACCGCAGCCGCGACGGGCGTGCCCGCACTATCGCCCTGACCCTGGGAACAGGGGGTACACGGACGGTCAACGCCAACGATTTCCGCCTGGTCATCAGCCGCCATTTCGGGGCGCAGCGCTTCAAGAGCACCCTTTTCAACATGAGGCTAGAGGGCGACACCTACGTTTTCAGCGGTAAGGGCTTCGGGCACGGGGTGGGGCTGAGCCAGTGGGGTGCCCACGAGATGGCCCGGCAGGGACATTCGTACCGCGACATCCTGGCCTACTATTTCCAGGGGGTGACGCTGGAGCGGCTGCCCGCCCTGCTGACCCGCCGGAACCCGTCTGCTGCGTCGCCTGCGCCGGCCCATGCCCTCACCGAGCGGGTGCAAACCCTGTTCGCCCGGCATACGGTCGATCACACGCGGTCGGCTCCCGCATCCGCCCCCCCCGCCGAGGCCGTTCCACCGCCCGTCCGCCTGAAGCCCCTCCCCCCGGCGAGCCTGCCGGAACGGCGCATCGGCTGGTAGGAATCCTTTCACCGGACACCCGCATACAAGCAGGGCCGCCTCCCCCACTGCCTGCTGGTATGTCATTTCGCCTTGCCGCCCTTTTCGCGTCGGTGCTGCTGCCCTGCCAGGTGCAGGCACAGCCGACCGACACGCTGACAACGTTGCCCAACGTAGAGGTGGAGGCGGCGCGGACGAGTGTGACCGAAGCGTCGGCCCCATTCGCCCTCTCGGTCCTGCGGCGCGATGCTGGCGTCGTCGCGCTGGAGCCGGGGCTGTCGCTGGATGCGCTCCTGAGCAGCCTGCCGGGCCTTTGGGTGAACGACCGCAGCCACTTTGCCCTCGGCGAGCGGCTCTCGGTGCGGGGGATGGGCAGCCGGGCGGCCTTCGGGGTACGCGGGGTGCAGGTGCTCCTCGACGGCCTGCCGCTGACGATGGCCGACGGCCAGTCGGTCACCGACGGCGTCGACCCCGCCCTCGTCCGCCGGGCCGAGCTGATCCGGGGGCCTGCCGCCCGGTACTGGGGCAATGGCAGCGGGGGAGTACTCTTCCTTTCCACCCTCAACGACCACCCGGCGGCGGTGCGCGTCCGTGCCGTGCAAGGCGGCTACGACACCCGCCACCTGCTCATGGAAACCACCTGGCAGCGCGACCAGGCTCTCGCTCAGGTGTTCGCTTCCGACCAGCGACAGGCGGGCTACCGAGCCTACAGCGCCGGCCGCTTCACCCGTGTCGGCGGACACCTGCGCCAGACCCTGCACCGCAACACCCGGCTGCACCTGACGGCGGCTTTCACCGACCAGGACACCGAAAACCCTGGCGCTCTCACCCGGGAAGAGTGGGACCAGAACCCCCGCCTCGCCGACCCTCGCAACGTGGAGGCTGCCGCCGGGAAACGAAGCCGCCAGGCACAGGGGGGCACCACGCTGCTCCAGCAGACCCGGCGTGGCCTTGCCAGTGCCACCGCCTGGGGGCTGACCCGCAGCCTTGACAACCCCCTCTCGTTCGCCTACGTCCAGCTCGACCGCCGGGCCGGGGGCCTGCGCCTGCTGTTCCAGCAACCCACCTGGGGGGTGGGGCTGGACGCCACGTTGCTGCGGGATGCGCGGACCAACCGGGACAACCTGGCCGGGCAGCCCGGTGCCGAACGTACCCTGCACCAGACCGAGCGCGTGCGGAACCTCGCCACCTTCGGCACCTGGCGCCTCCCCCTGCCCGCCCGCCTGGCCTTCACCCTCGGCGCCCGCGCCGACCACCTGCGCTTCGCCCTGGACGACCACCTGCTGACCAACGGCGACCAGACCGGCACCCGCACCTTCTCGGCCCTCAGCCCGGCCCTCGGCCTCACCCGCTCGTTCCCGGACGGACTGGCCTATGCCCATTACAGCACCGCCTTCGAGACCCCGACCACCACCGAACTGGTCAACCGCCCGGACCTGACCGGCGGCTTCAACCCGGACCTGGAACCACAACGGGTGCGGGGGGCGGAGCTGGGGGCGCGGGGCATCTGGCAACCCTTCTCCTACGACCTGGCCGTCTTCCGGCTGCACGTCCGCGACCTGATCGTCCCCTTCCAGACGCCGGAAGGGGGTGGGCGCACGTTTTTCCGCAACCAGGGCAACAGCCGCCATTCCGGGGCCGAGGTGGTACTGGGCTGGCTTCCCCATCCAGGCTGGATGCTCCAACTCAGCTACTCCGGTGGGCGGTTTGTGTTTACGGATGCTTCCTTACGGGGCAACCGGCTGCCGGGCGTCCCGCCCCACCGGCTGCACGCCCAGGTAGAAGCCCGTCGCAACGGCTGGAGGATGCAGCTTGCCGCCGAGGCTGTATCCCGCTACTTTGTGGACGATGCCAACACCACCGCCAATCCAGGCTACAGCGTCGTTGACCTCTCTGCCGGACATACCGGGCTGACGACGGGCCGCCTCCGGCTGCTGCCGCTGCTACGGATCAGCAACCTGTTTGATGTGGCCTATGCGGGTTCGGTGATCGTCAACGCCCAGCGGGGACGGTTCTTCGAGCCGTCGCCGGGCCGTACCGTCCAGGCCGGACTGAACGTCCAGTTCGACCGGTAGACGCTTCTATTCCTCAGCTCTCCTGCCCGATGTGGCTCCTTCACCTGCTAATCCTTGTCTCAGCGCTGGGCTGCCTCCGGGCGCTGTACCGGGCTGAACAGACGGGTGTCTACCTCTTCAAGCCGCTGACAACCCTGTTGATCGCCGCCCTGGCCCTGTTGCAACCCACCCACACGCTGCCGGGCTACCAGATGGCGGTCCTCGCCGGACTGCTCTGTTCCCTGGCCGGGGATGTGTTCCTCATGCTGCCGAAGGACCGGTTTATCCCTGGACTCGTCAGCTTCCTGCTGGCGCACCTGTGCTACCTCTTTGCCTTCACGCGAGGGACAGGACCGGTGCTCAACGGGTTGGCCCTGTTGCCATTTCTGGTAGCAGCAGTGTTCCTGCTGCGATTGCTCTGGCCGCACCTGGGGCGGCTCCGCCTCCCGGTGCTGGTGTATGCCACTATCCTTGCACTGATGTGCTGGCAGGCCCTGGGACGCTGGATTGCCACACCGGACGCGGGCACCCTTGCTGCTGCCGGGGGAGCGGTGCTGTTCCTGCTCTCCGACGCCACGCTGGCCCTCAACCGGTTCGTCGGATCGTTTCGCTATGCCCAACTCGTGGTCATGTCGACCTACTACGCTGCCCAGTGGCTCATCGCCTGCTCGGTCTGAGCACCACGCGGATCTCGGATCATGTCATTGCGAGGAGCGCAGCGACGTGGCAATCTCTTGCGGATCTCGGATTGCGGATTTGGCGACCCCTTTCCTCCGTGTCATTGCGAGGAGCCTGATCGATCTCATGAGATCGATCAGACGTGGCTATCTCGACGCTGGGACTATTGCAATGCTGCTGCAAGGTGGCAAGGGTGAGATCACGTCGTCAGCCAGGCGATCTCATGAGATCGCCTGACGGCTTCCTCGTG